>JABZYY010000033.1:0-4031 GCA_015264885.1 Streptococcus sp. | reverse complement strand
TGGAGTAAGGAATAAATTCCTAACTCCAGCTTTTTCGCATTTAATACCATTCCCCATTACTGTTATTATAGAATCCGTAAGTTTCTCCGTCTTTCGATTTTTCTCTTATTAATAAGTAAGTGTACTGGTTGGTTTTCATGCTCACATCAGGGGATTTCGCTGAGCAGCTGGCGCTTTCTAAATTTCTCTTGCTTCTGAGTCTTCACTCGCCTCGGAAGGGGAACTAGTGCACTGAGTGGGTGCTCCCCAGTATTTTTATTGCGGAAAGGTTCAACGAGGGGAAGACTGCACTTTGTGGAATGCAGATCCAAACTCCCTGCACTGTAACGGTCAAGGAGAGAGAAAGGAAAATGAGGGAAGGAAGTGCCTTGAAATATTCCTGGGAAGCCTTTCGGATTCTATATTCGCATGAATAGCGAGCGTACTCGATGCGAATTACTGATACTTGGAAAGAATTTCCTAGTATCAGTTTGAGGCTCGAGAGGAAAGGAGACAGTAGGCTCCTTCCGGTACCGCTATTCACGCGAATATGAAGATATCCGAAAGGATGAAAGGAATATTTAGCAGATAAATACGCTTATCCCTCATTTTCCTTCCCCTTGACGTTTAAACCGGACTTGAATTACACTTATTAAAGTAGAAAGGATGTGATTGGATGAATGAAGTCTTTCAAAGTGTGCAAGTCTTGCCGGGCGTTGGACCAAAACGATTAGAACCATTAGCCGAACTTGGCATCGAGACAGTCTATGACTTGTTAACGCATTTTCCGTTTCGTTATGAAGATATTCAGATTCGTGATGTGCAAAGTATCATGGACCAAGAGAAAGTCACGCTAAAAGGACTTGTGGCGACGCAACCGGTTGTGAGCTATTACGGCTTCAAGAAAAACCGTTTGGCGTTTCGCATGGCGATTGACCAGCAAGTCATCCAAGTTGCGTTCTTTAATCAGCCGTATTTAAAAGAGAAAGTCGTTCAGGGCGAAGAGATTGCCATCTACGGGAAATGGGATGCGAAGCGTTCTACCTTGATGGGCATGAAAATCTTATCGAACCGAAACGTGGAGGACGAAGAAGGCGACCAAGTCGAGGCGGTTTATCGCACGAATAAATCGTTGAAGCAGGCGACGATATTGAAACTCGTTCATACGGCGATGGATCGTTATGAAGATAAAATCCCAGAAGTATTGCCAGAAGAGTTGACGGCGTCGCACCACTTGATGGGGCACAGAGACGCTGTACGGGCAATGCATTTTCCAAAAGACGAACTGGAAAGACAGAGTGCGCAATATCAGCTCGTCTACCAGGAGCTCTTCTTATATCAACTGCGCTTGCAATGGATGCGTCAGAAGCGCCACCAGCAAACAAAAGGGCAAGCGGTGCTGTATGATAATGCTCAGTTGAAGGCCTTTATTCAGACATTGCCGTTTGAATTGACAGATGGGCAAAAGAAAGTCGTGAATGAGATTTGCTTTGACCTACGTGCGCCTTATGAGATGAATCGTCTCTTGCAAGGGGATGTAGGGAGTGGGAAGACGATTGTGGCGACGATTGCTATGGTCGCAACGGCTCTAACCGGCAAGCAAGCAGCGCTCATGGTTCCTACAGAAATCTTAGCGGAACAACATATGCTGACGATTGAAAAATTGATTCAGGGAACACCGTTGAAGGCCGTGTTGTTAACCGGAAGTATGAATCGTTCGCAGAAGAAGCGAAAAGAGTTACTCGCGCAAATTGAGAGTGGAGAGGCGAACCTTGTAATCGGGACACATGCCTTATTCCAACAAGATGTGAACTTTAAAGACTTGGACTTTGTTGTCATCGATGAGCAACATCGCTTCGGGGTGCAACAGCGTCAGGCACTCGCTGGAAAAGGAGCGGGTGTGAACGTGCTCCAAATGACGGCGACGCCAATTCCTAGAACGCTTGCGATTACGGCTTTTGGGGAAATGGATACTTCTATCCTCAGTGAGATCCCTCGTGGTCGTCAGCCAATCAAGACGTCTTGGGTTCGCGAGCAGGAAATGGAACAGATTTTCAATTTCGTAGAACGTCAAATTCAAGAAGGGCGACAAGCGTATATGATTTCGCCACTGATTGAAGAGTCGGAACATCTCGATGTGCAAAACGCCGAAGAGATTTACCGCATGATTTCAGCGCATTTCTCAGACCGCGTGAAAGTGGGACTCCTACACGGGAAGATGCCGGCGGAAGAAAAAGAAGCGGTGATGGCGGACTTTAAAGCCAACAAGCTACAAGTACTCGTCTCCACAACGGTGATTGAAGTTGGGGTGGACGTGCCGAATGCCACAGTGATGGTGATTTTAGATGCGGACCGCTTCGGATTAGCGCAGCTGCACCAATTACGTGGACGTGTCGGTCGTGGCCAACATGCCTCAAGCTGTATTTTGGTGGCGAGTCCAAAGACCGAAAACGGGAAAGAACGCATGCGCATTATGTGCGAGTCGACGGACGGATTTTATCTCAGTCAAAAAGACTTGGAGCTCCGTGGCTCTGGGGATGTATTTGGGATCAAACAGTCCGGTATTCCAGACTTTAAGATTGCCGATTTAATACGAGATTATGATATACTAGAACAAGCACGTAAAGATGCCATCCTTTATGCCTCGGAAGATCCAGCAGGAGAAAGAGCCGAGACAAAACGCATGAAGGCATTTATCGAACAAACAACGAAAGAAATCAATGGATAACTTCACGGCCACGTGGCTAGAAGAGGAGGAACAACAATGGTAAGAATTGCAATTGACGCGATGGGTGGAGATAATGCTCCAAAAGAAATCGTCCAAGGGGTCGTCCTTGCAGCAAAGGAAATGCCAACTGTCGAGTTTCAATTATATGGAGACGAAGCAAAAGTGAACGCATGCTTGGAGGAATCCCTTCCAAATATTCGCGTGATTCACTGTTCAGAAAAAATCAACTCTGATGACGAACCAGTTAAAGCGATTCGTTCGAAGAAAGACGCTTCAATGGTCGTTGCAGCTAAAGCTGTGAAAGAAGGGGAAGCAGATGCGCTCTTCTCTTGCGGAAATACAGGGGCTCTTCTAACGGCTGGATTATTAGTGGTTGGCCGTATTAAAGGAATCGACCGCCCAGGATTAATGCCAGTGTTGCCTGTTCTTGGAAAAGAAAACCGTCAATTTATTATGATGGACGTTGGTGCGAACGCGGAATGTAAACCGAAAAACGTTCACCAATTCGGTATTCTTGGAAGTTATTATTCAAAATACGTTCTTGGTTACGAGAACCCAACAGTCGGCTTATTAAATAATGGAGCTGAAGAAGGAAAAGGGAACGAACTCGCAAAAGAAGTTTACGGACTCTTGAAAGAAGACGACAGCTTAAACTTCGTAGGAAACGTGGAAGCTCGTGACATCTTAACAGGTGCTGCGGATGTGGTTGTAACAGACGGATTTACAGGAAACGCGGTCCTCAAGACCATCGAAGGAACAGCGCTTGCGATGATGGGACTTCTAAAAGAAGGCATCAAAGAGCAAGGAATCCAAGGAAAACTTGGAGCGCTCTTATTGAAAAACACCTTCTACGGATTAAAGAACACATTGGACTACTCACAATTCGGGGGTGCGGTGCTCTTTGGTCTTAAAGGAGCAGTTGTGAAATCACACGGTTCTTCAAAATCAGATAGCGTGTACCATGCGATGAAACAAATCGATACGATTGTATCAAGTGGAGTGATTAACGACTTAGTCGCTCACTTTGAACAAACAGCGGAATAATAGGATTTTAAGAAAGAGTGGCTTTGCCACTCTTTTTTTTTGATTCTTTAATTTTTCGAAAAAAACATAAAGATATAAAAAAACATTTATCTTTTTAGAATTACAAACTATAATGAGTAAGTAATGATGTATTTGGATGTGAAAAAGAAGTTTGGAATCAAATATCAAATCAAGTATCAAATCGATAACTGTTGCTGTTACTTTTTTTAGTAGTCTATCCAATGTTTTTTTTAATAATAGTAATTATGTCGATACAAAATATATGAGAATAGGTTAGAGG
>JABZYY010000032.1:4501-11547 GCA_015264885.1 Streptococcus sp. | reverse complement strand
CCATTAGGTGTGTATAAAAGTTCTCTGCATTTAAATGAGACGTTGCAGATACCCATGGAAGATTAGACGTTGCTAGTGGGTCGGTTAGCAATGACTGAACAATCTCCATGTCAGTTTCGTGAAAGGGCCTTAGAGAGATACGTTGTGATGCTAGTGTAGGTACGTTCATAATCGTTACCCCCTTTCTCTACCTGCATTATAGTTCTAAAAAATAGGAAAGTAAAGAGGAAGAATTGCGTTTACAACAATAATGAAAAGGGTTCCGAAATTCTCTGAAAAGAACGGAAAATTTCCTAATCCTATGATAGAAGCTGTCAAATTCTGCCGTCATTTTTTATCGTGACTTTTGTCATGGTGAGTCGTGACGGACGGGCCTACTGAGTGACCTTCGTTTTTGTTAAAGTAGAATCATCAAGAACAACACATGGAGGCAAACATGATTACAGTAGAAAAAATTACAAAGCGTTTTGGAAACAAGACAGCATTAAATCAAATTCAATTTAACGTCGAAAAAGGAGAAATCTTCGGGTTCTTAGGACCAAGTGGAGCAGGGAAAACAACCCTCATCAATATCCTAACTGGCCAACTAAAAGCTGACGAAGGAACAACACAGCTCCTCGGGAAAGACACAAAGGACCTTACTCCTGAAGACTTAGCACGTATCGGACTTGTAGGAGATTCAAGTGGTTACTACGAAAAACTAAGTCTCGAGAAGAACTTAATCGTCTACGCGAAGATTTACGGATTACCAAATAGCCGTGTCGATGAAGTGCTGGAACAAGTCGGACTACTAGAAAGTAAGAAAACAATCGCGGAAAAACTTTCAACAGGGATGCGTCAACGAATGTTTCTAGCAAGAGCACTGCTAAACAGACCAGAGTTACTCTTCCTAGATGAACCAACGAGTGGGCTAGACCCAATGACTTCTAAGAAGATTCACCGTCTGTTGGAAGAACTAAAAGCAGCGGGCACAACGATTTTCCTAACGACACACGACATGGTCGAAGCGACAGAGATGTGCGATCGCATTTCCCTACTAAACCAAGGGGACTTAGTGGAAATCGGAACACCACGAGATATTATTCAAAAATACAACAAAGAAAAACGAGTGAAAGTGACATACATGGACCACAGCGAACAAGTGATGGCTTTTGAAGATTTAAAAGACCAAGACATGACGCAAGTGGAATTGATTCACTCAATGGAACCAACGTTAGAAGACATCTTTATTCAATTGACAGGAGAGAAATTAAATGATTAAAAGAATTAGCGCCTTAATTTGGCTACGTACACAAATGATTTTAAGCAATGGAGCAATGTTATTTCAAATCGTATTCCCATACGGAATGTTATTGGCATACGACCATTTCATGAACAAAGACGGCAACCCACAAACAGCTATCCAAATCCTATTCATGATGATTCCGCTAGCGCTTAGCTTATCTGTCGGATCAATGATTACAATTATGCTTGCTGAAGAAAAGGAAAAGAAAAATTTGAAGACTCTCTTCTTAAGTGGCATTCACTCAGTCGAATACTTAATCTCAATCTTATTCTACCCAGTAGTTTTAGCATTGATTACGATTGTAAGTTTCCCAATGATTGTTAAAGCGGATCTTTCAGGACGTTGGATGGAATATGGTGCAATCGTTGCGAGTGTGGCCATCTGTGTGATTTTACTCAACTTATTAGTGGGTGCTTTGACAGATACGCAAGCAAAAGCGCAAGTCAATGGTGTGATTCCGATGATGGGGATTGCGTTCTTACCGATGTTCTCAATGTTGAGCGATGCGGTATCAAAAGTGACACACTATACATTTATGGGGAACTTTGTGGATTTCTTTGTCAAAAACGACTTCGCCTTAACTGCCCAAAGCTTCATCGTTCCTGGCGTATGGATTGTGGTGCTACTCGTCTTAAACTTCTTCTTCTTAAAACCTAAAGCAAAGAACTAGGATACGAGGCATCGCGTTCAGAAATGGAACGTTGGACTGGAACAACGCAAAGAACTCGAGACGAGTCGTGCGGATGTTTCAGGAAACGCACGCCATTTCTGCGAGGTCGAGTTCAACTCCATAGTATGTGAGACATCGCGGTTAGAAACGCAACCAACCACTCCGAACAAATAGATGCAGACACCAAAACAGGATTCGATACCGAGTCCTGTTTTTGTTTACCCAAAATTAACTTATAACTTAATTTTGATTTTTTAAACGATGCAATATTATCATAAAAGATAATTATCATATATGATAATTTCGTCTTTTTTTCACGAGAAAAAATAAGCACAAAAAACGCGCTATCATGCAGAAAAATAAACTTTCAAAAAAGTCCGATTTTTTGAGGTTGTTTTGTTGACTATTACTAAACTTAATGTATAATGGTCTTTGTGTTAGTAAACAATTAGTTTAAAAGGAGAAGACAATGGAAATCGGTCATCAACTGCGTGCCCTCCGTATTCAAAAGGGTTTAACGCAAGAAGAGTTAGCAGAGAGAACAGATTTGTCAAAGGGATATATCTCGCAATTAGAGAATGATTTGAGCTCGCCATCAATGGATACGTTCTTTGATATTCTTGAAGTGTTGGGATGCCCTGCAGCGGACTTTTTCGATGAGGGGCCAGAAGAGGCGCTCACGATTTACCGCGAAGAGGATATGACGATGATGGAAGACTCCAAGCACCAAACGACGGTCACGTGGCTCAATCCAGACTCGAACGAGCATGAGATGGAACCCGTAATTCTAGAGTTTGCCGTTGGGGGAGCGTACAAGACGTTCCAACCGTCACTTGCGGAAACATTTGGGTATGTGCTCGAAGGTTCTATTCAGGTCAAAGTCGGTAAACAAGTTGAAGTAGTTTCCAAAGGAGAGTCCTTCTATTTTGAGGCGAAAGCCAAACACCAAATTAGCAACGCCGGTAAGACAACATCGAAAGTTTTAGTCGTGGCGACAGATTCATATTTATAATTAAGAAAGTTAGGTGCTAGCAATGTCAAACAACACAATTATCTCATTTGAGAATGTGAACAAATTTTATGAGGACACTCATGTATTAAAAAATATCAACTTCGAAATCGAAAAAGGAAAATTCTATACATTACTAGGGCCTTCGGGATGCGGTAAAACAACGATTTTGCGTATTATCGCTGGATTTACAGATGTATCAAACGGAAAAGTGACTTTAAACGGGGCAGACGTTACTAACCTTCCGCCAAACAAACGTAAAGTGAACACTGTTTTCCAAGACTACGCATTATTCCCACATATGAATGTATTCGAAAATATCGCGTTTGGATTACGCTTAAAGAAAACTCCAGAAAACATCATTAAAGAAAAAGTGGCAGACGCTTTAAAAATGGTGCAATTATCTGGATACGAAAACCGTGAAATCTCACAAATGTCTGGTGGACAACAACAACGTGTAGCCATCGCCCGCGCGCTTGTCAATGAACCAGAAGTACTACTACTCGATGAACCATTGTCAGCATTAGACTTAAAACTTCGTACAGACATGCAATATGAACTTCGTGAATTGCAACAACGTTTAGGAATCACATTTATCTTCGTAACGCATGACCAAGAAGAAGCGTTAGCGATGAGTGATGAAATCTTCGTTATGAGTAAAGGGGAAATCGTTCAATCTGGAACACCAGTAGATATTTACGATGAGCCAATCAACCGTTTCGTTGCGGACTTTATCGGTGAAAGTAATATCGTTGATGGGGTTATGAAGGAAGACTACCTTGTAGAATTCGTTGGTAAAGAGTTCGAGTGTGCCGATGCCGGAATGCGTCCAAATGAAAAAGTTGAAATCGTGATTCGTCCAGAAGATTTATCGTTAACGTCTATCGACAAAGGAAAATTAACGGTTGAAGTGGACACTCAATTATTCCGCGGAGTTCACTACGAAATCATCTGCTATGACGAAAATGGCAACGAATGGATGATTCACTCAACTCGTAAAGCAGAAGTTGGATCAAAAGTGGGCTTATACTTCGAACCACAAGATATCCACGTAATGCGTTTTGGAGAAAGTGAAGAAGACTTCGACGCTCGTTTAGAAAGCTACGAAGACGAGGTAGAAGAAAATGACTAAACAATCTCGTTTCTTATTTTCCATTCCATACTTTATCTGGTTGTTATTATTCGTAGTAACGCCACTTGGAATGATTTTCTATAAATCATTCTTCGACATCAATGGTCAAGTAACGCTTGGAAACTATACAAACTATTTCGCGTCAGGAAACTACTTAGAAATGACATTCAACTCAGTGTGGTACGCATTTCTTGTAACACTCGTAACGCTACTCGTTAGTTATCCAACAGCACTTTTCCTAAGTCGTACAAAACATAAACAACTATGGCTTTTATTAATCATCTTACCGACATGGGTAAACTTACTATTAAAAGCCTATGCATTTATTGGAATCTTTAGCCAAACAGGAACAGTGAACAACTTCCTTTCATTATTCGGATTGGCGCCACAAGAATTCCTATTCACTGACTTCAGTTTCTTAACGGTAGCAGCGTATATCGAGTTACCATTTATGATTTTGCCAATCTTCAACTCTATCGAAGAGTTGCCAGGTTCTCTCATTGCGGCAAGCCGCGACCTTGGGGCAACAAAATGGGATACGTTTAGACGTGTCATCGTTCCATTATCGATGAACGGAGTGCGCAGTGGAGTACAAGCCGTATTTATTCCATCGCTCTCACTCTTCATGTTGACTCGTTTGATTGGAGGAAACCGCGTGATTACACTTGGTACAGCCGTTGAGCAACATTTCTTAGTAACGCAAAACTGGGGAATGGGTTCTACAATCGGGGTTGTATTGATTGTAGCGATGATTATTTTAATGTTTATTACAAGAGACCGTAGAAAAGGAGGCGTATCAGAATGAAATTAGAAAATAATAGTAAGTGGAGTAATTTTTACTTAGTGTTTGTATTTGTAGTCTTATATGCGCCTATTTTCTACTTGATTTTTTACTCATTTAACAGTGCTGGTAGCATGAACGGATTCGAGAGTTTCACACTCGACCACTATAAAGCCGTTCTTGCCGACACCCGTTTAATCGGAATTGTGCTCGATACATTAATTCTTGCACTCTTATCTTCTTTAATCGCGACAGTGATTGGAACACTTGGAGCTATCATGATCCATTACATCCGTTCAAACCGTCGCAAACAAGTGTTATTAGGCTTTAACAATATTTTGATGGTATCGCCAGACGTTATCATCGGTGCCAGCCTTTTAATTCTTTTTACAGTGGTTGGATTCAAACTCGGCTTTATGTCGGTATTACTTGCGCATATCGCGTTTAACATTCCAATCGTTGTATTGATGGTTTTACCAAAATTATCAGAAATGAACCCATCGATGATTACAGCGGCTCGTGACTTAGGAGCAACAAGCTCACAAGTATTAACACGCATTGTTTTACCAGCGATTACACCAGGAATTCTCAGTGGATTCTTTATGGCATTTACGTATTCATTAGACGACTTCGCCGTGACATTCTTCGTAACAGGAAATGGATTCTCAACGATTGCCGTTGAAATCTACTCACGTGCGCGCCAAGGAATCAGCTTAGAAATCAATGCCTTAAGTACATTGATGTTCCTATTCTCATTATCACTTGTAATTGGATATTACTTTATTCAAAAATTCCAACAAAAACGAGTAAATGGGAAGGCTTCGGAGAGTGACTTGTTGAAAGGAGTCACACTATGAAGCGACTAACGATGTTAATCGGGACGATCGTAGTTTCTTGCCTAGTATTGTTTGGATTCCGTAAGAGTTTTGAAACAGCAACGGCAGGAGACCCTCAAACAATTATCGTATATAACTGGGGAGACTATATCGACCCAGAACTCATTACACAATTTGAACAAGAAACAGGGTATAAAGTCATTTATGAAACGTTCGATTCCAACGAAGCCATGCTTACAAAGATTAAGCAAGGTGGAACGAACTACGATATTGCCATCCCTAGTGAGTACACCATTCATAAAATGGTCGAAGAAGGCTTACTTGAGAAATTAGATTATTCAAAAATCAAAGGGATGGAACATATCGACCCACGTTTCTTACACCAATCCTTTGACCCAGAAAACGCTTATAGCATTCCGTATTTCTGGGGAACATTAGGAATCGTTTATAATAAAAAAGTTTATCCAGAAGGAACGATTAGCGAGTGGCGCGATTTATGGAACCCGGATTTAAAAGATTCCATTCTATTTATTGACGGAGCTCGTGAAATGATGGGGATTGCTTTACAAACACAAGGCCATTCTCTTAATGAAAAAGACGAAGCCATCGTTAAAGAAGCTGGTAAATTCTTGAAGACATTGATGCCGAATGCAAAAGCGATCATCGCTGATGAGATGAAGACATACATGATTCAAGGAGAAGCAAACATAGCTGTAACTTTCTCAGGTGAAGCTTCTAAAATGTTGAGTGAGAATGAAGATTTAGC
Organism: Streptococcus sp.; assembly: GCA_015264885.1. GTDB lineage: Bacteria > Bacillota > Bacilli > Lactobacillales > Aerococcaceae > Granulicatella. The sequence continues at coordinate 5,068 of JABZYY010000032.1, read as the reverse complement.
CTACGTGGTTCCTAGCGAAGGAACGAACTTATGGTTTGATAATATCGTCATTCCAAAAACGGTTGGTAACAAGGAAGGCGCGTATGCGTTTATCAATTTCATGTTGCGTCCGGAAATCGCAGCGAAGAATGCTCAGTATGTTGGTTATGCAACGCCAAACAAGGATGCGCTAGCGCTCTTACCAGAAGACATTACTTCGGATGAGAGCTTCTATCCGAGTGAGGAAGCGATGGAAAAGATGGAGGTTTACGAGAATTTAGGAACCGACCTATTATCGCTTTACAACGACCTCTTTTTAGAAGCCAAGATCTTTAGAAACTAAGAAAAATCGAGACACGCTCTCGATTTTTTTTGTGCAAAAAAAATAAAAAGAAAAATGAATAAAGAAACTTCGTTTCTTTGAAATTCGAGTGCAGAGAACAAAGAAGAGGAGATTGGAGAAGGTTCAATTCGCCTTTAAATCCAACGGATATCTTCATAGTAGTGATAGTGGCTGTACCGTGTTGAGCCTGTAGTCTCAACTACTACCGAGCTTCAAAGTGACTCTAGGAAATAAATTTCCAGAGT
>JABZYY010000032.1:0-4491 GCA_015264885.1 Streptococcus sp. | reverse complement strand
AGAATCCGTTGATTTTAGGCTCATTGAGCTTATCGATAAATCCCTCTTCTTTTATTTTGCCGAATTTCAAAGCAACGAAGATTTTTTTGAAAAAAGGAGAGTGTGCAGACTTTTGGAGTTCTGCTTCTAGAAAGAGGTGTTGGAAAGAGGAATAGGTCTTAGGGACAGCTAGGGGAACAGGGTGAGTGCTGAGACGGGTGCTGGGAGGATGATTGTGCTAATAAAAAAGCCCTCATCCGGGTGGAGAGGGCTTAGTGTTAGTTTGTGTAGTAAAGGTTTGTGCCAGCAAATTGTGGTTCGCAAGTCGCCATTACTCCTAGGCTTCGGAAGGTTTCTTCGTCGGCTTTTTGAAGGATGACAGTGCTGTGTACTTGTAAGTGGCGCAAGTTTTGTAATTGGTTTTTGGCAGCTTCTGCGGCAGGGTTAGTGACTGCTGAGATGCTGAGTGCGATGAGTACTTCTTTACTATCGAGTGAGCGGCGTTGGTGTTTTAAGACGTCGCTTCCGAGTTGGCCAATCGCATTTAAAATCACTGGTGGTAATAAATGGATGGAGTCACCAATTTTTGCTAATTCTTTAATGCAGTTGAGTAGGCAGGCTGCGCTGGCTGTCATGGTATCCGATTGTTTTCCTGTAATGATTTTGCCAGTTGGAAGTTGTAAGGCTACTACTGGAACTTTTGCTTGGGCTTCTTTTTCAAGAGCGGCTTTTACAACTGGACGGTCTTGTGGAGAGAGTCCACTTTCTTCCATGATGTACTTGCCACGTTGAGCTGCTTCCAGTGTTCCGATACCGCGTTTGTAGTCGCATTGGCCTGCGTAGTAACGGCGGATGATTTCTTGGTTGGAAGCTTCGCGAACGACCTCGTCATCAGTGATAGCAAATCCGACACGGTTCACACCCATATCTGTAGGAGAGTTGTAAGGGATGGGAGCGTCTCCGTAAATCTTCGTCAAAATACGACGGAGAAGTGGGAAGGCTTCGATGTCTCGGTTGTAGTTCACGGTTGTTTCGCCGTATTTTGCAAGGTGGAAGGTATCAATCATGTTGACATCTTCTAAGTCTGCAGTGGCTGCTTCATAGGCCACGTTGACAGGGTGGTTCAATGGTAAATTCCATACAGGGAATGTTTCGAATTTAGAATAGCCGGCACGACGACCACGTTTGGTTTCGTGATAAAGCTGGCTTAAGCATGTGGCTAGTTTTCCGCTGTTGGCACCAGGAGCTGTTACGACGACAAGTGGGCGAGTCGTTTCGATAAATTCATTTGCGCCATATCCTGCGTCACTAACGATGGTTTCAACGTCCATCGGATAACCTTCTGTGTAGCCGTGCGTATACACTTTAATGCCGCGACGTTCGAGGGAGTTTTTAAATTGTGTTGCAGCAGGTTGGCCTGTATAACGAGTAATGAGGACACTATTGATTTTAAGGTCCCAATAGTGAAGGTCGTCCATTAAGCGAAGAACATCTTGGTCATAAGTAATCCCAAGGTCACTGCGAACTTTATTTTGTTCGATATCACCAGCGTACACGCAGATAATAATCTCTGCTTGGTCGCGTAGGCGGTGAAGTAATTTGATTTTTCCATCTGGATCGAATCCTGGCAATACGCGCATCGCGTGGAAATCACCGATTAATTTGCCTCCGAACTCTAAGTATAGTTTGTCATATGCGTTTACTCGTTGAAGAATGTATTGACTTTGTTCTTCAAGGTATTTCTCGCTATCGAATCCTAATTTCATAGAACAACCCCCTTAATTTCATTTCAGTAGTATAGCACGAAAAATGGGGGAATTCTATAGAAAATGACGGCTTTTTACTCCACAGGAAAAAGAGTTGCAAGCGCCATAATGACAGAGTAGAATAGTAATGGACTCACTCAAAATAACGGAGGATTTTCGTATGAAGAACATGTTGGATTATATTAAAGAGTTTGGGCACGTTTCGTTTGAAGAAAGAGCCTTTTCTGAAATCGACGCATTAGTTTTAACGGAATTAGAGTATTTACCACTTGAAAAAGTTGTTCCAAGCGATGAAAATGGTGAGAATTTTGTCACAGTGAAAGAAATCGCCGAGTATATGCAGGAACATAAACAAGAATTATTCGACGAGAATCCAATGATGATAACCGAGGAGCGACATGAAGTATCGCAAGTGATTGCGGAAGCACCTCGTTTCCAATCGTTGAAATTCTTCGGTGTGGTAAGCGTTTGGGATAAAGATACAACAAAACAATTCGCAGCTGTCACGGTGGAAGTAGAACCTAGTGTCAGACTTGTTGTGTTTAGAGGGACGGATGAAACGCTGATTGGCTGGAAGGAAGACTTCCTAATGACGTATTCACCACTTGTTGCGGCTCAGACGGATGCCAAGGAGTATTTAGCCAAACAAGCTAGTTTATGGGATGGGGACTTAATGATCTCAGGACATTCAAAAGGTGGTAACTTAGCCATTTATGCTGCGGCCACTCAAGTAGAAGACGTGCAACTGCGCATTGTCGATATTTTCTGCTTTGATTCTCCTGGATTGTACCGTTCTGTACTTGAAACAAAAGGATATCAAAATATAGTGCCATTAGCGATGCGTTATATTCCACAAGATTCACTTGTTGGATTAATGCTAGAATCCGAAGTGCCGTATGTGATTGTTAAAAGTAATGCCACCGGTGCGATGCAACATAGCGCGATGACTTGGGAGATTGAAGACGGTCAATTTATTAAGATGGAAAAATTAACCAAAAATAGTCAGTTGAATGATCAAACATTCAAGAAATGGACAGAATCGGTGAGCGATGAAGAACTGGAATTGTTCTGGAATGTGTTCTTTGAACTGCTATTTTCTGTTGGAATTGATACGGTGAATGATTTATACGGAGAGTTTATGCATTATGTGCAAGAGTTCTTGAAGGCAGCAGGGAATATGGACGAAGAAAAACGTGAATTGTTAACACGTATTGCGTTATTACTCGTTTCAACTCGATTTGAAGTTTGGAGAGACTCGTTAGATATGTCTGAGTTAGTGCAGTTTGAAATGCCTGAGCTAAAATTACCAACATGGGATGAACTCATGACGACTTTAAGTTGGAAGAAGAATGGCTTTGAGGTCCATTATCGTGCTACTGAAGAAAACGAAGAGATTCGCGCCTACTATCAACAGCGCCACGAACAAAAGAAACACGAAGAGAAATAAAGTTACAAGATTACTTCGAATCTTCACGGATATCTTTATAATAGCTGTAACGTTGCACCGGTTCGAGCCGATGTCTCTCACCTTTAAATCCTCAAAAAGGGCGTACGGAATAAATTCCTACGCCCTTTAATTCGTTTTAATGCGGATTCACGTTACTGCTATTATAGAATCCATCAGATTCTTTGTAATCCTGAAATTGATTTCTTTCTTCGTTCCGTGGACCGTAAAAAAAAATAAGAGTTGTCCGAAATTCACTTATAAGTGAATTTTGGGCAACTCTTATTATTTATACTATTGTTCGCGTTCAATCGCGATGGCAACACCCATGCCGCCGCCTACACAGAGGGAAGCGACACCGATTTTACCGTCGAGTTGGTCGAGAGCATTGATCAGTGTGACCACAATACGAGCACCAGAAGCACCGATTGGATGGCCTAGCGCAATGGCACCACCAAATGGATTTACTTTTTCAGTTGGAATCTTCAAGTCTTTGATGACCGCCATGCTTTGTGCGGCGAATGCCTCGTTCAATTCAAAGACATCCACTTTTTCAAGCGGAATCCGTATACGCGCCACTAATTTTTGAATGGCAGGGACAGGACCGATTCCCATAATCGAAGGATCGACACCAGCTTCGGCATAGCCTTTCAAGGTTGCAAGAATTGGAAGGCCAAGCTCAGTTGCGTATTCACGTGTTGTCATGATGACACAAGCGGCACCATCGTTAATTCCAGAGGCGTTTCCTGCTGTAACCGTTCCGTCTTTTTTGAAGGAAGGTTTGAGACCAGCAAGACTCTCAAGCGTCGTGTTTGGGCGGATGAATTCATCCGTTACTTTTAAGTCGTCGGATTTTGTTTTACGATTGAAGACTGCTACAGGAGTGATTTCGCTAGCGAAACGTCCTTCTGCTTGTGCTTTAGCGGCTTTTTGTTGAGAAGCCACAGCGAAAGCGTCTTGTTCTTCGCGGGTAAATCCGTATTTTTCAACGATGTTTTCTGCGGTAATCCCCATCGCGTCTTGTGAGTATGCGTCCGTTAATCCATCATTAAATAAAGAGTCTACTAATGTCACAGGGCCATTTTTTGGAGCAAAGCGTTGTTGTAATAAATGCGGCGCAAGACTCATATTTTCCATACCACCGGCTAAAACGATTTTGGCGTCTCCTAGTCGAATAGCTTGTGCGGCTGAAATAATGGCTTTCAAACCAGAACCACACACTTCATTAACTGTAACGGCAGTACTTGCATGGTTCAGTCCAGCGCCGAGTCCGACTTGACGAGCTGGATTTTGTCCAAGACC
>JABZYY010000031.1 GCA_015264885.1 Streptococcus sp. | reverse complement strand
GATAATATTCAAGAAGAATTAAAGAACTGGAAAGATAATGCTAGAACTGTAAGAGGAATGAACCTATTCACTAGCATTTCAGCTGCGTTAGATTTCTTATATTCTCAAAGAGCTGGAAGAAGAGATATCGCTAAAGAAGTTGAAAAATCAACAAAATACTCTGCCGAAGATTTCATGGCAAAAGTTCAAGACGAAGATTTCTTACGTTATTTAGTTCAAAAATTCCCGAAATTATTGACGCAATCGTATAATGGCTACCAAGTTAAATATGTCCTTGAAGGATACTTATTCCCAGCGACATACGATATGAATGACTCAAAAACACTTCAAATGTTGATTACAGAAATGGTTGCTAAAACAGATGAAGTCATGTCGAAATACTACGATAAGATTTTAGCAAGTGACTATACTTTACAAGAAATTATGGCGTTAGCTTCTTTAATTGAAAAAGAAGGAACGAAATTAGAAGATCGTAAAAAGATTTCTAGTGTATTCCATAACCGTATTAAAGAGAATATGAAGCTTCAAACAGACGTATCTGTTCAATACGCTTTAGGCGAACATAAAGAAGCTCTTTCTTTAGAAGATTTAGAAGTAGATTCTCCATATAACTTATATCAAAACTATGGCGTAGGGCCTGGACCTTATAACAGTCCAAGTGAGGATTCTATCGTAGCAGCGTTAGAACCAGAGAAAACAGACTACTTATACTTCCTAGCAGATATTAAGACAAAAGAAATCTATTATGCGAAGACGTATGAGGAACATTTAGAGTTAAAAGCTAAGTATATTGATAATAAGGAGTAGGTCATGGAAAAGAAAAAGCCAATCGTCATTGGAGTTACAGGTGGTTCTGGGAGTGGGAAAACAAGTGTGAGTCGTAAAATTTTGGCGAACTTTCCAGATTTAACGATTTGTAAAATTGATCAAGACTACTATTATAAAGATCAAAGTCATATGCCGTTTGAAGAACGTTTAAAAACGAACTATGACCATCCATTTGCTTTCGATACAGATTTATTAATTGAACATATGAATAAATTAATTAATTTTGAATCGATTGAAGAGCCCGTATATGATTACGAAAATCATACAAGAAGCGAAAAAACCATCCATCAAGAACCAAAAGATGTCATCTTAATTGAAGGGATTTTAATTCTTGAAGATGAACGCTTGCGTGATTTGATGGACATCAAGGTGTATGTAGATACTGACGATGATATTCGTATTATTCGCCGTATTAAACGCGACATGGTAGAACGTGGTAGAACGCTCGACTCCATCATCAACCAATATATGTCCGTTGTAAAACCAATGCATCACCAATTTATTGAACCAACGAAAAAATTTGCGGATATTATTATCCCAGAAGGTGGTTCAAACAGAGTGGCGATTGACTTAATGACTACAAAAATTGCTTCAATTTTATCTCATTTAAATTAAATTGTTAACCCCTAGGAAAGCTTATCCTAGGGGCTTTTTATGGGATGAACATTTAAAATCGAATTAAAATTTGAAATAAGACTTGCAATCTCGGTTATAAAATGTTAAAGTTTTAGCATTGTAGATTGAGATAATCTAAAAAAAACGATATAGGGGAGAATCGTATGACTGAAAAAGTATTTCCAATGACGCTTGAAGGGAAAGCAAAACTTGAAGCTGAATTAGAAGAATTAAAAGTCGTTAAACGTAAAGAAATCGTGGAGCGTATCAAAATTGCTCGTAGCTACGGTGACTTATCTGAAAACTCTGAATATGAATCAGCTAAGGATGAACAAGCTTTCGTAGAAGGACGTATTTCAACGTTAGAAAAAATGATTCGTTTTGCGGAAATCATCGATGATAACAATGTAGAAAAAGATGTTGTTTCACTTGGAAGAAAAATTACGTTTATCGAATTACCAGATGGAGACGAAGAAACTTACACAATCGTGGGTAGTGCAGAAGCAAACCCAGTTGAAGGTAAAATTTCAAATGACTCTCCAATTGCCAAAGGAATTATTGGTAAAAAATTAAATGAAGAAGTGGTGATTCCAACACCAGGCGGAGAAATGAAGATCAGAATTATTGATATTCAATCTGCGTAATTGATTCATTTGAATGAAGAGAAGAGCTAGGGAATGTCCTAGCTCTTTTTTGTTGCATTTCATCCTTAAGTCTGATGGAAGGAATTTCAATTCATGATAGGATTGAACGTGAGAAGATGGTATACTAATACCTGTAACGGAGGTGAGAAGATGAATAAACTGAAACGAATACTAATTGTACTATTAATGGGAGTGATTGTCTCCGCTATTGAAATGACTTCAAAATTGGGCCTCTTCATCTTCTTTTCAATTGGGGTCGCTATTACAATGTTCAGTTTTATTGTTTTTCGACGTGTTAAATTTTTAAGAAATAGTGGAATGTGCTTTGGGGCACTCTTTATCATTTTGCCGCTTCTATCTACTGCGGGTATTTGGCTTGGAATGATTGGGGCATTGCTTCTGTTATTCTTTACTAAAGATACGTTCTCGATTGCTTCTTTATCAGGAATGTTTTCGAAAAAGGGCCGACAAGAATATATTTTCGTTGACTCTCACGAAGATACACCGTCACCTGGAGAAATCCATCGCTATGATTGGTTTGGAAATCAAGAAGTGGGGAACGAACCATATGAATGGAATGATATCAATGCAGGACAGCTTGTTGGGGATACCATTATCGACTTAGGAAATACAATTCTTCCTGCCAAGGAAAATGTGATCGTCATTCGAAAAGGATTTGGCCGTGTTCGAATTCTAGTACCGTACGGGGTAGGAGTGATGATTCACCATCATGCGTTTGGCGGTCAAGTGGAATTTGAGGGACAAACATACGCCTTAAGTAATGAATCTATTCAGTTATATAGTTCAGGATACAATCGTAGCACGAAGAAGATTAAGATTTATACAACGATTGTCGCTGGGAAAATTGAGGTGATTGAAGCATGAAGCAACGCCTCGTTAAAAGCTGGATGCTTTATTCAGCAGTGTACAGCTTTATTAGTACCATTTTCCTATTCCTATTCCGCAGATGGATTCGCTATGAAATAGTAGAGACATTAAGTATTCAAGAGATTCTTGGTACGATTACACTGTTTCTATTATTGATTTTATTCTTTGGTTTTGTGACAGCTGCGGCGATGTTGATTTTGAATCGTCAAGCTGAGCGTAAAATCGGTGAGCAGTTACTCATGATTCAAAAGGCCAAGCATAGACTTGTAAAAGAAGAAGATAGCCCAAATTGGATTATGGAAGCAACGGTTGTAGACTTAAATGATTTCTACGAACAAACAGCTGCACTTTCAGAGCGATTAGAAAAATTATCATTAGAAGTACAGCAATTGGGAAGCAAGCCACAGTTCTTAGGAACTGAAACAAAAGAACAAGTCATTCAAGAAGAGAGACGCCGTATCGCTCGCGAATTACATGATTCTGTAAGCCAGCAGCTCTTTGCGGCGATGATGATGATTTCTGCCTTAAACGAACGTGCCGACAAGTTTGATGAGAAGGAACAAAAACAATTGAAGATGATTGAACATGTTCTCTCTCAAGCACAATCAGAGATGCGCGCATTGCTTCTTCACTTACGCCCAATTTCACTAGAAAGTAAATCGTTGAAATCTGGTATCGAAGGATTACTCATCGAATTACAAACGAAAGTACAAATGAAGATTCATTGGGATATCGAAGACGTGAAACTTCCTGAAGGCGTCGAAGACCATCTCTTCAGAATCGCTCAAGAACTTTTATCGAATACATTGCGTCATTCACACGCAACAACTTTAGAAGTGTATTTACGACAACTAGACTCCACGGTTCTCTTTAAGATAGAGGATAATGGCGTTGGATTTAATAGCGAGGAAATTCTTCCAGGAAGCTATGGAATTAATAATATGAAAGAAAGAGTGCAAGGGCTCGGTGGACAGGTGAGAATTGTGAGCTTCCCAAATCAAGGAACGACAATTGAAATCAAGATTCCGCTCAGTCGTCACATGGAGGATGAACAATGATTAATGTATTACTAGTAGACGATCACGAAATGGTACGACTAGGCGTTTCTTCGTATCTATCGATGCAAGATGACATTGAAGTGATGGATGAAGCCAAGAATGGCCGTGAAGGTGTAGAAAAAGCCCTGTCCTTAAAACCAGATATTATCTTGATGGACCTTGTGATGCCAGAAATGGATGGAATTGAAGCGACAAAGGAAATTCTTGAAAAGTGGCCAGAAGCGAAAATTATCATCCTAACGAGCTTTATTGATGATGAGAAAGTATTTCCAGCCATCAACGCCGGAGCAAAGAGCTATATCTTAAAAACAGCTTCCGCCTCTCAAATCGCTAAAGCCATCCGAGATACGTATAATGGTGATGGCGTGTTTGAGCCACAAGTCACAGATAAACTTGTGAATCGTATTCAAATGAAACAGCAACATTTCTTACACGAAGATTTAACGCAGCGTGAATTAGAAGTGTTACTCTTAATCGCACAAGGAAAATCCAACCAAGAAATTGCAGACGAGTTGTTTATCACATTGAAGACTGTGAAAACGCACGTATCGAATATTCTTTCAAAATTAGGAGTAGAGGACCGAACGCAAGCAACGATTTATGCGTTCAAGCATCAACTGATTAAAATGTAACGAAAAGCCAATCTTGTTCTTACAAGATTGGCTTTTTTGATGAAAGTAATTTCTATAAAAGTGTGATAGTTCAGTGATTTGTACCTGATTCTGAAAGTAGTTACTAAAAATAATCGTAATATTGAAAATGTTTTCTAAGGTGAGTATACTAAAAATGTAAGGGTTTTACTAAAAATAGAAGGAGGCTGTTTATGAGATTACAAGGTCAATTAATTGTATCATGCCAAGCATTGCCGCATGAACCATTACATAGTGATTATATTATGGCTCGTATGGCAGTTGCTGCACAGGAAGGAGGAGCGAAAGGAATTCGTGCCAATTCAGTGATTGACATCAAAGCGATTAAAGAGGCTGTCGATTTACCAGTTATTGGAATTATTAAACGTGATTATGATGATGCCGACGTCTTTATTACCGCTACAATGAAAGAAATTGACGAATTGATGACAGTGAAACCAGAGATTATTGCTCTGGATGCCACTACATCGACTCGACCAAATGGACAAACGCTTGATGATTTCTATCATGAAATTAGAGCAAAATATCCAGATCAATTATTGATGGCAGACTGTTCTACAGTAGACGAAATGATTCATGCTGATGAACTCGGTTTTGATTTTATCGGAAGTACTTTAGTAGGATATACAAAACAAAGTAAAGGCGACAAAATTGAAGAAAATGACTTTGAAATCTTGAGAACAGTTTTAGAACGAATTAAACATCCACTTATTGCAGAAGGCAATATCGATACACCTGAAAAGGTGAAACGTGTGCTTGAGTTAGGTGCGTATAGTGTCGTTGTAGGTTCAGCGATTACTCGTCCACAACTCATCACGAAAAAATTTGTTGATGCGATTCAACAAGTCGAAAAACATTAAACATCACTGATTTATAGTTAAGGGGGAAAACCACATGTTTAAAGTCTTACAAAAAATTGGGAAGGCCTTTATGTTGCCGATTGCCATTTTACCGGCAGCAGGTTTGTTATTAGGGATTGGTGGAGCTTTATCCAACCCGGTAACGGTAGCCACATATCCTGTATTAAATAACGAAGTATTACAAGCAATCTTTAAAGTAATGAGCCAAGCAGGGGAAGTTGTTTTTGTAAACCTTTCACTTCTTCTCTGTGTGGGCTTATGTATCGGTTTAGCAAAACGTGACAAAGGGACTGCAGCGCTTGCTGGGGTGACTGGTTACATCGTAATGACTGCGACAATCAAAGCTCTTGTAGGATTATACATGGGTAAAGATGCTTCGATTGATACTGGGGTTATTGGTGCTCTCGTGGTAGGTGCAATTACAGTTTGGTTGCATAACCGTTATAACAACATTCAGTTGCCACAAGTACTAGGATTCTTTGGTGGTAGCCGTTTTGTACCAATCGTAACTTCATTTGCATCTATCTTTATTGGAGCTATCTTCTTCGTAGTATGGCCACCATTCCAACAATTATTAGTTTCAACTGGTGGATATATCTCACAAGCAGGTCCTATTGGTACATTCTTATATGGATTCTTAATGCGTTTATGTGGTGCAGTCGGATTACACCATATGATTTATCCAATGTTCTGGTTTACTGAATTAGGTGGGGTTGAAGTTGTTGCTGGACAAACAGTTGCAGGGGCACAAAAAATCTTCTTTGCTCAATTAGCAGATCCAAATCACGTAGGTTTATTTACTGAAGGAACTCGTTTCTTCGCTGGTCGTTTCTCAACAATGATGTTCGGTCTTCCAGCAGCCTGCTTAGCAATGTATCACTGTGTACCAAAAGATCGTCGTAAAAAATACGCTGGTTTATTCTTAGGGGTTGCATTAACTTCATTCATCACTGGTATTACAGAACCAATCGAATTCATGTTCTTATTCGTAAGTCCAGTTTTATATGTTGTTCACGCATTCCTTGATGGGGTAAGTTTCTTCATCGCAGATATTCTTAATATCTCTATTGGTAATACATTCTCTGGTGGGGTTATCGACTTCACATTATTCGGGGTATTACAAGGTAACGATAAGACAAACTGGTTATTACAAATTCCATTTGGTTTAATCTGGAGTGGTCTATACTATGTAGTATTCAGATGGTTCATCACTCAATTTAACGTAGCAACTCCAGGTCGTTTAGAAGATTCTTTAGAATCAGATGACAAACCAGTTGTTGAAACACGCGACAGCTTGAAACAAGATAGCGTTCGTATTATCGAAGCTCTAGGTGGAGCAGAAAATATCGAAGACGTAGATGCTTGTATCACTCGTTTACGTGTATCTGTTAAAGACGTTGAAAAAGTAAATAAAGCAACGTTGAAAGATATCGGAGCAGTAGATGTTTTAGATGTTAAAGGTGGTATTCAAGCCATTTACGGTGCGAAAGCAATTCTTTACAAGAACAATATTAACGAAATTTTAGGTGTAGACGACTAGTCAGTAAAAACACCTTTTGAGATGGACTGGTCCCAAAGATCGGTCCATCTTTTATTTTTTGAAAAAAGGCAAAATCTTTCCCGGAACCTGTGCTATAATGAAGGTAACAATGCAAAGGGGAAAAGGTTATGTTGTCATTTGAGAAAAAAGTAGCACCGATGATTGAATCGATTTATGATACTTTGACACCGATTGAAAAAACGATTGCCAAATATTTTCTAGGAGTGATTCCGGAAAATGAATCGTTATCCGCACAAGAAGTCTCAAAGCGTTTATTCGTATCGATTCCATCCTTAACACGATTTGCTCAAAAGTGTGGCTATAAAGGATACAGGCAGTTTATTTATGATTATCAAAAAGGGAAGCAAGAAGAGACAAACTTGCATAATGACTTAACGAAGATTGTGTTAGACGATTATGCAGACCTCTTAACAAAATCCTTCTCGCTCATCAATGAAGCACAGCTGATTCATGTGTGTGACATGCTCAGTAAGGCTAAGCGCGTGTATATCTACGGTCAAGGTAGTTCAGGCCTAGCAGCGCTGGAGATGAAGTTTAGATTTATGCGCCTCGGGATGATTTGCGAGGCGATTACGGATTTACATACGATGCTCATGAACCGCGTGTTAGTCGATGAGGATTGCCTTGTGATTGGAATTACGGTGTCGGCCAATGAGAGTGTTGTGAATGCCGTGAATATTGCCAAGCAACAAGGAGCCAAAACCGTTCTGATTACCTCTAAGAAGAGCGAAGAGCTGCAACATGATTGTGACGAATTAGTGCTGATTGCGATGAAGAACGCCTTAGAACAAGGAACGGCAATTACACCGCAATTTCCAGTACTTGTCATTGTCGATATTTTATATAGTTACTACAAGGAAATCGATAAGGAACGCAAACGCTCGATTTTCTCAAATACATTACATGCCATTCAACCAGAATAAGGAGACGATAAAATGTTTGGATTTTTTAAAAAGAATCAAGTAGAAAAAGAAGTGCCAGTATTTGCACTAGCAGGCGGAGAAATTGTTCCCATTACACAAGTGAATGATCCAGTTTTTGCAGGCAAAATGATGGGAGACGGATTTGCTGTTATCCCAGCTAGTGGAGTAATTACTTCTCCAGTAAAAGGGGAAGTCGTAAATGTCTTCCCAACACTTCACGCTGTAGGGATTCAAACTGCTGGTGGATTAGAAGTGCTCGTGCATATGGGAATTGATACGGTTGAGTTAAAAGGGGAACCTTTTGAAACAACAGTAACAGTTGGCCAAAAAGTGGATGAAAATACAGTGCTATCAACTGTGGACCTAGAAGCGTTAAAAGAAGCTGGTAAAGATACTGCGATGATGGTGCTCTTTACGAATATGGATAAAGTAGAATCAATTGTGGTAGCGACAGAAGGTGCTGTAGAAGGAAAGTCAGAAGTAGGGAAAGTAACATTAAAAGCTTAATCCAAAAAAAGAATCTCCGCTCAGATTTGAGCGGAGATTTTCATTTTGTTTAGAAAATACGACTGCGGTATAAGCTAACTACTTTTCCTAAAATCGTACAGTTCGGTAAGATGATAGGATCCATCGTATCATTTTCTGGCTCTAGGCGCACATGGTCGCTTTCGAGATAGAATCTCTTACAAGTTGCAGTGTCTTCTTCGGTCATCGCAATGACGATTTCACCGTTTGAGGCTGTTGATTGCTTACGGACAATGACAGAATCACCATCGAAGATCCCAGCATTAATCATACTGTCCCCTTTAATACGAAGCATGAATAAATCATCTGCATCGTTTTGCAATTCTGGTGGAATAGGGAAGAAGTCGCTTGCTTCTTCTACTGCAAGAATTGGTTCACCGGCTGTAACCACACCAAGCATTGGAATCGCCGTTGATTTAGCGCCAATTGCTTTGAGTCCAGCCATTGTTAATTCAATGGCACGTGGCTTACTTGGGTCACGTTGAATTTAGCCATTTTTCTCAAGTCTTGATAAGTGACCATGAACGGTTGAAGTCGAAGAAAGCTGAACGGCGTTACAAATTTCACGCACTGTTGGCGGATAACCGTGTTCTTGAACTTCTTTATAAATAAACTGTAATACATCTAATTGTCTTGAATCTTTTAAATTTGCCATCGGAACATCTCCTTCTTTGAGACTAGTGTAACACACTTTGTAAACAGAAATCAAACAAATGTTCGTATAAAATTCAGATTTTTAGGAAAAAATGTCGTCTCGTGCTACACTAGGAGACGAAGCCAAGGAAAGGAATGACAAAAATGTTATCAGAAGAAAAATTAAACCGTATTAATGAATTAGCGAAAAAGAAAAAAGAAGGAAAATTAACTCCAACGGAAGAAAAAGAACAACAACTCTTACGTCAAGAGTATTTGGAAGCTTTTCGTGGAGGCATGCGTAACCACATCGAAGGATTAAAAATCGTCGATGAAGAAGGAAATGACGTGACTCCAGATAAACTAAAAGCGATTCAAAAAGAAAAAGGATTGCATAACCGCGACGCAGAATAGATGAGAGAAGGCTGAAAATTTCAGCCTTTTTTTGTTACAAAAAATATGTGGAACCCGTGAAGGAAATATGTATTTTGCAAGGGTTTACTATGTTTTATTTATCATAAAAATAACGGTTGCAAAAGCAGTCTTGGATTAGTAAAATAGAAGAGTAAGTTCCGAAAGGAATCAATATATTTAAGGAGTGATTGTATGTTTGATAAAACCGATCAACTAGCAGTGAATACAATTCGTACACTAAGTATGGATGCGATTCAAGCTGCAAATTCAGGACACCCTGGACTACCAATGGGTGCTGCACCAATGGCTTATGTACTTTGGTCTAAGTATTTAAAAGTAAACCCAAAACGTTCTACTTGGGTCGATCGCGATCGCTTTGTATTATCAGCAGGTCATGGATCTGCAATGTTATATGCTTTATTACATTTATCAGGATATGACTTATCGATTGAAGATGTGAAAAACTTCCGTCAACTTGGAAGTAAAACACCAGGACACCCAGAAGTGCATGACACGGATGGGGTAGATGCAACAACGGGTCCTCTTGGCCAAGGATTTGCTAACGCTGTTGGGATGGCTATGGCTGAAGCGCACCTTGCTGCAAAATTCAACCGTGAAGGCTACCCAGTAGTAGACCACCACACTTATGTATTATGTGGTGACGGGGACTTAATGGAAGGAATTTCTTATGAGGCAGCATCTCTAGCTGGAACATTAAAATTAAACAAATTAATCGTATTATACGATTCAAATGACATCTGCTTAGATGGTCCATTAAATAAAGTGTTTACTGAAGACGTGAAGAAACGCTTCAAAGGATTAGGCTGGAATTATATCCGTGTTGAAGATGGAAATGATTTAGACGAAATCGCTGAAGCTATCGAAGAAGCACAATGCCAAAAAGAAAAACCAACAATTATCGAAGTGAAAACGATTATTGGTTACGGTGCTCCAAACCAAGGAACTAATAAAGTTCACGGGGCTCCTTTAGGACCTGACGGCATTGCTTCTACAAAAGCAAACTATGGATGGGAATACGGCCCATTTGAAGTGCCAGAAGAAGTGCAACACCGTTTTGACAAATTATTAGTGCAAACAGGTGAAAATGACTACAACGAATGGAAAACTTTATTCGAAGGCTATAAACAAGCTTATCCAGAACTTGCAAAAGAATTCGAAGACAGCTTTGCAGAAAACATCGAAGTCGACTTAGAAAAAGTATTACCTTCATATGAGTTTGGTAGCCCAGCAATGGCTTCTCGTGTGACAAGTCAAGCTGCGATTCAAGAATTAGGAAAACATATTCCATTCTTCTGGGGTGGATCTGCGGACCTTTCTTCATCAAACAACACAATGAATAAAGCAGACACAGACTTCTCACACGAAAATTACGGTGGAAGAAACATCTGGTTTGGGGTTCGTGAATTTGCGATGGGAGCTGTGATGAACGGTATGCTTCTTCATGGTGGTAACCGTGTATATGGCGGTACATTCTTCGTATTTGCAGATTACATAAAAGCAGCCATGCGTGTTGCGGCAATCTCTCATTTACCAGCAATCTATGTTTATACACATGACTCGATTGCGGTTGGGGAAGATGGACCGACGCATGAACCAATCGAACAATTAGCAGCGTTCCGTGCAACTCCAAATTTAAACGTGATTCGTCCTGCTGATGGAAACGAAGTATCTGCTGCGTGGAAAGTAGCTGTAGAAGCAAAAGACCGTCCAACAGTATTAGTATTCTCACGCCAAAACTTACCAGTTCTAGAACGTTCAAAAGAATTAGCATACGAAGGGGTAAAACGTGGTGCATATGTGGTTAGCCCTCAAAAATGCGATACTCCTGAAGGTATCTTGATTGCGACGGGTTCTGAAGTAGCGCTTGCCATTGAAGCGCAAAAAGTTCTTGCCGAAGAAGGAATTGATGTGTCTGTTGTTTCAATGCCATCAATGAACTTATTCGAAGAACAACCAAAAGAGTACCGTGAAGCAGTATTACCAAGCGATGTTCGTAAACGTGTAGCCGTTGAAATGGGCGCAAGTTTCGGATGGGGTCAATACGTTGGCCTTGATGGGGCAACTGTGACAATCGATCGTTTCGGTTTATCAGGTAACGGAAACAAAGTAATGGAAACGTTAGGATTCACTGTAGAAAATGTAGTGAATACATTTAAATCTTTATAAAAATAAGTTAAAATATGAGATTGAAGGTCTGGTATATCAGGCTTTCAATCTTTTTTGTTTTTAGGAGAATGTATGAAAGAATTTAAACAGGCATTTACAATTAGTTTACCCATCTGTTTCGGGTATCTCTTTTTAGGAATTGCATTTGCACTTCTAATG
>JABZYY010000030.1:1194-12137 GCA_015264885.1 Streptococcus sp. | reverse complement strand
GATATACACAACGTCTTTTGCAAAGTCTAAGTAGAACTGTGATAAATCAACGGTACAGAAGTTCATCACTGTTTGGTAAATTGTTGAGAATTCATAGTTTTCATACGCTTCTTCAATTGTCTTCACGATATCGTTGAAACGAATCATCATGTATTGGTCAACACTTCGTAGGTCTTTAAACACTACGGCATGTTTAGATGGTTCGAAGTCTGTAGTGTTCGCTAACATAAAGCGCATTGTGTTACGGATCTTACGGTATGCTTCAGATACTTGGTTTAAGATTTCAGTACTGATACGTACGTCTGATTCGTAGTCCACAGATGATACCCATAGACGGATAATGTCTGCCCCTTTTGTTTGCATTTCTTTTGCAGGTGAGATGACGTTTCCGAGGGATTTACTCATCTTCTTACCTTCTCCGTCCATTACGAACCCTTGAGAAAGAACTGCTTTATAAGGCGCTTGTTTATGAACCGCTACACTTGTTGTTAAACTTGAGTTGAACCATCCACGGTATTGGTCTGATCCTTCTAAGTATAAATCAGCTGGGAATTCTAATTCTGGGCGAATGCTTAATACACCAGCGTGTGAGCTACCTGAGTCGAACCATACGTCCATGATGTCCATTTCTTTTGTAAATGTACCAGTTGGACTACTTGGATGTGTGAATCCTTCTGGTAATAGGTCTTTTGCTTCACGCTCGAACCATACGTCAGAACCAAACTCTTCGACTAATTTAGCTACATGTTCGATTGTTTCTGGAGTGATGATTGGTTCTCCGTTTTCACCGTAGAATACAGGAAGTGGAACACCCCATACACGTTGACGAGAGATGACCCAGTCGCCACGGTCACGAACCATGTTGTAAATACGTACTTGTCCTGATGGGTGGTACCATTTCACATCATTTTCAATCACATCTAAAATATCTTGACGGAAAGCATCGATTGACGCAAACCATTGTGGAGTTGCACGGAAGATAACAGGTTTCTTCGTTCTCCAGTCATGTGGGTAACTATGCACGAAATAGCTTAGTTTTAGTAATGAGCCATTTTCAGCTAATAGGTCTGTGATGACTTTGTTTGCTTTTGCATAGAACATTCCTTCAAAACCAGGAGCTTCTGCAGTGTAATGCCCTTGGTTATCCACTGGTGATAATACATCTAAGTTGTATTTACGTGAATAGTAGAAGTCGTCTTCCCCGTGTCCAGGAGCTGAGTGAACTAAACCAGTACCGGCATCAAGAGTTACATAGTCTCCAAGCATTACAAGAGATTCACGTTCATAGAATGGATGCCATGCTGTCGCATATTCCAATTCAGTTCCACGGAATTCTTTTAAGACTTCAACAGATTCCCAACCTAGTGTTTCAGCAAGTGAGTTCACTAATTCTTTAGCTACGACGAAGTTTCCTTTATCAGTTTTCACTTCTGCATATTCATAGTCAGGATGCACGAAGATTCCTAAGTTTGCAGGAAGTGTCCAAGGAGTAGTTGTCCAGATGACAAATGAAGCATCCTCTGATACAACGCCTTTTCCGTCTTTCACTTTGAACGCCACATAGATTGATGGGCTTTCTACGTCTTTATATTCGATTTCAGCTTCCGCAAGTGAAGATTCACTTGATGGAGACCAGTAAATTGGTTTTAATCCTTTGTAAATATAGCCATTTTCAGCCATTTTACCGAATACACGAATTTGTTCTGCTTCAAATTCTGGTTTAAGCGTTAAGTATGGATTATCCCATGTACCGCCTACTCCAAGACGTTTGAATTCAGCACGTTGGTTGTCCACTTGACGTAATGCATATTCCGCACATAATTTACGGAATTCGGCGATTGATAACTTCTTACGGTCAACCCCTTCAGCGTTTGCTAAAGCTTGCTCGATTGGAAGTCCGTGTGTATCCCATCCTGGTACGAATGGTGCACGGAATCCGCTCATTGATTTACTACGAACGATGAAGTCCTTAGAAATCTTGTTTAAGGCATGTCCCATGTGAACCGCACCATTGGCATATGGCGGGCCATCGTGAAGCACGAATGTTGGTTTGCCTTCATTCTTTTTCTGACGTTGTCCATAAACGTCTGCTTCTTCCCATTCTTTTTGGTAATCTACTTCTTTTGTTGGTAAGTTCCCACGCATTGGGAATTCTGTTTTCCCAATTTGCAATGTTTCCTTCATCTTCATTGAATTTCCTCCTTTGTTTGACTGTTTTTTTCATCTTTTGACCGTTGAGCATAAAAAAAGCCCCTGCCAAGTTGCAGGGGCGAAATCATATCCGCGGTACCACCCAAATTTACAAACAAATATTGCTTGCCTTGGTAAATTGTTAACGCCATTTAAGCGACTCTTCTTAATCTAACATGTATTTCAGAAAAGTTTCTAAGAGATGATTCTTGCTATAAACAGGGACTGCCAATCTTCCACCAATAATCGGCTCTCTAAAAGTGTATTTACACAAGTTGTTCTCTTCATCGAATAGATAAATTTTACGCTATTTGAAACGATTTTGCAAGATTTTCCATCTACAAAAAGAGAAAACCGGCTCACATTGTGAACCGGTTTGAGGGCAGACTACTTTTTCAAATGGTTTGGACCGGTTAGGATTGTCCAATACATTCGATATTTTCGTTCATTCCTAGTCTCTTTTACCTTTTTTAGGAATGGCTAGGCCTAATCCACCAAGAGCTGCAAGAATTCCTCCAATGATTCCTGGAGTTACATCTTCTACCCCTGTATTTGGTAATGTTTCTTTTGCTTCACCTGCTGCAGGCGCTGGAGCTGGTTTATTTTCTCCTTGGGCTGCACTTGGAGCTGCTGCTACTTGTGTAGTAGGTGCTGCTGGAGTTGCAGGTGTTGTTGGTGTTGCAGGTGTTGCTGGAGTAGTTGGAGTTACTGGTGTTTCACTAGCAACAACTTTGAATGTAACTGCGTATAAACTGAAGTGTTTAACGTTAAGTGTAACGACTTTGTTTTCTCCGTTAGAGAATTCAACTTTTTCTTTCACTTCTTTTGTATCGCTTGATACGAAGTATGCACCATCTACTTCTTTATCAACTGGGAATGTTACTTTAGCATCCCCTTCAACACGAACTGCTTTACCATCTTTGTCAACGAAAGTAATTTCATAACCTTGATATTCTTTTCCTTCAAGACCTTTAATTGTTTCGTTCACTTTTTCAACTTTAAGCATCTTGATGTTCTTATCAAGAAGTTTAGTTGGAACTTCAACGACTACTGGAGTATCTCCGTTTTCGTCTTCAAATCTCGCAATACCTTTTTCCTTATCAACCGTTACCTTCACACCATCTGTTTCGTATAGAGGTAATTCTACAGCTGGTTGGTCTGGTGTTGGTTTTTCTGGTTCAGGTGTTGGCTTCTCTGGATCTGGAGTTGGTTTCTCTGGATCTGGAGTTGGTTTCTCTGGATCTGGAGTTGGGTCCGGTGTTGGATCCACAGTTTCCTTAACTTCTTTCAATCCTTCAACTAATTTAGCAATTGCATTTGGTGTTAATAAGTTCTGATCTGCAAGACCTTTCTTGTACGCTTCTACAGCAGCCAAGTATTCTTTTGCATCTTTACGATCAATTTTACTTACGCGTTCAATTTCAGCGTTTAATGCAGATTCATCTACTGGTTTATCTTCTTCGGCTGGAAGAACGAAGCGTAACTCTACTGCTGAGATATGACCTGGGTCCCCATAAGTTTCATTACCTGTGAAGATGGCTTTCTTCACCTTAATTGGAGCATCGAAGTTTATAACTTTAGTCTTCGCGTCATTTCTCCATTCACGGAAACTGAAACTATGTTCTTTACCATTTTCATCAAAGACACGTAAGCTACCCGCTCTAACACGTCCATTTTGTCCAGATGAACGCGGTACATATTCAAATCGAGTGGCTTCAATTGGATTTCTAAAGGTTACTGTTAAATCTGAACCAAGACTATCCACTCCCCAAGGTGTGTGCCACATTGTATTTGGATTTTCATCAAAGGCAAAATATGGGTTTCCTTCTGTAGGTTCATCTGGTTGGTATACCGCTCTTAATTCTTCAATATCTGACCAATCTGGTGCTACACGTTTAACCTTAAGAGCACTTTTCGCAGTATTTACTGCTTCGATAAGTGCTTTAGCATCTTCCACACTAATATCATCGTCTACTTCTAATAAAGCTGCGACAGCATCTTTATAAGCATTCAATGTTTCTTTAGTGTAATCACCATTCACGACTGGTGTGCTCTTTTCAAATGCATCATCCGCAAGCATCTTACCAGTCAATTTAACTTCTTCAATTTCTAGGTTATCTAACATGAAGTCTTTGTAACCTTTGAAGTTAATGTCATTATTGTTTGTATCTCCTTTTGTATCCGCACCACGCGCATTTGAGTAGATACCAATCCAAGTGTTTCCACCTTTTTCACCTGTCACATAGTAGCTTACTTTCTTAGGAGTATTTGAATTTTCCCAAGTGTTTTCTAAGTCGAATTTCGTTAATTTACTACGACGACTATTTTCGCCATTACCGATGACGAATGAGTATGCTCCATGTGAACCAGCTTCATAGTCGAAGGTTACTTTATAAGTCTTACCTTCTTCAAAGCGGAAGTTTTGTGGAATTGTTTGATAAACAAGTCTGTCTCGACCTGATAATCCATTTGTCTTCAATGACCAGTTGCCTTCGATAACGTCGTTGACTTTCTTACCGTTCCAGCCACGTTGAGTGTATGGTTCGTGTTTTTCAGATAAGTGAGTACGGTTATCTGATACCCCTTCAACATCCCCTACTACGAATGGGAAGATACCTTGAGGCACTTCTTCAAAGTCTTGTTTGAATTTACCATTTCCTGTGTCGTGTTTTTTGTTATACATGACAGATTGGTTTTCAAATACACGAATTTCATCGAAGTAAGTTGCTGCTTCATCTGCATCACGTCCAAGTTCTAATGTCACGTTAGAAACATCTTCGCCTGTTGTGAAGTATACATACATGTTTTGGAAGTAACTTGTATTATCCACTGTCGCATTCTTCTTAAGTGTGTTATGCGCATGTGCTTGTACATAGTTCTTCGCAATTGATTTGTTTGTGTAGTTAGAAATTACTTTGTCGCCTACACGGATTGTGATATCTGCACGTGCATCGCTTCGGTTATCCACGCCTACATAAACAGCATATCTAGTGTTTGGTTTCAAATCTGTTAAGCGTTGTTTCAATGTCACACGTTCAGTGTTTCCTTGAATACGTAACATTTCGTTAGCCCCTTGAGATTTCACGATTTCAGCGTGTTCGCTGTCACCTGTTTTTTCCCAATGATCTAATGTTCCGCTGTTGAATCCTTGGTCATAGATGTGTAGACCTTCACTCCATACCATTGTCTTTTTGCCTTGAGGAGCTTTGTAAAGTACATATGGTTGGTTCGCATCTCCCGTAATTTGAATCTTACGGTCTGCGCCGACTGTTAATTCTACAACATCTTTCTTACCTTGGTCTGTTAGACGGTATAGGTAAACTTTATCTCCAGTCCAATCTTCTGGAAGAGTCCATTCAGTTGTTCCACCTTCAGTTGTGTAGAAGTACATCTTTTCTTTGTCGCCTGTTAAAGCTTTACCATTTTCATCCCAGTTCCATGGTACTAAATAGCTTCCACCATTTTCGATCACACGACTGTTTAATGTTGTGACACGTTTGCGGTAGTCTGGGCTGTTAGGGTCGTTTGATTGACGAACAATCTTCACTTCGTCCCCATTGTCATTTGTTAAATGAATTTCCATTTCTGGAGTCCACTTGTAGTTTTGACCATTGTCACTCATTGCAACTGGGTTACCGTTTACCCATTTAGATACTTTGTAGTGTTGGAAGTACTTCGTCATAATGTTGTTTTCGAAGAGGTTACGAATATATCCTTCGTAGTCGCTTCGACCTTGCCATCCTTCGAAGTCTTTCATGTTATATCCACCTAGTAATGGATAGTTAGCAGCACCACCATAACTTGGATAGTCACCCACCCATGAATCTTTTTGGTGGTTACGGATGAATCGAGTGATATTTGAGTTAATCCCTTTCAGTGTATATCCACCGTAAGTTAAGTCAGCTGCCCAGTGTTGGAATGTTGAGTCATATTCCGCACCATAACCCCACTCAATTGTCATACGCCAGCCTTGCGAATTAATTTCTTTAGAAATAATGTGAGTTGGCCAAGCAGTGTTGTCTCCTGATTGTCCATTTCCCCAAACATCTAAATAAATGAAGTCTAGTCCATCACCGAGTTTTTCTTTTAATTCTTTCCAACGAGCAAGACGGTCATGTGATAAGTCATATTCTGCATCAATGTTGATACCTTGGTCTAACCAGTTCCAACCGTACATATATGTTCCATCAGAGTTTCTACGTAAAATTGCTTCGCTGAAGTATTTAGATTCAGGATATGTTTCAGAAGCATTTACGTGAATACCGATTTTAGCACCGTATTCTTTTGCTCTAGCTAATAATTTCTTGAAGTCTTCAACGCCACCGATTCTCTTACCGATATCTGCATAGTTTAAGTGACCTGAGTCGTGACCTTCACTACCATATCCTTTAAGAAGGATTGATTGTCCTAAACCATCTGTGTGTAAGTTAATCTTCTTAATGCCATCTAATGTCATTAAGAATGGGTTTTGCGCTTGAGATGCGAAGTTCATCGCAATACGATACGCTACTAAATCTGGAACAGATTCTGCTCCTTTTGGATTGTTCATGATATTACGATATGCAATCGCACCATCTTGCCAGTCCACAACGTTATCTTTATTTAAGTCTTTTGTGATGACTACTTTAGAACTTGGTAATTCTAATGTGTATTCAGGGAATACTAAGTTCTTATAAGCACGTTGATACCAGTAAGGTGAACTTTGGATACCAATGTAGTTGACGCCATCCACTCTTTGTAGAGCAGTTGTTAATCGTGCAAAGTCATTTCCTTGGTAAGTAAATTGAGAGTTACTCCAAACAGACGCTGCTAATTCATTTGAAGAAACAAAGCCATACATGAAGCCATAAGCGTAATCATTCATTTTGCCTGTCTTCAAGTCTAAATGATAATCCCCTGCTCTATGTGTGTTTGTGGACATTTGTGCTCCGTCAAACTTCGCATTTTGTTTATTAGAACCTACAGAAACTAATGTGTTTCCTGGGAATTCAATAGTTTGGATTAATTTTCGAACATTGTCGACTGGTTTACCCATTTCAACATTGTTTTTGTTGACTACTTTAGTCACATCGAAATGCATTTCGTTGCCGACTAATTGTAATTTCACAGTGATATCAGCGTTGATGAATTCATCATCGTTTCTAACTGTCATTACATATTCTGCAGTAGTGTCATCAATTTTACGGTATTGAACTTCTGGAGTGACTAACACACCGTTAATTGACATTTTATCTAATTTTTGAACTTGACCTGTTAACGTTTTTCCATCTAATTCATATTCTTTAACACGTGGAAACGCCGTGTCGATAATCGCTTTTAATTGTTCAGATTGTAAAGTTTCGTAATGAACATCTTGGTCATTACGACGGAAACCATCATCTACAGCTGGTTTTTCTTCCTCTGGTTTAATGTTTTCTTGGTTATCCGCTTTGATCGAAATAGAAGATAATTCTGTACCGTAAGTACCAGCTTTGAGGTAAACTTTATTCACATCAGCTAAAGCGTTCTTGACAGCTTCTGGAACGACTTCTGTGCTAAATAAAGTTTGTCCATTATTTGTAGCATTTAATTGACCGTCTTTCTTGTACACGATAGATAGGTGGTTTTCTTCACCCACATTTGGTGATTCTACTCGAGTCTTGCTATACCAAGTATTTACATTTGGTCCTTTGTATTGCCAGAACCAACCACCCTTGTCATACCCAACAAAGATGTTGTTGTCATTATCTTTATATTTTACATAAACCCCAAAACGAGTTTCAGCTGGAGGAGTGTTTGCCTTGAACGTTAAGTCAACGCTTACATTTCCTTCCGCATCCGCTTGTAATCCAGCTTTTTCAAATAAAGCTTCATTTGCTCCATTGTCGTTAGCTGTTGTTGAAGTTAATTTGTTGTAGCGTACTCCGCCTTCTTCAACGACTTCAACTTTCCCTTTCACACGGCTTACTGAGTCCCACTCTTTTTTCACTTCGGCTGTTGCTTCACGAGTTTCACCAGTCGCTTCACGAGTTTCTCCCGTTGCTTCTGCGGCTGGTTTTTCCTCAGCTGGTTTAGCTTCAGCAGGTTTAGCCTCCGCTTTTTCGGTTGCTGCTTCAGTAGCTTTTTCTTCTACTTTATCAGTTGCCTCCGTATTCGCAGCTTCATTAGAAACTGCTTGTTTTTCTTCTTTTGGCGTAACTTCAGTTGCCGTGGCACCAGATTCTACTGCTGGTTTCTCTTCAGCAGTGGCCGCCTCACTAGCCGGCGTGTTTTCTACGGCTGTCGCTACTACCTCTGTTGCAGCAGCTTCAGTTGCAGAAACTGGTTGAAGTGTGCCAAAAAAGAAAGCCCCGATGATAACTGAACATGTACCAACAGTGAGCTTTCTAATAGAGAAGCGCTGTCTCTTCTCCATATTTTGACGATTATACATAATACCCCTCCTTAATATTATAAAAACGTTTCCATAATTAATTTTAGCACTATCTTTTAGGTGCTACTTGGACTTTTTTGCTCTTTACTAGTACTATTTTGCTATATTTAAAACGCTTTCATAACTTCTTCAAGGAATTAACAAAATTAAATCAAAAAGGCTCCTAGCAACCTTTGCTAGGAGTCTTCTTTTCGTTATTTTTGTCCCATATCTTTCACTTTCATAATACGAGTGATACTTGCTCTCTCGTTTTCTTCCAGCTTCATTTCGATAAAGTAAATCGTTTCTTCTAATTGTGGGATCAATCGATATTCAAGGGCGTTTACACGACGTCTTGTTTTCTCGATTTCATCTGCTAGCAGTTGACAAGTTTTTTCAATCTCCGTCAATTCTAGCAGTTCATTTAATACACTTGAGATTTGTTCTACAGAATCATCAATCTCACTGTTGGAGTTTAAGTAACCATATTTAAAGTCACTTTCCTCCGTTTCATCTTTCACAGTGAAATGCATTTCTGGAACGTAAACACTCATAATGTTCTTTTCTTGAAGATCCAAGGATACGCTTTGTGGTGGAATCGCCACAAGTTCTTCGATAAACGCTTCTTCCAACGTTGCTTTTGCAAGAACGAAGCTCTTCATTCCTTCCACAAGACGACCTTCGACCGCCTCACGTAACGCATTGTTTTTTCGAATTAGTTCGATGAACTGACGCATTAACTCATCTTGTTTATCTTTTAGGAGCTTATGCCCACGTTTTGAGACAACGAGACGATGTTTTAATTTTGTCAATTCCATACGAGTTGGTTTGACGTTCAATCGTGCCAAAGGAATCACTCCCCTTTCGGAAGAAATTCATCTAATAACTCGTCCTTGATACGTTTTAATTCCGTACGCGGTAAGATGGATAGTAATTCCCATCCTAAATCAAGTGTTTCTTGAATTGAACGGTTCTTGTAGAAGCCTTGTCCAACATATTCACGTTCGAAACGTTCAGTGAATTCTACATATTTCTTATCTGTTTTTGATAATGCAGATTCCCCTAATACAACTGCAAGTTCTTTAGCTTGTTTACCAGTTGCATATGCCGCGAATAATTGGTTCATCGTTGGCGCGTGGTCCTTACGAGTCTTTCCTTCACCTGAACCTTTATCTTTTAGACGAGATAATGAAGGCAATACGTTAATTGGAGGTTGAATCCCTTGTTTATCAAGAGCACGGTCCAAAATAATTTGTCCTTCTGTAATATATCCTGTTAAGTCAGGGATTGGGTGAGTAATATCATCTTCAGGCATTGAAAGGATCGGAATTTGAGTTACAGATCCAGGTTTGCCAACGATACGTCCTGCACGTTCGTAGATTGTAGAAAGGTTTGTATATAAGTAACCTGGATATCCACGACGTCCAGGAACTTCACGACGAGCCGCTGAAATTTCACGAAGCGCTTCACAGTAGTTTGTCATGTCTGTCATGATAACAAGTACGTGCATTCCTTTTTCAAATGCTAAGTACTCAGCTGTTGTTAATGCGATTTTTGGAGTCGCAATACGTTCAATCGCTGGGTCGCTCGCTAAGTTTAGGAACATCACTGAACGGTCAATCGCTCCTGTCTTACGGAAGTCTTCCATGAAGTATTCCGCTTCGTCGAAGGTAATCCCCATTGCAGCAAATACTACCGCGAATTTTTCGTCGCTATTTAATACAGTCGCTTGACGTGCGATTTGGGCTGCTAACTCTTTGTGAGGAAGCCCTGAACCAGAGAATACTGGTAATTTTTGTCCACGAACAAGAGTGTTCAAGTGGTCAATGGCAGAAATCCCTGTTTGGATAAATTCATCCGGATAGTCACGAGAAACTGGGTTAATCGCTTGTCCGTTTACGTCTAAAGTCGCTTCTGGAAGGATTTCAGGACCATTATCCATCACGTTCCCCATTCCATCAAAAATACGACCAATCATGTCTTCAGATACGTTTAATGATAATGGTTTACCACGGAAACGTACTTTTGTATCACGAATGTTAATGCCGCTTGGCCCTTCAAAAATCTGAACCATCGCTTTATCTTCGTTTACTTCTAGTACTTGTCCATGACGTAATTCACCATTTTGTAATTGGATTTCAACCAACTCATCATATTTAACGCCTTCGACTTGTTCAACCATCATTAAAGGGCCAACAACTTCACTAATCGTACGATACTCTTTAAGCATGTGTCATCCCTCCATGTTGAATTGTTTTTTCGATATCTGCTTTGATTTGAGCTTTAATTTCTTCAAAGCGTGCAATCTCAGCTTCTGGAATATATTTAGAACGAGCAATACGGTCACGTACTTCTTCTGTTC
>JABZYY010000030.1:0-1184 GCA_015264885.1 Streptococcus sp. | reverse complement strand
GACATTTTATCTAATTTTTGAACTTGACCTGTTAACGTTTTTCCATCTAATTCATATTCTTTAACACGTGGAAACGCTGTGTCGATAATCGCTTTTAATTGTTCTGATTGTAAAGTTTCATAGTGAACATCTTGGTCATTGCGACGTAAGCCATCATCCACAGCTGGAGTTTCGTCTTCAGGTTTGATGTTATCTTGGTTATCCGATTTGATCGATACAGAAGATAATTCTGTACCGTAAGTACCAGCTTTGAGGTAAACTTTATTCACATCCGCTAAAGCGTTCTTGACAGCTTCTGGAACAACTTCTGTGCTAAATAAATTTTGTCCATTATTTGTAGCATTTAATTGACCGTCTTTTTTGTAAACGATAGATAGGTGGTTTTCTTCACCTACATTTGGTGCTTCTACACGAGTCTTACTATACCAAGTGTTTACATTTGGTCCTTTGTATTGCCAGAACCAACCGCCCTTGTCATACCCAACAAAGATGTTGTTATCATTATCTTTATATTTTAGATATACCCCAAAGCGTGTTTCAGCTGGAGGAGTGTTTGCCTTGAACGTTAAGTCGACGCTTACATTTCCTTCCGCATCCGCCTGTAATCCAGCTTTTTCAAATAAAGCTTCGTTTGCTCCGTTGTCGTTAGCTGTTGTTGAAGTTAATTTGTTGTAGCGTACTCCGCCTTCTTCAACGACTTCAACATTCCCTTTCACACGGCTTACTGAGTCCCACTCTTTTTTCACTTCGGCAGTAGCGTCGCTAGTTTCTCCCGTTGCTGCTTCAGCTGGTTTATTTTCAGCCGGTTTATTCTCAGCTGGTTTGTTTTCAACTGGTTTTTCTTCCTGAGGTTTGTCCTCTTTTGGTTTTTCTTCTTTATCTTCTACTTGTTTATCAAGTGCATCTAGACCCGCTGGTTTAGTTGTTTCAATACCTTTGATATAGTTTTGAATCCACTCTAATTGAGCAGGCGAGAAAAGAATACCACCACTACGTTTACCAGATACACCGTTTTGATGAATCCCAATTAATTTTCCATTTTCATCAAAGATTCCGCCACCACTGGCACCAGGTTCACTTCCTTGGTAACTAATTCCACGAACGCCCTCACCATGGTCATTAATATCTTCGACAGTGGTATTAAGAATTGGATCAAGCTCTCCTTTTGGATAGCCAAATACATG
>JABZYY010000002.1:243-36488 GCA_015264885.1 Streptococcus sp. | reverse complement strand
GAACCCCACCGTGGTCGATGGAAAGGAGAGCTCTCTCCTCTTTTGCAATACTCATCTTTTGCGTCTCCTGATAGACCCGTTCAAATTCCGAGAAAAACAATGTTTCTTCCACCTGCCCAAAGGCTTGATGGACTGACCCAGCTAGCAGCCAACATAGAAGACTGACGATACCTAGAGTTAGTAAGCTCTCTAGAAGGGTGAAAGCTTTAATCTGCAACCGCACGGTGATCACCTGCATTCTTCACATAGTGAGCACGGTAGGCTTCTGCTTGTTTTTGAGTGATTTGTCCTTCTGCGACAAGCTTAGAAAGACTAGCTTTTTCATTCTGATGATTGAGTTCATAGAGCTCAGCCTGGCTCTCCACGACTTTGACGACTGCTCGATTTCCTGTATCTGTTACCGAATCTTTCTGCTTGGTCAAGTTCGGAACAAAGAGCAAGAGAAGAACGCTGATAATGAGCAAAACAACTAACATTTCAATCAAGGATAGTAAATTTGTTGGTTGCCGTTACAATAGACAATTTTTGAAATTGCCGTTATAAACACAATAAAAAAAGCCCCCTCAAAAAGAGGGGGTTTGTGTGTCTTATATGTATATGTTTCTATAAAGTTTCCGGCCACGGGTCGTCTGTGATATAGGACATATCAGTAAACCGCAAGTCTCCGATATCTCTATCAGTTGGGACTGGATCATCGAATTGTAAGCGTAGCTGGTTGCCGTCACCCGGCCCACCTAGATAGAAAGTGCCAAGGCGCTTGCCCTTGTCATTCGTCATAATACCCAGTTTTGAGCTGGTCGCACGAAAACCGACGGGTATACCGCCGACGTTTAAGATTACAACATTTCGCTCACGGTCTGACCCTTGCGGAACGTACCCGGGCGCGCCTCGTCTCACGATACCAAACCAACCCCATGACAAACCGCCAAAACCGATCTCTACTGTGGAATTTACGCGCCTAAATTCTACGTAAGCGTTAGTTTGATTTGAGCTGATATTTTTCGGTTTATATTTCACGTCACCAAACAAGACGGCCCAAGCTCCCGCACCAGTCCCCGCGGTCTTTTTGATCCATTTCACCGCTCCGTTCTTCGCGGTCGTGTCGATGTACGTCGTCCCGATCTCCGCGTTTAGATTGTACGGGAAGCCTTGGCCTTTGAGCTCTGTCGCGACGTTTTGATTCGTCGGAGTGTCTGATCTTTGGTTGATAGCCTCGAGATCCTTCTTTGTAGCGAGCTGCGTCACGTCTGGAAGTTTTGATTTGGTGACGAAGGGATCGCCACCGTTCGCGAGCTTGGTATCAATCAGCGCGTCAAGTCCTAATTCCAAGTGCTTGTCCTTGATATTAGTCGTCATCTGACTTTGAAGCGTCGCATACGTCGGAAAGATCTTGTACGCTTCTGTCGTCGTCAACGAGGACGCTTGTTTCCCTTGAATATCTCCAATATCC
Source organism: Streptococcus sp. (assembly GCA_015264885.1). Classification (GTDB taxonomy): domain Bacteria; phylum Bacillota; class Bacilli; order Lactobacillales; family Aerococcaceae; genus Granulicatella. The sequence continues at coordinate 35,038 of JABZYY010000002.1, read as the reverse complement.
CGGCCGATCTGTTGGATTGCTTTTTTTAGTTTATCCATTCAGCGCCTCCTTTTAGAGACTGTTTTTCGCCGTGGTGTAAATTTGTACGAAGTCAGTATTTTCTAAATCAGTTAATTTCTGACCGAGCTCGGTCATTTTTGAAACGATCGCGCCATCGGATGAACTGCCGGTCGAAATTTTTTCAGCAATTTCTTTGAGCGTGTCCAATTCTTCTGGTACACCCTCACCCAAAATGGCAGTCTTAACACCAGCGATTGCAGTGTTAAGTTGTTCTTGTGTGATGCCACCTTGACCGACTTCTGACTTGTCTGCCTTGTTTGCAAGTTGCGTTTTGATATCCTTGATATCCGTACCGACTGCTTGAGCGAATTGTGTGAGTTTTTCTGTGTTTAAGCTCATTTTTTCTCCTTTTAAATTTTAGCTAAATTGTATAGAGTCGTCAGATCGGGGAATTCTTCCACGATTCCGCTCTCTTGGTGCTCTCTGATAAACTTCCCGATCTCTTCTTTTACGTCGTTCTTTACAAGTGCGAGGACTTGCTCGCTCGTGTACTCGTCCGCAGATTGAATCACGTCAACGCGGACGTTTTGATCGCTTGGGAAGACGTACCCACCGCATGATACCTCAACGAGATAGCTCTCAACTGGAAGGGCTTTAGAAATTCGGAACATAACTTTTGAATTAGTAACAACGCCTTGGAAAATGGCCTTGCCTTTTGGGGACGCGAGCGTGATTGTCGCGTTTTCGCCTTCTAGCTCGACCGGCTTCCAATATTCGTCTAACAACTCAAAACCAAAAAGGGACGCGGAATCGCCTTGTTTGACGATCCGCCCTCCCTCGATCTGCCTTAAATTTGTAGAATTCAATCTATTCATTCAGGCCTCCTCTATCGTTACATATCCACGCAATCGTCGAGATACTTATCTTCTACCCATTGCGCGCTATCTGGATGATTGATTCGCGCCCATCCGTTCAATTTCTCATAGACGCGGACACGAGTCCCGGCCGGCAAGAATTCCTTGTCTTGGCTATCGATACGTGGGCCAGCTTCGACGTAATAGTCAATTGTGAGCGTGCCTTCATAATATGGCTTGTCTGACTTGTTCAAGCGTGTATTCACGTCAAGCTCGCGATCGAATTCGCTTCGTACTGGTGCGGGTGCGGGTGTGCCACTCTCACGGAATACAATCTCGCGAGGGCGACCGTTGAGATCCCAGATATAGTTGTAATCATTTTCGCTCACGCCATCCATGCCATAGTTACAATGGATAGCGGTATTTTCGGACGTCATAATCAAGATATGGCCGAATGATCCGAGAGAGCTTGATCCGTCTCGCGGAGCCCAGATCACCACGTCCCCACGACGAGCGTCGAAAGTGCCATCCACCCCGTCGAAAATCTTCGGATATCCGATCGTTGGGAGCACTTGTTGAAGCGTCTCTGTGTTGTTGTTTAAGTTGATCTCGAGCGCGTATGATACAGCGGACGAGCAATCGAACTCGATACGTCCGTCTCCGTCTGCGTCGTTCCCGTAACGATCGCCCATGTCATAGTGAACGGGGATCGCTTGCAAGTGACGCATACGGGCAATACTTGATTCAATTTTACTCATTGAGGGCCTCCTATTTCTTCCACTCATCGTTAGCAGCTTTTACGGCCGCTTCGATAAAGGTATTCATTTCGTCGTCGCTCAAATAAATATTGTGCGTTGCTAGTGCCTCGATAAGACTTACTTTCGCATGCTCGAGCTTGTCTTTTCCGTGGATATCAAGTGCTCCGGCCACTTGCTCGGTTGCGTTGACGGCGTTCTTCGCCAAAATTTCGACCACTTGGACGGCTTTCTTGCCACCGCGAATCAGCAAGTAATCTTTCAAGGCCTTAACTACGACCCCAGTCAAGACGACAAAGATACTCATTGCGGACGTTGTGATGATGTTTGTAATTTGATCCATTTTATTTTTCCTCTCTAATTTCAAGATCTAAAAATCGCTCGAATAATACTTTGATAGCACCATTCCCCCCAAGCTCTACGTAGCTTTCGTATAGCTTCGAAATTTCTTCGATCTCGTGTTGGTTAGTGTAGCTTTTTTTCAAGGCATTTTTTAGATTTTCTTGCAATCGAAAACGTTGAATTCGTTGCAAGCCTTTTCCGATGATCGTCAAATTCTTATTATTATCTTTCCCGATCTCCTCGACCGTTTGGACTGACTTCTCGAGGCTATCGATTTTGCTCGATAGCCCCTCAAGACGTTTGTCAGCCTCTTTAGTGCTTTTTGTACTTTTAAAGGAAAAATAGCTTGGAATGATGACGACCAGAACGGGAGTCAACTTGTCAACTAATGCCAATAAGTCCAATTCCATCACCCCCTTTAGTGTAAGTGATGGTTATTGTACCGGTTGAGTCTCAAGATCGCCCGACGCTTGCGGTTGCTTTGGCTCTGTCCACTTCCAAATTCCGAGTTTTCCGTTTTGGTACAATGATTCCAATTGCTCAAGTGTTTCGCCTTGGTAAGTAAACGGTTCAGTTACTTGAATCATGACGCGCTTGCCTTCGCTGAATTTCTCGGTATGGTTTGGATCTTCCACCACAAAGATTTCTTGTGGTTGGTAAGTCTTGCCGGTTTGACCAAGATCAACCAGTTCCAAACCACGCTTAAAGACTGTCGGATCTAGCGGGTTATCTACGTCAGTCACCCGTGCCAGCACTGCCCAATCCGCCACGGCTTTTACTTCTGCAATTTTAGCGTCTTTTTCAGCTAGTTTTTCTTCATAGCTTTCCGCCTGTTTGTGCAAATCCTCCTGAAGTTTCTTTACACCTTCAGCCGGGTTTAACTCGGTTGAAACTTGCCCCAATACCGCTTTAATCAATGATTCATCTGTTTCATCCAGACGATCACCGATTAAAACACGTTCAAAGACTGTATAAGGGTTTTCTTGTCGGATCGCTACGAATGTACGCCCTTTTTCTTGCAAGTATTTGTTAATTACTTTAAATTCCATATATCTTTTATTCCTCTTCTAATTTGTTTGCTACTTCGTCAAAAAGTTCTTTTAAAGCTTCATCTTTTTCTAAAACTTTATTGACGCGTTCAAGTTGTACTTGTGCTTGTCCAAGCTGTGTTTGCACTTCTACAAGTTTTTCTTGCGCTTCATCATAAAAAATCTTGTAATTTGCTTGCTCAATCGCCTTATTTGCTAGTTGTACAGCTAGTTCATTGATGATTTTATCTGTTGTTTCCATCCTTTTTACCTTTCTTAATTTATAGGCCCGTATGCAGAATAACTATAATTCCTTATGGTTTGTTTTACTTCGTGTAATTGACGGATATTTTTATAAATATCATTAAATAACGCTTTTAAATTGTGGTTCCCGTAGCCTGTTAAATAAACATTACCAGCGGTTATTTCTTTCAAACCATACATTGTTCTATCTTCTGTATTAATCGTTACTTTTTCCCCCAAGGAGTTTGGTATAAAGTCCATTGTTTTTCCATAGAATGTTATAGCGGTTTGAATATTATTTCCTAACCTACCATTCCAGATCTGAATACCGACGGATGTGTGTTCAATCCCAGTTTGACCGTTTCGGTTGCTCATTAACTGTGTATATGCACAAGGTACGCCATTTATAGCACCTTGACCGAAAATTAAAAATTGCATAGGCTTGCCTTCAAACCTATTTCTAATTCCCACGGCTTCCTTATTCATATCAATCCAGCCGGTTTGTAAATCAAAATCAGTAACGCCATTAAGAGATGACAGCGTTCCGCCTCTGATAATATTCGCGGTCAATCCATCGGTAGCGACATTCTTCGCCGTAACGTTGATAAGATTCGCCTTGCTTGCGTCGATTTCGTCAATGTGCGCCGTGCCGATTTGAGCCTTACCGATCATGGATTTTTTAATGACCCCGTCTTTGATGATGGTCTTCTCACCGACGGAAAGCAAGCCCTCGTTAATTCGGACCGAGCCGTCGGGGTTGAGGTTGATCGCTCCCAGTACGTCACCGGCACTATTAAGGTTACGGACCGACCAAGAGCCCGCAAGTTGCGTGACTTGCGTCCGTGTAGCCTCGACTGAACGATAAGCCTCATCGAATTGACTTGGCTTGTAAGATCCCGTGCGAGGTCCACGAACGAGCATAGGCTCTTTAATTTGGACATATCCGTTTTTTACGAGATAGAAAAATACCGGATTGTTCCCCACTTGGTCGAATTCCAAGTCCTCTGTCATTTGAAATGTGCCTTGAAATTCTTGCCATTCGGTCGAGACGGGAGTCTCCGGATTGGCGACAATTTTCAGCAAAACCGACTTGTTTTGTGAGTGATTTTTGATCGTCACGCAAAACTCATGGTCGAGTTTTTGCATGATTTTATACTTGAATCCTAAAGTATAGACTTCACCTTTTAAGATTTTAGGGACGTACAATGGAAGCGTGAATCCGCCCCAGTTAAAACTCGTTAGCGCTCGGGCATAAATCGTGAAGATTCCATTTTGGGGCGTAATCATGACGCCGGGGCGCTCACCCGTCACCGTGTTTTTATCCATAGTTTGGGAGTTTACAATCAAGTTGTTGTCACTAACAACGAGATTATTTACTTCTGTCTGAAAAATCTCGCTTGACATAACCAAACGAGAGAGCTTATCGGGTGCTTCTGTTTCTGATGCACCGATGATACGCTCGTAGAGTTTATTAGTTTCTGTGAGCTTCTGATATTCTACGGTTTGCTTTGATATTTTCTGATTTATACCACCTAAAGCCCAACCTATATCATTTTGTTCGGCAAAGTCATTTTTGATATTTTGGTATATCTTATTGTAAATAACCCCGCCATCTGTCTGGTTGAGCGTTTCTGTAACTTTTTGAGTCAAGTCTTGACTAGCTAAAATCTGCTGCTTGATTTGATCTGATAACTTGGACGTGTCGGTAAGCGTCCCAGCTTTTTTGAGGGCTTCTTCTGCCTTTGCGTTGGCCTGTGCGATTGCTTGTTTTGTCGAATTTTGAGCGTCAGAGATTTGTTTATCAACCTCTTTCTTGACCTTGTCGACGTCCTCGGTATCAATGCGTTTCTCCCACATTGAGCCGTTCCAGATATACATTCGGTCATAGAGGCCGTTCTTTTCGAACCAGATATCACCAACTTTATGCTCGATGTTATCATCTGGACGGTTATACCAGACCTTATTCCCTTGAGCATTTAACAGATAGTCTGGTAGACTATTCTCAAAATTCTGTTGCGCTTTGGCAATTTCATCAACCTTACCGGCTAGACCGCTTTGCATCGTAGCCCGTACATTCGTACCAATTTCACCAAACTCTACGCTTGCATTACGCTCGTTCACGAAGTCATAAGTGATTGTAGTCACTTTGGCAGTCTCATCTGTTAGCCCAATCTGTGGATAGTAGATAGGCACGATATCGCATAGTTCAAGCTCTTCAATCCAAGCACGGTCTGCGTAGTCTAGCGTTTTCGCTAAGTCCACATACTCAATCTTAGTATTGATTTTAGGCTTACCGATTGAGTTGCGTTCCATGTAGTCACTGGCAAGTTTTCGCAACTTGTCAGCGGTTGGAATATTCTTCTTCTTGCTATCCGAATTAAATTCGCTCGAAAAGTCTACGACCTTAATTCTGCGATGGGCGTAGAGTGCCTTATACTTGCTATCTACATAATTCTCTGGGATGGTTACAGTGATAGGGTCTGGCTGACTATCGCTAGTGTCACCCTCTGGTTTTTCTGGTGTGTATGTAGCAAACGGTAAGACACTTGTATAAGCGTCCTCAATAGTCTCATCTGTTTCAGCAGATAGGATATTGCGACCATACTCTAATACGGTTGGTGCAGTACGGCCTAACTGCTTGTGCAGTCTGACTACCATATTGTCAAACTCATACTCACCGCCCCAGATATCAAGGATAGACCCCTCTACACCACCCAAAGCAAGACGGGCATTTAATGCCTTGTCAATGGTTAGGGTAGTAGTCGCACTTGTCTGGATATCAGACCATACATCGAAGCGATAATCACCGATAAGTGCGCCTCTCCAAAGTGACAAGGCATTAAATGCAGTGCCATTCAAGACCGTGCCATTTCTGATAGCCATGTATTCCAGTTTGTGACTGATATGCTGACCATAGATTTTAACGATGTTACTGCTATCTTTAACAATGCGAGAGATTTCAAAAGTCTGATTTTTGGTACGTAACCCAGCATCAGCTTTCAACTTCATCTCTTTTTCAAGGATGGCGACCATAGGGTCATTCACGGGAATTTCAGCATATAGCGTATAATTCCCGTTACGTTCCCTTGTGACTGTACCTTTGGTTACATTAAGCTCACCAAGGCCATACGTATCAAAGGTTTGCTCGTTTTTGTTGAATAGTATAGGCCTCATAGCTTAACCCCCCAATTTGGGATGATAAACACCTCAAAGTTTCCATCCCAACTAATCAAGTTGCGCCCAGCGTCCAGATAAGGCATCTGGAATTGTGGAGACCGCACCACCTTATCCCACGCTGGCAGATTATCCTTGTATACTTGGTTCGCTTGCATATCAAGAGTGATTTTGCCTTGTATAGCACGTAGCTTAGTCTTGCGACCATTGATAGTAAGCGTACAATCGCCAGACCCTACAAGTGTGATGATAGGTTTTGCGTTTACATTGCCTAAGCCGTTGATAGTCGCACCATTTGAAAGTTTTTGAGTAGCACGGCCTTGCTTGTAAAATTTGATTGGATAACATACAAAATTGATTGTCGTTTTACCAAATTGGCGCATAGTTTCTTCAATACTAAATGTTTCGAGATAGGCAGCACGATAGATAAAATCTGGATCATAAGAGATTGTTAAATCCTTATATCCCTCAGCGCTTAACCACTCGGAAATTTTATAAACTTCCGTAGCAATTAAACCTTTTTCTTTCACAAAATTTACTGGAAAGCTCAATTCAGCAGAATTAAGACGGTTGTTGCTTATCAATAACTCACCGTCTATGCCGGGTACTGCCACACGTTCCACATCAAGACCGGAAGTGGAAATCTTCTTGCCTTCTGCTACTCGTAAGCCAAATTCTGTATTTGTTTTTCCATTAAAAGTAAATGTCGTCAAGCTAATTTCCCTCCTTCTTGATTAGTGTAGTATGCTAATTCTCTCAGCAGTTTCTTCATAAATTCTGGTGTCAACTCTTGACCGTTACCGTTGCTATTTACATTTAGTGTATAGTTTTGATTTGGTCGTTCGTTTTGATTGCCATTTTTCACTTGTCGTATCAATTCTTCCAAGAATGGCGTGACATCCTTACTAGTATGTCCTTCTTTCCATTCGTTAACATTCTTGATCCGTTGCGTGATGTTTGCAATCTTGGATTTTTCCCAGCCAACACCATTGGCGTAGTTTGGCATACCTAATGAGTTCATCAAGTTCTTAGTCAATCCGGCACGTAGGACTTTAGAACCTCTTGGAAGGTCTAAGACTACGTTACGACCATCAGGGATAAAGCTCCGACCGTTTGGTAGAGTAACCAACTCTTTGTACATTGGCCCTTCTTGGTCGTTGACCATCGCAAGACCGCCTTGGTGGTAGTTCGTACCGTTTTTGTGTCCGAATAACCGCCCGACAGTGTTAACTACACGGTTAACTACTTCTGTGGCTGTGATGGTTGTGTGCCAACTTGTAGGGATTGATTGGATAGCTCCACTTGCAGAGTTCGCAGCATTGACAGCACTGGTAGCGTCACCAAGCATATACTTTGTAGGACTGTATAAAGCATTCCACTCATTCTGCTTGTTAATAGCTGCTTGTCCTGCATTTACCGCACTACCGGCATCGCCAGTTTGCTGTTTTGTAGGGGATGGAGTTGCATTCCATTCAGCCTGTTTGTCGATAGCTTTTTGCCCTTGTTGAACTGCATTGTCTGCGTTTGCTGTAATAGATTTTTCTAGTACTTGATAAGCATTGACAGCACCGTAAGCCTCAAGGGCTTGATTCTTGCCGGCTTCAGCACCACTCGCATCCGCATTGATATTTGTGTTGGTTTCTTTCGGAATGTTCAAGATATCATTCATCACTTGAGAAATGACTTTGCTCGAATTATCCGTAACATCAATTGGGATGTTTGGATTCATACCAACTAATGTATTCAATGCTTGTTGAATTTTGGTTACTTCTCCAGTAGCTAAATCTTTGGCAATGAGTTCTTTCTGCTCTGGGGTTAAATTATTCCACTTTTGCAAAGTTGAAATAGCAAGGTTACCGGAGTTAAGGAAAGCCTCGTTCTTCATTAGAAGTTCTTTTGCTTCTGCTGGTAGGGCATTCCATTGAGCGAGTGCTTCTTTGTTCTCAAGAACGGCTTGCATTCCCTTGTGTCCATCTAACACAAGTTCTTTTTCTTCTACTGTCAAGCTATCCCACTTGCCGGCTTCTACTAACGCTTGACCGATAACCATCTTAGCGTTGGTTTCAAGGTTTGCATTTTTGAGTACAAACTGCATGGATTCCCAACCGCCCTCTGCTTCAAGGGCTTTTTGCACTTCCTCAACTGCATTAGTTTTAACCTCGCCTTTTTTATCATCGAAAACAAGCGAGTTCCAGATCAAGTTGGCTTCAGCAGTTTCTTGACTCATGTTAGTTAGAGATTTCGCAACAATGCCCGACGAGGTTTTGACCGTGTCAGCGGCAGTACGCATATACTCTTCAAATTGTTTTACATCAAGACCTAATGCACCCATACGGGCTTTTGCACCCTCTAAGGCCTCTTTAGTCCATCTGCCGTTGTAATTATCGAGGAAGTTCTTTTCTAACTCAAAATATTTCTGTTGGTAAGCTTCCATTTTACCGACGTGTTCATTTTCGAGTGCTTCGAGTTTTTGGTGTTTCTCCTTTAAAGCCTCAACGCTTTTAGCGTCCTTGTAAGCTTCCTCAATAGCTTGCTTGCGTTTGTCGTAAAGTTTGTTTTCCTCTTCAATCCAATTCCTTACAACGCTTAAAGCATCCTTACGTTGCTGTTCGTTAAGACCTTTTACTTCGCCATTCATGGCCTTCATGATGGCAGTTTTCTTATCTTTTGAAATGTTCAATAAGTCTAATTGCTCGCTAATCATTTGGTTTTGAGCATTTAAGACTATCGCACTTTCTTCTCGCGTCAAATCGCGATGTTGCTCTTTAGCATTTTGGTAGATACGGCCAACTTCTTCAGTCATGTTGCGTACATTGGTTTTAGTCTGATCCAATTGTTCTTGCTGTTCTTTTTGGACAGCTTCAGACATACCAACTTCTTTTGCTAAGGCTTCAAGCTTCTCTTTCTTCTCATCAATCAACTTATCAATTTCGTTGTTCAACTTCTCAAAAGATGCCTTAACATTATCGACATTCCCGGCAGTTGCTCCAAAGTCAACCATAGCCTTGTTTGCTTCATCGACTTTGGCCTTAAAGCTACCTAGTTGTTCATCTTGTAGTTTAGATACAGATGTGCCCCAACGTTCTGTACGCTCATTGGCTTCAGTGATTTCTTTGGTGATGTAACCTAAACCTATTAAGGCTGCACCACCCACTAAAATACCCCACGTTGGTACACTACCAAGCGTAGCTATGGTAGATGATAGTAATCCGGCACTTGCATTAGCTTCAGCCGTAGCCGTTCCAACTCCACCGATTCCAGCAGATAACGCTTTAAATCCACCGGCAATTGATCCGGCATCTTTAAATGTTTTTAAAAGGCCAGAAAACTTACCAATACCACTTGCGATACCCCCAAGACCTTTAGTAAAGCCACCAATAACACTTAGGCCACCACCTAGTATTTTTAGAGCTGGGCCGATTGCGGCAGCCATCAAGCCCCACTTGATGACATTCTGTTGTTGCTCTCTGGACATTTCGCTAAACTTCTTAGCCATATCAGACAGAGTCTGTAACCACGGTTTAGCAGCATCCAAGCCACTGTTTAAAGCCTTCAATAATGGCCCACCAAATTCGATAGCAATGTCAGTTAGCTTGTTCTTAAAGATTTTAAGTTGCGATTCTGTGGTTTCATAACGTTTTTGGGCCTCGCTTGTCAAGGCTGAGTTTTCTTTCCAAGCTTTATTCGACCTATTGACTGCATCAGTCATTTTGTCAGATGATAACGCTAACGACTTCAACATATTTCCTTGGCGGATACCGGTCATTCCAAGTTCGTCAAGGATGCCGTCCATGTTCTTGCCCTCGTCAGTGGCTTTTTGTAACCCTTTAATAAAGGATTGTAAAGCTTGTGCTGGCTTCTCTTTCCAAGCTCTCGAAAATTGTTCAGCGGTCATACCAGACACACTAGCGATAGACTCTAACTTTTCAGTGGCGCCTTTGCCAACTCCAGACACTGCCTTACCGATTGCGGTTAGGGTCTGGGTCATTGCAGTGCCTCCAGCTTCAGCCTCAATACCTACACTACTCATAGCAGTAGCTAGACCTAAGATTTCTGGTGCAGTTAGTCCGGCTATTTTACCGCCCGCTGCCAAACGATTACTCATTTCAACGATATCACGTTCAGTAGTCGCAAAATTGTTACCTAAATCAACTACACTCGATCCAAAGCGTGAGTAATCTTTGGATGTCAGACCTAGTACATTACCGATTTTAGCGATTGCAGTTGCCGCCTCTTCAGCGCTCAAGTTAGTAGATTCTCCCATGTCAATCATGGTTTTTGAGAATGATAAGATACTATCTGCTTTAATTCCTAACTGCCCAGCTACTTCAGCTACTTTTGCAATCTGCACGGCACTAGCTGGCATTTCTTTAGCCATGTTCCGAATGCCGTTTGATAACCTCTCATAAGATGTTGTAGCCGTTTCATCCACCGTCTTACGTACTCCGGCAAAAGCACTCTCATAGTCCATTGCCGCTTTAATCGCAATCCCAGCACCGGCTACCAATGGAGCAGTTACACCTTTGGTAAGTGCAGAACCGACACCGCTTATTTTAGTGCCGATGTCTTTCATTCTACCTCCAAATGATGTTAGATTGCTTCCAATCTTCGTCCACGATGATGACTGGATGTTGATTTCTTTGGTTAATTCAGTATATCTAGTTTTTAAATCTGAAATAGTAGTGGCAGTTTGGAGCATGGCATTTCTAGCACTTAGCAAGTCTTCTTTGTTTTTTGCACTAGCAGTACCAAAATCACCAATTTTACTTTTTAGTTCGTTATAATGATCTGTTTGTTTCTTCAGAATACCTTCATAGGCTTGTATGCTCTTTCCAGTTTCTGCCAAAACAGTACGCATACCGCCTAAGTTTTTAGCACCGTTTCCGGCATTCTTAAAACTCTTTTCCATAGCATTTAAGGACTTGTCAAGCCCTCTCATGTACATACTAAGTTGTTTCGTGTTACCAACAAAAGGCGCTATATCTAAGGAAGCCGTTGCGACTAGTTCACCTAAATTACTAGCCATTTATCCCCCTTTCTATCCAAATAAGAGTGGAAATGCTTTGTCAAGTGTGGTTTCTTTTTCAGTTTCTTTTACTTGCGTTTCCATAGCACGAACCATCAAATCAAGATCGCTTGTCTTCAGCTTCTTTATTTCTGTGATGGTGTAACCATTGGACATCAACTGTTGAACCCACGCTAAAAGACTATCTCTAGCTTGTTCGGGGGTTATTGTTTCTTTTTTTCTTCTTCGTCTTCCTTATCCAAGTTAATACCAAGGGCAGATAGATAAAGTTTTTCTAACTCGTCCAAAACATCAACCTTAGCTTGTTTTAAATCATCAACTGTGAATTGATTGCCATACATATCAACAAACATTTGTAGGTAAGCTTCATTTAATTTCCGATGTTCTTTAGGATTGTTAAATAATTTATCATTTTGGGTCAATGCCGTTTGGCGTACTTGATGCTCAACCGCTAGTAGATTATCTTCTACGGTCACATAGGCCTTTGAAAATTCTTTCTCAATACCGCCCTTCAGCAATTTGATTTCAAACATTTCTCTCACTCCTTATTGGAAAAATAATAAAAATAAAAAGCATGAGTTTATACTCATGCTTTCATGTTATGCAATTAGGTAGTTGGGAATACCATTTTCTTGAAGTCTGCCAAAACAAATTCAGCGTTATCTTCACGACCAATGAGAAGAACGTTTCCGTTTTCATCGTCACCACGGGCAACAAAGTTACCAGTTACGCTATCTGCTTTTGGATCTGGTGCTCCATCTTTTGTTTCTGCTTCAAGACCCGGTAGAGAGAATTTACCTTTAAGCAATCCAATCCAAATACCTTTGTTATCTTCAGTCGAGATACGGAACATACAAGCTACATCTTTAGGTGTGAGAGTCTTATTGTAGACTTCAACACCTTTCGTAACTGTGATACCGTAAAGCACCTTACGTGCTTCTGTTGGTAAGTCAAGTACAGAAATCTCTAATTGTGTACCAGTGATACCAGATGACAATACTACGTATGGGCCGTCATCTGCTGCGATTGTTACAAGTTCATTTGTGATATCAATCTTAGCAGATTTCATACCCGGCAATTTCATAGTAGTTGGTACTTTGTTTTCTGCGTTTACTTCACCAAATTCAAAATCACGCAAACCAAATTTTACTTTAGACATTTAATATCCTCTTTTCTTTAATTTAACTTTTCTAACTGCCATGTAAATAATCGATACTTCCTCACGTTAACCAGTAAGTCAATATCTGTATTTCTATATCGTGGCAGTTCGTTTGTGGTATAACGTTCAAAACCGTTATTCTCTAAAATATTATCCATCAATTCAGCTATCTGTTCAGACTGTTTTACACTCTCACACCAAAAGTTGATAGTGATGCGTTCTTCAGTAGATATACTCTTATCATCTGCATATTCAACCGCATTCTCATACGTTGGATAGATACGCATAAAAGGGGCTAATTCCTTACTGACAAGGTTTGTAGGTCGTTCTGGGATTTCAAAGGTAAAGATACCTTGTTTAAAACCTAGACCGAATTTCTTGCCTCGTAGCTTATCCATTAAGTTATTTAATTCTGTGCTAGCACTCAACAACTTATAAGCTGTTGTCTCAATTGTCATAAACCTAACCCCTCCTTTACTTTTGATGCGTATATCTCTTTTGCTTTTGGTGTTATTTCGTTGATTGTCTTTTCTTCAAAACCTTGACCGGCTTGGTATTTCGTTCCATCATCCGGAAAGTGAATACGCCAGCCAGTAGCTCGACCGTAGCCGATATCTTTTGAGATTAAGCCATGATCGCCACCTTTAAAATTAGTGACTCGTGTATCATCTCTTGCGTGCATACCGTCCATGACAAAATAGACTGGTGTATTGCCTTTTAATGCTTGTTCAAACTGATCTGCAACTTCTCCAACTGCCGAACGTGCAGCCTTCGGAGCTTTCACTTGCAATTCAGTTAATTTAGCTAAAATACCATCTAAACCTTTTGTCATGTTCTTCTCTTGATGCTGACCTTATCCATATCAAATGAGGACTCGTCACTATCAACTGATACAATGTCGTATTCGACACCGTTCAATTCAACGTGATCCGAAGAATCAAAAGGCCGTCTTGGATGATGTCGCACATACAAGGTTTTTAATTCAGTGGAGGATAAAACACCTTTAGCTTTATCACTAGCGGTTCTATTCGCTCCTTCTTGAAAATCTTTCAACGATGTTTTGGCAATTTCACACCAACAAGTGTATAGGTCTTCACGAGTAGGAGAAATAACCTCTCCATCTTCATTCTGACCGCCTATTTCACGGAAGAACGTTACTCTATGATTCATCTTTCTTGTTATCATCAAGCTCCCTCCGTGTTCTTAATTGATGGATAATATTTAAAACACCGTTCGCTAACGGATACCTCATTGTGTCCGCTGAAAGCCCACGGTGTTCGTATTCTTCTTTTACTTGCTTTTTGACCGCAAGTTTAAACTTAGCGTATTGTTCAAGGTCTGAAGGCGTGACATCATTGTCAATAGCAAAACATATCTGCTCTTGTACACCTTCAATCATTTCTTCTAACAAATCATCTTCAAAATCGTAGTCAATCTTACAATAGAGTTTCACACTCTCTAATAATGCGGTTGAAACACTCATATTTCTAACCTCCAATCAAGGCTAGTAATTGCTCTTTCGTTTGAGATGCACTATAAGAAATGCCCTTGCTATCTAAATACGCTTGAATTTCTGTCTTGGTGTTACTTGCGGTTGGTACTGCTAGAGTTACCGCTGACCGTGAGACACCCCCACTAATCGGGGGAGTATTAGGGCATAGTTACGAAGTAACCAGCTTTCGCATCTGCTTTCTTAACGTCGAAGCGCACAACTGCTTGCAAGTATTGGCCGTAGATTTCGTTATCAGTCCAACGGAGACCCAATTCTTGACGATCTGCAAAGAGTACAGCACGTTGGATATCACCGATAAACGCTTTAGCTTCACCGTCAGCGCCAAGTGTTGCGTCAGAAACAACGAATACTGGATGTCCAAGGAACGCTTTACCAGATGCAGATGTAATTGAATCTTGAAGAAGATAACGATCATTCTTGTCTTTCAAAGTGTCAAGTTTTTGGTAGAAGCTTTGAGAAACTACGAATGATACGTTGTAAGCTGGGTCAAGGTCTTTATTCAAGATGTGCTTGATTTCGTCAAGGTTTGCAGCGTTTTTAGCTTCAAAGTCTTTCAATACAGTAGCGATTGCATCGTTAGTAGTATTTACTTTGATTTGGTTTGCTGCTTCAACTACGATTGCAAGAAGGTCAACATCTGCATCGTCGATTGCTTCTTGAGACAATGGAATTGCTCCACGGTAAGTCTTAACTTTCCAATCCACACTTGTAAATTCTGGTTTAGCAAGTTTAGGGTTTTTCTCAAGTTCTTCAACGCTAGCCATCTTAGAAGTAGCTTTTTTCAAGATTGGGTAAGAACCTTCACCCTTAGATGCCTTGTGTACTGTTGTAAATTGTTTAAGATCAACAACAGTCTTAACTTCACGCATTGGAGTTGTTACAAGTTCTTTACTAGTAACTTTTCCAGTTTCATCTTTCTTCAATCCATCGGTTGTTGGATTTACTGCTTCATTCATTGGAATGAATAGGTCTTTACCTTCCATCTTCAACTGGCTATCAGCTACTGCGCCTTTAGTACGGATGTACTCGTTAACTGAGTCACGGTATGTTTTGGCTTCTGCCTCTACTACATGAGTAGCAACTGGTTCTGCAACTTCATTTTTAGCTTCTTTATACAAATTCAAATCCCCCTCAAGGTTTACTAAGTTTTCTTCTTCTGCGTCAATTTCTGCACGGATCGCCTTGCCTTTTTCAAGGTCATCATTTTCAAGAGTTGCTTTTAATTCAACAACTTTGTTATCGATAGCGTTCTTAGTTTCTAAGATTTTCGCTTCAATCTCTTTGATTTTTTCATCAAACATTTAAAAAGATTCCTCTCTTTCTTCAAAAATAAAAAGACCTAAAGGCCTTTCAATAATTCTTCTTTTTCTAATTGCATTTTCATGTTTTGGATTTCTTTAAAACGTGAATTACGAATAGAAAAGAAGTCATCAATTACAGCTTGTGGCAACATACCATTACCAATATTTGCCACGGCTTCGTTTTGCCCAAAGTCCATGATTTCATCCGCAAAGCCTCGCTCAACTGCTACTTGTGCCGGCATATAAGTTTCATTCTTCATCATTTGATAGATTTCATCTTCACTTAAACCAGTCTTAGAAACATAAGCATTAATAATTGCTTGGTCACTAGATTTTAGAGCATTTGACGCTTTGTCTAGATCGTCGCTATTTCCACTCATATAACCCAACAAAGCTTTATGGATCATGATTTGGGCAGTTGGACTAATTCGCACTGTGTCAGCACCCATGATTGCTATGCTGGCCGCACTTGCAGCCATTCCAGTAACTTCAACGGTAACGTGTCCATCATACTGCTTCAAGGTAGTATAAATGTCACTACCAACCGTAACTAGCCCGCCATTGGAATTCACTTCAAGCACTACATCGCTACCATCTTCTGGCAAGCTGTCTTTGATTGATTTAGCGCTTGTCGCTTCCAATCCGTAGTAGTCATAGACTTGTTGACTATCGTTTGGGATCAATGGCCCTCTAAGTTTGATTCTCTTCGGCATCTACTTTCTCACCTCCTTTCATTGATTGATACTCGTCTTTCTTATCTAAAAAGACATAGTTCAAACTAGATTGGTAGCGATCCATGTTAGGGTCGCTAGACTTCTCTTTTCCTAATTCAACCAATGCTTGGTTAGGTGTGAGAATTTGGTTATTTACCAGCTTGATTACTTCTTCTACATTTCGTCCAGTGATTGAGCGTGTATCAAACTCAATGCGGTATTTTCTACGTTCTGCATCGCTTAATACTTTCAGACCTAACTCACTAGTGATTGCATCAAAATAAAATGGCAAGTCATTCGTAACGTAGTCTTCCATCAACTGCGCTACTGACTGGTTAGGGCTATTCACACCTAGCTTATAGCTTGGCACTCGTAGAGCCTTAGCAATTTGAGCGGTTGAAAAGTTGTTAGAAGTGATTAACTGTAGGACATTAGTATCAATTTCGAGTGGTGTGTACTCTTGTGTATCATCAAATACTAAAGGGCTGCCACCAGTCGAGCCCTCGCGCATCTTCTCAAAGTCCATACGGGCTTTCTTACGTGCTTCACCGTTCAACTGAGCGCCTTTTAATTTAATAATTCCGCTTGAAAATCCATCACGGAAGAATTTAATCAAAGTATTCAGTCCGCCATCTTGCAAACTGATTTCATTCGCAAGCGATAGCAATGGCGAACGACCCAGAATAGTGTCATGGCTGAAAAACTTCCAATGAATGACTTCAGAAGCCCCACATTTGACCGTTACGCCCGTCAAACGGTCACGGAAGGTATATATTAGCTTGTGGTCATTCGTCTCTTCTA
Organism: Streptococcus sp.; assembly: GCA_015264885.1. Taxonomy (GTDB): domain Bacteria; phylum Bacillota; class Bacilli; order Lactobacillales; family Aerococcaceae; genus Granulicatella. The sequence goes on along the minus strand of JABZYY010000002.1, from coordinate 18,129 downwards.
CGGTCGTTTCAGAGGGTCTATAGAATTGAAATTCCAAAGGCTTGCCACTCTTTGGATCACGTAGAATGCGTGAAAAAGAGTTTCCCGTCAGAATTGCATTGACTGTCATGGCAAACTTCCATGTCCTGGCAGAAGTGTTACTGGTCGATTTAACATTAAGCAGATAGTTAATATCTTCATCTGGTTCAATGTTGCCAGTTAAATCTTTCTTCAGCAGTGGAAAGCGTGCCACATCTCCAGCAATGATAGAAATAGCTGTTAGGATATCACTGTTCTTTAGGGCAGAAATACCAGTGTAGTTTGGCGAATAATTCCCACCAATTACAGATGATATGTAGTCGTCGTAGGAGGGCTTAGTTTCTCCTAAAGGTTGAAATAAACTCATTTTATTGTCTCACCTCCTTTCTAGCTTGTTTTGTCGATGTACCAACCTAGAAATGCGATCAGTAAGCCCGTTCCAATAAAACCAACTTTTAAATCGTATAAAAAAAGCCCATACGATATATGAGCCAATCCAATAAGAAATAAAATACTGTGGATATTATGCTTTAAAAACTTCATCTAAAATAGGCTACCTCCTTCAAGTATTTTTTCATTCGTCCAATACCCCGAACCATCAAATGGCTCTAAGTAACAGACAGCAAAGGCATCTAACAAGGCATCTAGTGGGTCAATCTTATTACTTTGCTTATCCTTATCAATACGCATACCATTATTATCAACCTTGACCCTTGCATTATTGATAGCCATTGTAAGCAATTGATTTCCAGAGTGTTTTATTAAACCTTTCAAAACATCATCTCTAAACTGCCTTGTAGGCATATTCAAGACCATTGTGTTTTGTCTAACTTCGATTAGAGGCCATTCTGGATGTCTTTTCTCGATCATAGCGATTAACGAGCTGAACTGATACGGGTCAAAACAGATAGCTTGTAAATCCCATTCATTCGTATAGACCATTTCCTCGATTTTCTCAAGGACACGCTCATCATCAATAACACCACTTTCAAGAGTAGTTATCTCACATTCTCCCATACGTTCTAAATTCGTGTAGGACACGCCATCACGCTTCTCTTTGGCAACTAAACCATACTTAGTAGCAATAAACGAGAAGTTATCCACATACCAATAATCATCCATTTGAACCATAGGAGAGATAGCAAACAAGTCGCTAACTTTACCAACATCGACACCTATCCAGACTCTACGCTTGCGTGTGTCTGGTTTTTCGTCTAATTTCGCTTGCGCCCAACTTTGTTTATCCATGTAAGAGGTTTCTGTTGACTGTCGCCACATATTAAAATTCTTAACTAAAACCTCGTTAACTGTTCCAGTCTCTAACGACACCTTTCTACGCTTCCGTAGATAGTCCATCATCTTCTCGTACAAGCCTTCAACTTCTAGTATAGGGTTTGACTTGATCCAGTTCTTTTCGTCTGCAATTTCTTCTTCATCGTCTTGCTCAGCAATGAAAGCAAAATAATCATCATTCTCCAATTCATCATTGAGCAGTTTTTCAATATAAACATACTCGATGGTGTGCATTGGTACATTTAAATCAAGTCCAGCAGTTGAAATAATCAGAATCAATGGGTTATCCAACTGACCTTGACCAGATGCCAATAGCTCAAGCATTTCATTTGTTTTGGATGCTGCAAACTCATCCAGTACGCCAACATAAGGTTCAAATCCATCGACTGCCCCCGTGTCTCGTGAAAGTGGTCGTATATAGGATTCATCAACTAAATTCCTTAACTCTTCACGTACTCGCTTAGTAGCTTTTTTGACATCTTCGTCTTGCGCCCTCAAAGCATCCAACTGTTTACGGGCCATTTCAAACGCTATTTTTGCTTGTGTCTTGTCGTTTGCTGTACAAAAAAGTTGCCTCGACATTGCTGGGTTACGACCGAACAAAAATTCATACAGCAACACACCAGCTACCAGAATAGTCTTACCGTTCTTACGTGCCACTGATATAAGAGCTTTCTTAAATCGTCTTACAGTATTGTCTGCTTTCTTCCTCCAACCATACAAACAAGATAGGATGAATTTTTGAAAACTCGCTAGCGGGTAAGGAACACCAGTTTTCACATCTGGCAACATCTCAATAAAACGAATTGGATCAAGTGCTTTCTCTGGAATGTATTCAAAGTTAAAATCTTTTGACGGTATCCGCTTCAAGTCGTTTAAATGCCTTAGACAAGCCTTTATAACTTTGTCACACGCAACACGCTTACCATCAACAACACTCTTAGCGTATTTAAACGCATCATCTTGATATTCCTTAGGAATGCCAGAATAGTCGTATGCCACGCCTTACCTCCTTTCTAGCGTATAACAGACCGTGTAGGAATCGAACCCACGACTGCAAGGTTGGAACTTGTCATGTTGCCACTACACCAACGGCCTAAATAAAAAAGAGGGAAACCCCTCTATAAAAAACTATTTCATCTTGCCAAATATGGTTATTGTCAATTCAGTAAGGCTTCCAGTATGCCAAACGATACTGTAATTCTTAACTCCGTCCAATAAATGGCCATTTAGCACGATTCGTCCATTCTCGGTTGAAAATTCATTCAACTGTCGATGATTTTTCTTTTTTAGATAGTGTGGTTTATACCTCATTATCTATCCTCCAAACTTATCAAATATACTGGTTTTCTTCTCTTCCACTTGTGGTACATATAACTTCATACGACTGTCCACGGTTAAACCAAGTTGTGATGCTGCTCGTGTTAAATTCGTGGTTGCACGTTCCAAACTGTATAGCATTTTATTTGGTAAGACTTTCCCACTTTCTGTTTCATAAACATACCCCTCTTTCTGCAATCCACGAGATATTTCTTTATAGACCGCATACCACGTACAGTATGTCTCCAAAACTGCACGATCTAGGTTTCTGAGGGGTAGCTTTCGCAAATCATCAATTACACGCTTGTATTCTGCTTTTGCAATTGCGTCAAAGTGTTTTGGCGGTGTGATCTGCAATGCGTCTAAACCATCAGAAGCCTTCTCTTGAATGGTTTTTCTGGCAATCTTTTCTTCCTTGGTCAAATGACTTTTAGTTGCCTCTACTATCTTCATTTTTCGCCCCAAAGTTGACACCTCCTTTCACATTTTTTACCTTTTTATGCAGTTTCAAGATTTCAAAAACGGAAAATATCGTACAGAAGAGGGCAGCGTCCTAGTAAAACGAACGAATATACCCCCGTATTTTTTAAGTGGGGGCTAAATCCGAACATTAATACCCTATGATACGCAAAACATTAACCGTTTGCCTTGTAAACCACATATAGAATATATACATAACTTTATTTATCTAATAGATTATTACGTTCAAGAATTGCTCTTCTATCATTACACCTCTTACAAGAAGCTTTCAGATTCTTTCTATCCAACCTCTTAGACCAATCACGCTTGATAGGAATGTAGTGATCTGTCATTGTAGCTTCTCCGCCACAATACTCACATACATAATTATTTTCTAATAATACAATCTTAGATGTTTCTATCCAGATTTTTGAATTGTAGAATGCTTTAACCTCTTTGTCGTACTTCCAACGATTGCGGTTAAACTCTCTATACTCATCTTGTCTTGAGCCATAATCAGTAAGCACACGCTTACCACGTTGCATTGATAATTTCTGTGGTCTCACGCCTTATAACCTCCATAAAATGCGCAAAATAAAAAACCAGATGCAATCTGGTCTAGTTGTACTAATTAAAAAGGCAAGGTGAAACGTAACTGTAAAATGAAAAATTAACTAATAATCATAAGGAGATACAAATATAGTTTAACCGGAGTTATTTGGCCTACTGTGTGTGTTGTCTTTACTTATCCTTGCCTTAATACCATAATACCACATTAAACAGACCATTAACTCCCATAAATCTCTCTATTATCTCCCAAATTAAAGACCAGTAACTCACCGTTCTTATACGCCTCTGCAAACTCAAATAGTGCCTGATCTAGTAGCCGATAATATTCGCTAGACGAGTAACCTAATTCTGGGTAGATTTCTTTATCTTGTCTAAACCGTAACCGACAATATCGCTCTACTAAAATCTGCGACAAGTTAGCGTCTGACAATCTGTTGATAGCTTCTGCGATATGGTCTAGTTCTTGCTGTGCGCTGACCCGTCGTAGCACCATGTTTTCAGTTTGCCTGCTTGGAGATGACGGTGCGCTCTTTGGCTCTAGTGAGTATGTAGCCGTAACTTTCGGGCTGTATTCCTCACCCGCTATTCTAAGATAGTTTCTGTATGTCTTGAGCGTGCGTTTTGCATTCTCTTTCGTCTTGTTTTTCAATAGTTCGCTAAAAAACATTATTCCCCCTACAATGTATCCAGTAGCTGTTGTTGCAATCTAATTCTCTTGTATCGCTTGCGTAACTTGTATGTTGGATCACGCATGATTTCTTGACTGTGTCGATTGAAAAACTCCTCAATCATTCGCTCATGGTTGCCATTGCTTACTTGTTTAATCTTCAAAAGGTTGTATAAAATAGCTGGCTCTATGTATCCCTCAAACTGTAACACGATAGCAACCGATGGAATTTTATTCTTTCTCTTGGAAGCATAAAATTGATTTTCAGTATACTATGGACACTTGCATTTAAACCAGTTTGCTAGCCTTCCTTGCTCTTCTTTGACTCGCATCGCTTCCTTGTAAAATAGCTCTAACGCTTCACTTTCCATTTTTCATATCCCTCTCTTAAAATCAAGCGTGCCAAGGGCTTGTGGCTCACTTATGTTTTTGAATTATCATGATTTTATTTATGTTGTATTTAGATTTATGAATTAAGAGAGACATCTCCTTTCTCTTTATTTAGCCCTTTAAATCCTATGACAGTTTCACCCAATCATAGGATAAGCACACGGTCAAGCGCTTGCATGATAGAAACACGTTTAGAAAGAAAACTCCTTTTTATTTTTATAGTTGACCGTAAGAGTGCGAGTGTTAAGAGTAAAACCAAAGTTTAATTATTGATTTCCTCGCACTGTATGACCTTGCTACTCTTTGACAAGTAACAAGGCCTTGTCTCTCTGCCACTTGAGACTGATATTGAATTGATATTCTATTTGTATAAATGAAAGCTTTTCCTTTATCATTTATTTTCGTGGCATATGACTGTAAGGGGAGTCGCACCCCTTACAGCCCAGATAATTCGTTAATTTGCTTGTCTAAATCTTTTATTTTCCTACGCAACCACTCACGATTAGCGGTCGCACTTTGTTTTCCAACTGTCTCGCATAATTCACGATATGCGTTCTTGTCTTCTAATTTTCGTTGGTACGTGTTGCGAGTGGTGATTAGTTCCTCTAAGTTCATTCAGCATCTTCCTCGCTCTTAATTTCTCCAGTTAGTCTATTTTCTAAAACGATTTGCTAAAGAAAAGGTTCATCGACAAAATAATAATCTACAGTGCTTTCAATCCATTGCTTCTTAGAATACGGATATCTATTTGGTCGTTTCATTCTGTCACCTCCTAATCATTTCTTTTTTTCAAAAAGTTATATACAACTACCCACCAAAAGCAAGACCACATTAGGTCTGACAAAGATTTCAGAAATTGTTCTAATGTCATTCTGTTACCTCCTCAATTCCAATCACTGCCTTACCGTTTGGATTTCTTCGTTGGTAAACGTTCGTGGCATAATACTTCAATTTCTTCTCATCAATGCCTGTTTTACGACTAATCTCTTTTAAATTTCCAATCATTATAAAAGTATCACCATCATAATAGGCAAAATCATTCTCCCAGTTTCTCATTTAACTTTCCTTTCTCTAAAGCTGTCCCAATTTTCTCGTTATAGTAACTCAAAACCTTGCTTTCTAACTCTTTAATTTGTGTGATATTACCTATAAAAAATTCCAAGCCTGCACTCATCTCATCCAATAACTTAACAACTTTTAACTGATAATCTATATCAGGTACGTCAATTGTCATTTTCGATAATCTAGCTATCGACAAACCGGGTTGATTACTGCCATCTGCACAACGCTCTATCTCTTTACGGTTCATTAATAACCAATGAAATAGATATCGCTTGTCTATCATTTCTTTTGGTTTGACCTTAAAGCTATCTCCATCTATCCAAAATGGTTCACGATGGAAATGAACTGCACCAACAGTACCCTTACGAGTCAAGCGAATTGTATCGCTTTCACAATTAAATTTGTCTGTTGTGCCTTTTGGGTTCGTGCCAGCTCCATAGATAAAATAAGGCCCGTCTTTTTCATTCGTTCTAGTGCCTGGAATAAGCTCGCAAACTTCAAGCAATCCATACTTTGTTATCTTGTCTGGTTTCATTCTAATCCAACCATAAAATTATAAGCTAACAAATAATCATCTAAAACCTTGTGGCATTTTGTTATGAAGGATTTTAAATCAATATCTGCATTGAAGAACTGAATCAAAATCAATTGACTAGCTAAATGCTTTTCAAGGTGGTCAATTGCCATTTGATCTAATTCAGCATTCACTTTATCAATGTCTATTTCTTCTTTCTCAACTGGTTTCTTTGGTATTACCCAACTAAAATCTGAATTTAATTTATCAGATTCATGGTATTCAACTTTTTTTGTTTTACAATCATAAATTTCTTTGAGAATTTCAGGAGTATTCTTTTCTTTGTCAATTACCAAGAATATAACATTGATAGGGGTATCCTCGAATCCGTTCTGAATCTCATTTAATTCAACTAAATTGTTACCAACCAGCTCTCTCATTTTCTTTTCAGATTGACGATAAGCAATCCCCGGGAACATAATATAAAATCCGTAACGTTTAGTATAATTCATGGATTTTAGCAAAAAAATATCATCCACAACGCCCGATTTTTTCCAAGGATATAATTCTTTGATAGCCCGTTGGTCTTCTTCTGGTAAATCTTTCAATTTCAGAGAATAGGGCGGATTCATTGCAATTGCATCAACTTGCGTATCTGATTGATAAGTGAAAAAGCTCTGATTATTCACGACTGCATGAGGGAAATTTGTTTTCAATGCTTCACAACTTTCCTGTTGAATTTCTACTGCATGAAAATCAGTCATACTAATGAACTGTTCTAGCTGTCCAGACCCTGCCGCTCCATCGAAGACAGATATATTTTCACCACAATATTGCTTCACTTTATTAGCCAAGTATTCACGCAACGACTTCCCTGTCACATACTCGGCAAATTTATTAGCTTTCGCACGGTTATTGTGTTCAACAAATGTCATTCTTCTACCTCCTCAACCTCAATCCCCGGACAATCAAACACCCAACCAAAGCCGGCTTGTTCTAGTTCTTTACGGGTGTGATTTTCCAAAGAGCCAAACATGTATTTTTCGCTTCCAAAGAACCATTTTTCTGTAATGTTATCAAATTTTAGCACTGAAGAATGATGATATACACCCTTCGCCTTCACCCGATACCGCTTTTCCTCGACTGTGTAGCCGTCCAGTCATGCACGGGCGAAAATCTCTTGATTTTCTTTGACTCTTAAAAACGCTTTTAGTTTTTCGGAGTCTTTTTGGTTTGCATAATTGTACAGATCGATTTCTTCAACCATTAAAGCTCGAACCAAGGTTACGCCTGTATTTTTACAATACTTAATCCAATCCGCAACAAATTGCGGTATTACTGGTTTATTCAACTCTTGCCGAATTTTGTCAGCGTCTTTCAACTGCTGACCGACCCATTCGCCTTCTAGCTTTCCTTGTTGATATCCAAATTGATAAGAAATATCGTCCAACAGGATACAATTTTTATTAATCTCAAATTCTAGTGACACTTTACCGCTATTTGCAATTTCTGTGATCGACAGTACGGGTTTTACGAATTCTGTATTTTTTAAATACTCATCCAATGTATTGCTAATGTGTTTAATTAACTCTTGTTTATTCATGCTTCCATCCTTTCCCGATAATCGCTCGGTCATACTGCTCTTTGTTTACTAAAAACTTACCATACCCGCTAACCGTGATACTGTATCGCTCACCGTCAAACTCTTTTCCAGTAACGACACCAGCCATATTATCCACATAGTAGATAGTTGCTGGCCGTCTAGCTTCTAATCTTTTGATTTTGCCGTCTTGCACGGCTATTAGGCAAAGTATTAAGAATAGGAAAAAATAGACTGTTGTATCTCTTTTTTTCATTTTTCCTCCTCATTCGCTATCACTGCCAAGCAGATAGCCCAAATAAGGGCTATCAAGTTAGCAGTTCCGATGATGATCCATAAAATTAGTTCCATAGCGTCACCATAAAATACCTTTAAATTTCTTCATTTCCTCTTTTGAGAAATCTTGTTTTAGAGTTACTTCAAATTCTTTAAGACCAAGCTCATCTGTTGATAGTTTACTTGCATCAAGGTTTCCGGCTTTGATAAAATTTGCATCTGGTATATAACTCTCTACAGACTTACCTACAAGACTCCAATACCCACTATCTAATTTGATTTTAAAACCCACGAATTGACCGCTAGAAAATTTTCGACACTTCTTAATCAATCGTTTCCTTGCTTTATTTAAAGACATCTATTCATCTTCTTTCTTCATATTCAATCCAACCATCAATCCAAGCAAGCCAACTAGGCTGATTGCCACTCCAAATTCTGTACCAGTAGCTGGCAATGTAGCTGGTGCATTGTACTCTTCGATAGGTTCGCCCTCATGCATGATTTTAACTGCTTCACGTTCGATTTTAGGCGTTTTATCTTGTGGTTTGATATTTTCCTTTAGTTTGTCGTTTTGAGGCTTAGAAGGCTTCTCTGGACTTTCTGGGATATGTAACTCTGGCAAGTCCAAAATAGGCGCTTCGTTCGGTACTACTCCACCCTCAAACTCTGGCTTGTCGTATTTTGGTGCGTCAAATGGTACTGTGCCACCTTTCCACTCCGGCTTATCAAGGATTGGTGCGGGTGGTAAGAGTGGAATGTCTTCAATGTTGATTTCTGGCTTCTCTAAAATTGGTGCATCGTTTGGCAATTCGAAGACTGGCTTGTTCTCACCTTTGGCATCACCACGCCCACCTACCAATACGGCATGGCTTGAAGAGGTAGCCCCGTCATTCTCCGCTTTCAACTCAACCTTGTTAGTTGGGTTTGTACTTTCTTTGACCGCATTCGTGAGCTTTGTCTTGTACCAGATGTAGACCATGCGGTCTAAACGATCCATAGTGATTTCAAATCCATGTTCTGACTTGCTCATTGATTTAATTAAGTCAAGTGCTGAACCCTTATCAATCCAAGGTGTCACGCTATCGACATAATTCATCACAAAATAGTCATCGACTAACTTCTGATTGTCGCTCATTTGGTCAATGAGTTTCACGTAGTTAAGCACTCGCTTAGCGTAGTTGACCCGAATTGTCCAGTTAATAACTGTTGGGTCATCCTTGTCTTGACTACCCCACTTAGAAATAAGTTCATCCTTACCGATTTCTTGTTCTTCTCCAATTTGAGCAGTAACGACTGTACCGTTAAAATTGACCGTGACCGGCTTACCACTCTCTACTTTGTCAGTCCATTTAGCATCTAATTTTAAAGACATCTGCTTGTTAAGTGGATGCTCCTTGAAATAGTTGTTAAATACAGTAGTCACCGTTTGACTCGCTGGATCAGTCGAAGCCTTACCAACTACATTATTGTCTGGGTTTGTCACATCAAATTCATAGGATGTCTGGAAAGTGATTTCTTCTGGCAATTTAAAAGTCACCTTGTCGCCCTCATTGATAGGCATATCATCTGGGAAATTGATGTCTTTATATTCAACCGTGAACCCTTGGTACTTCCCGTTGCCATTCGACTGGTCTAGTTCAACTTTTGGATTGTTGACCACGATTTCGCTTCCATCCTTCTCAAAAGTTGTAGCAGTGACTTCTCCCCCTCCAGATTGTTCATTGTTTGCCACCGTGCTTTCTGTAGCCTTTGTTTCTTCTGGTTTAGCTTCTGTTCCAGTTTCAGCAGTTTCTCCCACTGTTGCTCCAATCTCTGGGCTTCCACTTGTAATTGTTGTATTCTCTGCTCGACTGGTTTCTTCATCTGCCTTAACTCCATTGATACCGATTGCTAAAGTTGCAAGTGCTGCCGTTGCTAAAAGTGTTACTTTGTTAGTCTTCATTGTTTATCTCCATGATTTCTAATTTGATTGTGTATTTCTCTGTGCCAGACTTCCCACCATGTGAGAAGCTGACTTCCTTAATTATGTTGTAATTGTCGTCTGTCCAAAATTCTGCATCTGTCAGACCGTCTAGCAATGCTTTTGTTGTAGGCGACCAGTTCGGAGGGTCATACTTTCTCAATGTTGGGGAAAATATGACCACTCGAACCTTGCAAGGCTTATCCTCGCTAAAAGGTAGCCCGTACCAGTCTTTGAGCGTGTTTTGGCCCTCGTATTTTGCCAGTTCTCGTAGAAAGCGTGTGATTTTGGCTTTCTGTTGAAAATGCAAGCGATCATTAGCAGATATCATCTGCTTGCGGTTTAAGTCAAATTTTAAAATGATTGGTTCTTTCATTTCAATTCCCTCGCTATTGCAGCAATCACATTGACGGTTACGCTGTTTCCGGCTTGCTTATATAGTTGGCTATTAGAGTTGACCTCTTGCGCCTGGTCAAACGCCCAGTCCGGAAAACCTTGCAATCGCCAACATTCCCGAGGTGTTAGCTTGCGTATTCTAAAATCTGGCTCTACCACCCCTTGAGTCTCACCAGTTAAGAGAGTATTTGCTATCTGCTTACCTACTCGACCTCTGCGAGTTTTAGAGTTTGGGTGCGATAAGTTGATACTATCGCCAATTTCTGCTTCAGCATATCCTTGCTTGGTAGCTTCCTTAACTCGGATTTTAGGCTCAAGTCCACCTCCACCATAACAGCGAATTGTAGGAGCTATCCCGTCCGTTTCGTAAACAACTCCGCTTTGATTAAAGTTAGGTTGTAAAACTCCGAATTTTTTAATCTCGTTTGGTATAGCGATTTGTTTAGGTTCTTTGTAATCTCTAGCCAAAAGAGTTCCAACTAACCCGTTTGAGTTGTAAACAATACTTCCCTTGCCTTGCCCTGTTCCATTTGGGTTTTTAGTATTGCCAATTATTTCTATTTTTGACTGTTGATCATCAGATTTTGCATTTTCTCCGAAGATAGGAAAAACGTTTCTGGCACATTCTCCTCTAAGATGTCCGACAATGAACACACGTTCCCGGTTTTGTGGAACTCCGAAATTTTTGCTGTTAAGCACTTGCCATTCCACATCATACCCGAGTTCATCCAACGCTGAGAGGATTGTCTCAAAGGTATTACCTTTGTCATGGTTGAGGAGTCCTTTAACGTTTTCAAGGAATAAATACTTAGGTTTGAGAATAGAAGCGAACCTTGCAATCTCAAAAAATAGAGTTCCCCTAGTGTCTTCGAATCCTCGTCTAGCTCCCGCAATGCTGAAAGCTTGGCACGGAAATCCTCCGCAGATAACGTCAACGGCTCCAATTGCTCGGACTTCATCATCTGTGACTTTTGTGATGTCATGTAATTCAATTTCTCCTTCTGTGTTATGAATTGCTTTATAACTAGCTCTTGCGAATTTGTCTATTTCACAAAAGCCTAAACATTCGTGACCGGCGGATTCCATTCCTAAACGGAAGCCACCAATCCCAGCAAATAGATCTATAAATTTCATTTAGCACCTCTCAGAAAGGCAAATCATCATCTGAGATGTCCATCGGATTGCTTCGCATCGGTTCATTGCGCCCAAAGTTTGGCTGTTGATTATGCCGTGGCTGTCCTTGGTTCTGGTTATGATTGCTCTGATTGTTTAATTCCAATAATCGGAAGTTCTCAGCTACAACTTCTGTCACATAGATACGCTGCCCTTGCTGGTTCTCGTAACTGCGAGTCTGGATGCGTCCAGTGATACCAATCAAAGCGCCTTTCTTAGCCCAATTTGCCAAATTTTCTGCTGGTTGACGCCAAATCACACAGTTAATAAAATCAGCTTCACGCTCCCCATTTTGGCTTTTAAAATTGCGATTGACCGCAAGAGTAAAAGTGGCTACTGCTTGATTGCTTGGTGTGTAGCGTAGTTCAGCGTCACGGGTCATGCGACCGACTAGACAAACGTTATTTAACATACTTTAATTTCCTTTCAATTTCCCGATAAGCATTTCTGCTTGTTCTACTTGTGATTGCTTAATCTGCTTGTAGTCTGCAACATTCAAATGTTGCAAGAACCATTTAGCGATCGAGCCATCTTCTTTTCCTTTCGCTTCTGCGATAGTAGCAATCTCTTTCAAATACTTGTTTGCTAACTCTACTGAAATAACTGGATCGTTAGCTTTCTTTGTTGGTTGCTTCTTTGTTTGTGTAGCTTCGTTGCCATCGTCATCTTGGTCGCTAGTGATACCAAAGATAGCAGATAGTGCATAGCGTTTAGCATAAGTGATTGCTGACCCGATTGATTGAGGGTCATTCTTGACCGGCTTCATTTTGATAGGGTCATACTCAATCCATTCGCCAGACTCATGCATCACTAGAGTTCCTACTGTCACATTTCCCGCTTCATCGCTTGATGGGAATTGGGTGAATGATAACCCGTTCTTACTTGCTGACTCCGTGATAGCTTCCACCACGTTTTCAAGCGGTACATACTTACTTTTAAAAAATGGATTGTTTGCATCTTTTAAAGGCTGTTTCATTTCTTGTTGAGTTTTGGCAAAAGCCTTGCTAAACTCAACTAGTGTTTCTGATTTATTCATACCGTCTCCTTACCGAATATTTAAATTCTTACGCTCTACCAATTCAGCGCCTAAAATTTCAAGCCCATTCTTCAAGTCTTCTTTCAAGCGCTTCTTGTCAGCTTTCCACGTTGCAACTTTGTAGGCTTCTGGAAGAAGCAAGTCATCTACTTCCACGGCTTCTGATTTTCTGAATGACACCTTAAATAGAGTGGTGTCAACTTTTTCATGCCCAGTCAATTCCATGCTGGTTGCTAAATCTGTTTTCATTCTCTCTTTCTTCGACTTGTCAGCATCGTTCAATTTTTTCAAGCGGTCAATTTCATTCTTACGTGCTTCAATATCCGCATCCAGATTTTTCATGACTTTGACATATCCCTCAACTTTGTTCTCAAAGTCCTCCGTCCAGTCAATGCTCTCTAGCGTGTCTTGTTTGGTTTCATCGTCCATATCCATGTCATAGATTTGTTGATAAATTCCGGTTAATTCATAAAGTGTTGCCATCTGTATCTCCTAATTTCTTAATAGTTCATCTTCCACCCACTGGTCATATATTGCATCCTCGTCTTCGTAAGGCTCGGTATATGGTTCAGGTGGTGTACTTAGCCATGTATCATAGTCAAACATCATTCATTCTCCCGATAGATTACTGATTTATAGAGTTCTAGCAGTTCGTCCATCTTCTGGACTTTCTTCTGCATCTCTCGTATCGTGTCGATATTCCAGCGGTTGATAAGATTGTGTTGTTCATTGATACGCTTTAAATGTGCTATTTCTTCTGCTTGCTCTTTGATGATTTTTGCTTTTTTAAAAAACATCGTTCAATTCCTCATGTAGCTTGAATACTTCGGTCTCATATTTCAACCGACTAGCCATTTTAAGACGCTCTAAGCGTGTAGCTTGTGCATCTGTCAGATAAGGCTTGATTGCCTCGTGCATCGCTTCAATAGTCATGTCATGCACCTCTTAGCAAGTTTTAAAATCGTTATCACTCACTGAATACTTGCGATATTCTGCGAGATCATCCCACACGCTCGATTTAATTTCTTGCTCATAGCCTTCTTGGATTTCAAGCAGTTCATTGATTTTAGCTTGCTTGCGTTGTTCTTTCTCTTTCTTCTTCACATCGAAGTAGCAAGTCATGAAGCCTGCTACAAAGAAGCTAACTGCGATTGATCCAGCACCTAGTAGCTGGCTTGTCAATGATGGTTCTAGCATCTTATATCTCCTTATTCATTCGCTTGATAACGTTGTAATAACCGCTATCTTTTGGGATTGTGTATCCCGTTAAGTCTTCTAACTGGCTTCCATCTGCCATCACATTAATAATGCGTGGTTGCCATTGATTTTTAGTTTTAGTCATGTTATAATGTCCTTAGGTTTTATCTCTGCCCTTTTAGTATGTCCGTACTAAAGGGCTTTTTTATTTTTCCAAAAGTCTTCAAGATTGATAGACTGGATAATTGATAGGTTCTTCTGCTCTGTCAAAATTTGACGCTTGTAAGGGGCTAGGCCCTCGTTACGCTCCTCTTCATTCCGTGGGATATAATATCCATTCGGGTTGAATTTCTTAGCCACGATAGGTATTCTAAAATTGACCCGTAGACTTTCCACCACATTTTCTAGTTGACGCTTACTCATTCCAAACCGTCCTCTGATGCGATGTGCTGGGATAGGGTCTTCACAAGTGCCAGATAAAATCTGACTGAATACATTCGACTCGATGGGTGTCATTTCTCGACTGACTGTCATATACGCTCCTTCCTAACTCAATGCACATAGCATCAAGTCTTTAATTTTCTTTTCAGCAACTACTGGATCACTTGCCAGTAGTTTTTCTTTTAGCAACTCTGATAACGGATAAAACATCCGTTCAAATAGCTTGATATCTTCCTCAATCAAAATGGTAGCTTCCTCCTATCCTCTGCATTGTCTGGGTACTTAAAGTACAAATCCCGTCCACCTTTGGTTATGCGACTTCTTAGGCCATCGTCAAACGCTTCTTTCATGGCCTTACCTCCCATGTTGGTAGTGATGATGGTCTTATCTCGATTGTCTAAGAGAGTGTATAAAAACTCTTGCTTCCATTGCCCACGGTCTCCCTTACCTAAATCATCAAGGACTAGATAATCAACCTTGGTCAGTAAATCTAACCAGTCATCTGTGGTTCTAGCGTCCTTCTTATTAAATCCACCTTGGATTTTCTGAAACATGGTAGGCACGTTCATAAAGAGTACACTCTTAGGTGAGCTATTTGCCTTGAAGTCAGCGTTTAACTTTCTAGCGATTGCTAAGGCTAGATGTGTTTTTCCTCGTCCAGCTTCACCCATAATCAAGGCATTGCCTCTACCGTCATGCAGATAGTGCCTTACTATTCGCATAGCATAATTTTTGGCATATTCCTCAATCTGACTAGTGACCGTGAAATTCTTCAGACTAGCTTCTTTTAGATCTGGTGGGATAATACTGTTTTTGTCCAACACATCAAACGTGCTACGCAAGACAGTGCTATTATAGGCAAGTCCTATCTTCTTCTCTTGCTCCCGTGCCATGCTTTCACGCTGACACTCTGGGCAAAAGGTTCTGTCATTCTTATTCTTTAGTGGCACATCATCGTTGAATGTCCACTTAAAGCACGAATGAATAGCACAAGTCTCTTGCTCGTTGATGTGATAGACCAATGGTAAATCCATTGCATCACCTCCTAAAATCCTAACTCTGGATCAATTTCGTGTACACTTATATCAGTTCCAAGCAGTGCATATCTTCCAGAGCTAAAATCTTTCTTCTTGCTTCGTGAATTTTGACTTGTTTTACTTGTTAGATATTCTTTTATTTCACTAACTGTTTTAAGTCCGTTTTTATTCACCCAATCAAACAAAGATGTATCAATCCATTTAGTTGTACGTTTGTTTCTCATGACAGCCTCTTTGATAGCAAAATCTATTAGATCGTTGTCATACTCTTTTTCCCAAAAATTGACCATTTCAATTTCAATAGGGCTTAAAAACCTACCAAAATTTTCTTCAATTTTTTTGGCCGTACTATTATTATTTAATTTGGTTAAATTAGTCTGGTTAATATTAGTCTGGTTAGTTGGCAAATTTTTCCTCTCCGTACAAGTAAAATCTTCATGTACGTGAGGTAAATTTTTCCTCTCCGTACAAGTAAAATCTTCATGTACGTGTCTTTTAGCTTCTGACACTCTATTGACGTAGATTTTATTAGTTGAGTTAAACTGTCTACGTTCAGAAATTAAGCAATACTCACTTAATTCTTTCTTGTATGATGTGATTGTCTTTTCAGAGCATCCCATGATTTCTGAAAGTAGTTTGACCGAGAAGTTACAATAGATGCCTTTTTCATCGTGCCAGCCATTCTTTTGTGACTGTCCCCACTTGTCTCGCAAGATTGCATACAAGACTTTAGCACCGATTGATAAACCTTTGAAGCATTCCTCGAACAGTTCTTGTGGCAATTTGTAAAACATTTCAAAGTCTTTGTAGTCGTCTATTTTTAATGCCATCTTTCTCCTTTCTATTTTTTTGTTTTATGCAACGTCGTCATTCAAAAATTTATTAATAAAATATTGCTGACCTTTCCCAGTAACTTTACTAGTTTTTGTAATTGTCACATGACCATCTGGATGCTGGATATTCGTTTCCTTAATCTCAAACAACCCCATTTCCATACTGCGTTGTGTCGGCATATTCCAATCTGATCCTTTGCGTTTGATTAGGTAACCATTCTCACGTAGCCATGCAAACAAGCGATTAGCCCCGATTTTAAATCCGTTTTGGCTGATCAATTTCGCTAGTTCTCCGACTAAAATAGAAGAGTGACTTGCACTCACTGCATCGGCGAACAAAACTTTTGGCTTATCTGCTTCAATCTGAGATTCAAGTTTATGAATTTTCTTGTCAGCCATAAGCAAGGCTCTTGCCATGATTTTCTCAGGGCTGTTGAAGTCTTTTTCTACTTGGATAAAGTATTGTCGAACTTGCTTGCCTCGTTCGGTTCGTTGGATCATCGCAATTTCTTTGGCCATGTCTAGCTTAATGATGTGGTCAACTTTGTTGTGACCGCCTCGACCTGTTTGGTTTCCAAAATTGGAAAGCAAAACATAATCTTGATTTTCTACAAAACCATATTCAGTCATTCTGTCGAACCATGTTGTATAGTTTGAATTAACTCCTAAAGCTTCATGTAGTTGTCTGCCTAAAACTATAGGATCGTGTTCATCATTTAATGTAACTTTAATAATTTCGTTCATTAACTTTCTCCGTTTCTAATTATTGGGAAGGTAGTTTCAGAAATTCCGAAACGTCGTCCAAAAAAATATCATCGACAGAAATGCTTAAAGCATTTGCTAATTTATCAATTTTGTCATAGCTTGCTTTTCGGAGTTTTTTTACATCATTCTCATAACTCATGATAGTTCGAGATGTGATGCCTGTCGCTTTCGCCAAGTCTTCTTGCGTCATTCCTCGGAAACGGCGCAATGTTTTTAGTGTGTTTGCCATTTATAGCTCCTTTCTTAATCTTGATTCCATTATACACTTCGGTTTTTCCGAAGTCAAGCCTTTTACTTCATTTTTTTCGAAATATTTTTTTCTTTTTATTTGTGTGTGTTCGGAAAAAGTGATATTATATAGTAAAGAAAATACGAAGGGGATTTCACACCATGGAACAAAAACAAAACTATTTTGCTTCCAATCTTAAACTTTTGCGTCAAAAATATAAAATGGAGCAGATTGACCTAGCTAACAGATTAGGTAGAAAAAGCTCCTCTTCTGTTAGTGAATGGGAAAAAGGGAAATATACTCCAAAGGCTGGGGTATTAAACGATATCGCCAAAATCTTCAATATTTCACTATCTGAACTAATGACAAAAGATTTATCTAAACCATCGGAAGATGAAACTGAAACTCCTCAATTTAGAGCAATTCAGCGCAAGGCTAAATCTTTAAGTGTTGAAGACCAAGAGAGATTGATCCAGCTAATGCAACTGACATTCCAAGATGTGCTGGGTGGAGGTGATGAAGACGATCACAATTTCTAATAATATTAATTACAAAGAAATTAAAGAATCGGCTTATGATTTTTTAGATAAATATAGCAATGGCCGTTTGCCGATTAATCTTTTAGATATTATAAACAAAATTGATAATCT
>JABZYY010000002.1:0-233 GCA_015264885.1 Streptococcus sp. | reverse complement strand
TCTCTACTTGATGAAATACACAAGGTTCGCTCATGATAGGAAGCTTAAATTAAAAGAGGTTTGTGAACTTTTACAAAGCGAAGACGGCGCTTTGTGGTATCAGACGGTGACGGATACTTATATACTGCTTTACAACGATACAGTAACAAACAAAGAAAGAATTAGATTTACCATTGCTCATGAGTTAGGTCATTATGTACTAAAACACAATGAAAAAACAGAAAAAACCATAT
>JABZYY010000029.1 GCA_015264885.1 Streptococcus sp. | reverse complement strand
ACGTTGTCCTCCTGATAATAGTCCGATTTCTGTATGAAGACGGTCTTCTAAGCCAAGTCCTAGGGGGGCTAGTAAGGCCTCGAATTGTTGTAACTCTTCTTTTGACGACGTTTTAAACAGGCTACGTTTTTGACCACGACGATTTGCCAAGGCTAAGTTTTCAGCCACTGTCATACGAGGTGCCGTTCCTTGCATTGGGTCTTGGAAGACACGACTGATGTAGGCCGCACGTTCAAAATCCGCCGTATGCTCGATTTGATGACCTCCGAATGAGATTGTTCCTTCGTCTAAAGAAAAATTACCCGCAATCGCGTTTAGGAAAGTCGATTTACCAGCACCATTCCCACCGACAATCGTAATGAAGTCCCCTTCTTGAATCGATAAGCTGACGTTTTTTAGCGCCTTATGTTCACGTGAAGTCCCAGGGAAAAATGTTTTGGATAAGTGTTGAATCTCAATACTCATTTAGTTTTCCCCCTTTCTATGACGTGTGCTTTTTTGCTGAATCCAGCTCTTTATTTGTGGCACTGTTAAACAGAATGCAATCAGTGCTGCTGAGATAAGTTTGAAGTCATTTGCTTGGAAGACATTGAGTAATAACACAAGCATTAATAGTAAACGATAAATAATTGATCCGTAAAGGATGCAGACAAGACGTCCAACGAATGATTCGTCGGCGAAAATCACTTCACCGATAATAATCGCAGCTAGAGCAATAACGATCGTTCCAAGACCTGAGTTTACGTCTGCGTATCCATTGTTTTGCGCTAAAATTGCCCCGGCTAGGGCGATGAGTGCGTTTGAGAGCATCAAGCCAAATACCGTCATTTTACGCGTGTTAATTCCAAGCGCGCGTGCCATCTTTTCATTGTCCCCTGTCGCAATCAGTGCTTGTCCAAATTCTGTTTTGAAGAAGCAATACATCAAGAAGATTAAAATCCCAATCACGACAAGCCCCATAATGATAATGTCAAAATACTTTGGTAAGCCTAGTTTTGAAAAGACACTAAAAATCGTATCTTGTCCAAGAAGTGTAATATTCGCTTTCCCCATCACACGTAAGTTGATGGATAAAAGAGACGTCATTGTTAAAATCCCTGCTAATAAACTTGGAATTTTACAAACAGTCATAAGAAACGCTGTCACTCCACCAGCAAGCGCACCGGCAATCATCGCCACAAGCGTTGCTAAGAATGGGTTCACCCCTTGTTGAATCAAAATGACACAAGTCGCAGCCCCAAGAGGAAAGCTCCCTTCAGTCGTCATATCTGCAATATTTAAAATTCGAAAACTAATGAATAACCCGAGAGATAATACGCCCCATAATATCCCTTGAGAAATCGAAGAAATTACTAAATCCATTTCGAAAAAAATCCTCCTCTGAAACGATCAATATGACGTTTAAGTCATATTGTGTATGAATCACCACCTCTTAGAGTTGTTATCATATCAACGTTTCTAAACTATCTTATTTATTTGTTGGTGTTACTTTTTGTGCATCTTTTAAGATACTTTCTGGAATTGTAATGCCTAATTTTTTCGCTTTTTCTTCGTTGACATAAACAACACCTTTGTTTGCTAATGTGATTGGTGTATCGGCTGGGTTTGCACCTTTTAGAACTTTTACAACTACTTTAGCTGTTTCTACACCGATTTGGTATTGGTCAACACCTACACCTAATACTCCACCGTCAGCAACCATTGTATCAGCTGAAGGGAATACTGGCACTTTAACTGCATCTGTTACTTGAACCACTGTTGCCATTGCACTTGCAATTGTGTTATCGATTGGAACGAAGATGGCATCTACTTGGCTTGCTAAGCTTTCAGTTACTTGTTGAATATCGTTTGTGTTTGCAATCGTTGACACTTTAACTTCTAAACCTAATTCTTTAGCGTATTTTTCAGCTTCTTCGGCTTGTTTTACAGAGTTGTCTTCGCTTGAAGTGTAAAGAATGCCGACTTTCTTCATGTTAGGAAGAACTTGTTTCATGATTTCTAATTGTTGTTTGATTGGTGTACGGTCACTAACACCAGTGATGTTGTTTCCTGGTTTTGATTCGCTTGCGATTAAACCAGCTTCAACTGGATAAGTAATCCCACCCATGATAATTGGTGTTTCTTTTGTATTGTTCGCTAACGCTAATGTTGCAGGAGTTGTAATCCCTACTAAAATGTTGTTTCCACCTGAAACTAATTTTTCAGACATGCTTGCTAAGTTACTTTGGTCGCCTTGTGCGTTTTGAAGATCGATTTCTAAGTTTTTACCAACTTCATATCCTTCGTTCTTCAATTCGTCTTGTAACCCTTTATAAATCGCATCTAAGGCTGGGTGGCTAAGTAATTGTAATACCCCAATTTTAACGGCTTCTGTTTGCGTAGACGCTGTGTTAGTTGCGTTTGTTTCTTTATTTTTATCTCCTGATTGATTGAAGAATAATGCTCCAATGACTACTAATACTAATAATGCTCCGAATAAATAAATGCTTTTGTTCTTTTTCATGATGAATTCCTCCAAAAATTAAATAAGTTGTCGCAAACTCAATTAAAAAAGAGACTACGTATGTTACTACGAGTCTCTCATACAAATAGAAAGACCACGTCAGCTCTAGTCTATAGATCTACGTGGTCGAGTTTGCTTTATAATTGAAATCCACATAGATACAAGTTCACGTCAATGAAGGTTGTATCTATATGTACAAAAGTACGTTAAGAACAACCTGTATCTAGTGGCTTTGCCAACGCGTATTTAATTCTAATACGATACTTAAGTGTGTCATGTTCTTAACTCCTTTTCTAGTGATGTGTTCATTATGAACTCATTTGTCTTCAATGTCAACTACTTTTTTCAAAAAAAAATTGTTTTTTCAGTGTGTATTTTCATTTTCATAAAAATGCTGTGTTTTCGCGAACAATCTCCTGATATTAATTGTACTCACTATGAAACTATGCTATGATATCAATGGAAATTAATAAAACATTTTTTCACAAAGGAGAGCGAAAATGAAAAAAGGTCTTTTAGCTAGTTTAGCTATTTCATCAGTTCTATTATTAGCAGCTTGCGGAAATAATAGTTCTAAAACTTCAACTACAGCCCAAGAAACAACAACTGCTGAAGCTGTAGCAAGTGCATCTGCTCAAAAATATGCAGATCCTTCAACATTAAAAGATAGCTATGATGTTATCATCGTAGGTTCTGGTGGTGCTGGTTTATCGGCTGCCATCCAAGCGAAAGAAGCTGGTTTAAATCCAGTTATCTTAGAAAAAATGCCAACTGCCGGAGGAAACACAACAAAATCTTCTGCTGGTATGAACGCATCTCAAACGAAATTCCAAGAAAAAGAAGGAATTAAAGACTCTAACGATAAATTCTACGAAGAATCACTAAAAGGTGGTAAAGGTACAAATAATCCTGAATTATTACGTTACTTAGTAGACAACTCAGCAAGTGCGATTGACTGGTTAGATTCAATGGGAATTACACTTAGCAACTTAACAACTACTGGTGGTATGAGCGAAAAACGTACTCACCGTCCAGCAGATGGTTCAGCTGTAGGGGAATACTTAGTGAATGGATTATTACGTAACGTTTCTGAACGTGAAATTCCATTATTTGTAAATGCAGACGTAACTAAAGTAAACGAAAAAGACGGTAAAGTAACTGGTGTTAACGTTACTATCGATGGCAAAGAAAAAACAATCTCTGCTAAAGCAGTTGTATTAACAACTGGTGGTTTCGGTGCCAACATGCAAATGGTAACTGAATACAACCCTGCTTTAAACGGATTCGTAACAACAAACCAAAAAGGTTCAACTGGTGACGGTATTCAATTAGCGAAAGAATTAGGCGCTGCAACTGTTGACATGAAAGAAATCCAAATTCACCCAACTGTAGAACAATCAACTTCAACATTGATTTCTGAATCAGTTCGTGGTGAAGGTGCGATTCTTGTGAACCAAGAAGGTAAACGTTTCTACAACGAAATGGAAACTCGTGATAAAGTATCACAACAAATCATTGGATTAAAAGAAAAATATGCTTACTTAATCTTCGACTCAGCTTTAACTGAACGTGCAAAAGCTGTTAAATTCTACGAAAAACGTGGATTAGTGAAGAAAGCTGACACAATCGAAGCTCTAGCTAAAGAAATTAATGTTCCTGCTGAAACATTAAAAGCAACATTAGAAACTTGGAACAAAGCTGTCGCTGATAAAAACGATGCTGAATTTGGACGTAAAACTGCAATGGACCACGACTTATCAAAAGGACCATACTACGCAATCCAAATCGCACCTGGTATTCACCATACAATGGGTGGATTGAAGATCAACACGAAAACAGAAGTTCTTAAAGAAGATGGTTCTGTAATCAAAGGCTTATACGCAGCTGGTGAGGTTACAGGTGGAATTCACGGTGCTAACCGTATCGGTGGTAACGCTGTTGCCGACATCATCATCTTTGGACGTCAAGCAGGTGCTCAATCTGCTGCTTACGCAAAAGAAAACTAATTAATTTCCAATTGACCAAAAAAATAAACTCTGAAGTCTCGGCTTCAGAGTTTTCTTTTTGCTTAGAACTGAATATTATCTCGTACCCAATCTCTTCGAGAACGGAATGCTACGCGCGTCATTACAACTGATTGAATTGCAAGAATTCCAAAGAAAATAGGCGTATTAGTCTTAAATAGAAATGCTAAAAACATCCCTATTAGATAGACAATAAAGTAATTTCTTGCAAGTTCTTTCGTCATTTGTAAGCCTTCTTTGTTATAACGAGATGTTCCAAATAGGCAAATATAAAACAGTGTGATACCCACAAGAACCATCGAACTTCCCATTTCTAACAATTGACCATCATAATACATCTCGACCCCCGCCGTTATAATATTAATCGCAATTAAGATTCCAATATGTAAATACACCAAGGGCCCACCCGCTCTTTCTTGATGGTGTTCAATCCCGATAACAGTTTGAGAAATATAAGAAACAAATAGGAATCCAACCATCACAAATGTAGATACAGATAAAAGAAAATGTTCAGCAAGTGGATACGTTTTGATAACCGCGATGACCAATTCACCTACTGTTAAAATCGTAATCAGCTGCATTCGTTCCACTAAATGCGGAAAGTTCATATAGCGGTATTTCATCTTCTTTGTCATAAAAGTTGGATAGATTAAAAACGCTAAATAAGAGAACAAATAAATATAGTTGATATACTCAACTGGAGTAAATGAAATAATCACCATCGAAACAATGACAATCAAAATGGCGATGAATATTCCTTTAATTTGAATCACCATATCATTCGTACACTGTTGGTACTTACGAATATGCAATAAATACTGCATAATAATAATTCCCAAAACGACAATCATCAGTAGATTGTAATAAATATATACTGGGATAGCAATTCCATTAAAATTAACAATCCCCAATCTCCAATTCGCTGTAAATAAAGTCACCATATTTCCGATGACAAGCGCCGCTGCAATAATAGTATAAATATCATTCGTATCTCTTCTACTGTAACGATTTAAGTATGAGTTCTCCATTAACCACACACTCCAAATTGAAATAGTTGCAACAAAAAACGCTAAAATCCCTTGCAAGTTAACAATGTGTTCTGGAGTGGAATGGAGAATACCCACCAATTGACTTGTCGCAAGCACGAATACTAAATCAAAAAACAATTCATAGTTTGATACTTTCTTTACTTTCATGCTACTCCTCCCTTAGTCCTCATCCTTAATATCAATATCTTCTGGGATTGGTTCATCCAAGTACTTCTGATATTCTTCTAAGAGACGTTCCCGTTGTTTCAAGAAGAAATCGAACTGTGCACTGTTTAACAGTAATTCTCCGTCTACTTCCACAGTCTTCACTTGTTTTGTTTGGATTAAATGCATGAGATATCCTAAGTCGATTTCCAAATTCTCTGCAGTTTGTTGTACGGTATAATACATCCTTTTCCTCCAATAAAAAAGCTACCCTAAACAAATGGTCTAAGGTAGCTAACATTTATCATTATGCTAAAGCGTCAACAAGACTTTGCGCGAAAGCTTGGATATGTTCGATATCTTCTGCTTCAGCGTTTAAGTCTACTAAGACATTTTCAGCACCTTTTTTGGCACCTGTTTTTGCAAATTGCGCATCAAAATCTAATACTGATTGGCAGAACTTATCGTAGAAAGTATCCCCTGAGCCAAGCGCTCCGTATACTTTTCCTGTTAAATCCTCTTCCTCTAATTCTTCATAGAAGTCGACGATTTCATCAGGTAGGTCGCCATCTGTTCCGTAAGTATAAGTTGCGACAACATTAATATCATAATTATGGAATTCGCTTGCTTGCGCTGAAGTACATTCTTTCATATCCACTTCTACGCCACGCTCTTCTAATGCTTCTGCTAAAATATCTGCAATCTCTTCTGTATTTCCTGTTAAACTAGCATATACAATCAATGCTGTTGCCATAATACCACTCTCTTTCTCATTCAATAAGAAGATTATAACAAATCCACCAAACTCCGTCTATTGTTTCTGACAAAAAATATAGGAGAGTCTACAGCAAACTCCACTTTCTCCCTGCGCCTATTCTCTCAAAGATATAAACTATATAAAAGGTGAGGAGCACTCATTAACTCCTTGCACTATTCCATTTCACAAAGGTGAATACGTAGTAAATCAATTCTTGGACCTTGCGAATTTTATCATCCGTAAAAATTAAAAAATTAATGAGGAGCACTCATTAACTCTCTGCACCGCTCCATTTCACGAAGGCGAATACGTAGTAAATCAATTCTTGGACCTTACGGATTTTATCATCACCATAATAGGGAAAAATATTCAATGCGAACTAGTGGGAGTTGAAGCTTGCTTCCTACTCCCACTTTGAGGCTTGAAAGATGAGAGACGAAGGCTCGAATCGGTATCCTATTATGGTGATGATAAAAATGATCCGTAAGGATCCTACAGAATTGATTTCCAGCACTATCCACCGAGTTTTAGGCATACTTTATCAATTGCACCCCCTTTTCAAAAGCATTACTATAATAAACGAATTTTATTTTAGGAGATGACAACTTTGCCATTATCTGCAACGGAGCGCCTCAAGCAAGCCGAGCGTGGCGCCATCTTAAGTATCGGCACATACATCTTTTTATCCGCAGCAAAACTGATTGTCGGGAAACTCTTCAACTCAGAAGCGCTCTTTGCCGATGGATGGAACAACTTCACAGACGTGATTTCATCCGTTCTTGTACTTGTAGGATTACGCGTATCGCAAAAGCCAAGTGATGAAAACCACCCCTACGGTCACTGGAAATTCGAAACTATCGCCAGCCTTGCGACTTCATTTATCATGTTCTTTATCGGGATTGAAGTCGTCAGAAACGCCTTCCAAGCATTTCTTAATCCAGTAACGGAGGCTCCATCACTCATTTCTTCTATCGTTGGATTTTTCTCAGGGGTGATTATGATTGGCGTGTACTTCTATAATAAGAATCTAGCAGCACGCATCCAGTCACTAGGGCTAAAGGCAACCGCGAAAGATAACTTAAGCGATGCGATGACCAGTTTCTTGACTGCAATCGCAGTTTTATTTGCCGCTCTTGGATTACACTGGCTCGATAATATCATGGCTTTTGTGGTTGGTCTTCTAATCATCCGCACGGCAGTCGAAGTGTTTATCGAAAGTGCGTTTCAACTGACAGATGGTTTCGACCAAACGGAATTGGATAATTATATCCCCGTTATCTTACGTCATCCCGAGGTAAAAGATATTCGTGAAATTAAAGCGCGTCGATACGGATCAAATGTGTATATCGACTTAACCGTTTGTATGGATAAAGACCTATCCGTCTATAAGAGTCATCAAATCACTGAATTTATTGAAAGAGAACTTTATGATGAATTCGCTATTTCGTTTATCGATATTCACGTAGAACCTTATCAATTCTAAATAAAAATCCCAATCACCGCTTTAGTGATTGGGATTTTCTGTTATTTAATCGTATTAAAGTTTAAGTTGAAGGCTTGCTTCACAGTATCACTGACTTCTCCAACTGGAGTCTTCGATACAAATTTTCCTTTGATGCAATAACGGTTTGACGCATTATAGTCATCGCAAGTAATGAGCGTAATCTCTGTCACGCCAGGTTGGTCGTTAATCACTTCTACTCTTGTAGGTTCAATCAATTCGACAGAAGTTGTTTCATATTCATAAACATATTCTAAATCCGTCGTATAAATCTTCTCGCCAACTTTAAGGTTCACAAGTGGTGAGAATAACAGTGTCATGTCGCCAAAGTAATTATGGCTGGCAAGAGCGTAGTTTCCTTCACCCATCTTTTGAGTAGGTTTCATCGTTCCGGCACCTGATAGTAACACTTCGTTTGCCAATCCTTTATAGATTGGTAAGTTTAACTTCACACTTGGGATTGCGATTTGTCCAAGCGTTAAGAATTTTCCTTTATCGAAATTCGCTTTTAACACTTTATCTAAATCAATCGCTTCAACCTTCGAAAAATCAAACTCTGCTTCCTCCGCCTCGTTGGCTTTTACTTCAGCTAAAGTAATGTTTGAAGCAGCTTCAATTTGTTGACTTTGCAAACGAGAAAGCAAGAACGTACGAATTGGACCTGCCGCAAATAAGACCCCAGCAATAATAAATAAAATCGTTGCTAGGAAAATGCGCCAGTTAAATTTCTTCTTTGGCTGCTTTGGTGTTTTTTGATTTCTTCTTTCTTCAATCTTTTCCATTTTTATTCCCCTTTTTCTTTTGTACTCACAAGGATCCAATACCCTTTATCGAGTGCAATGCGTTCTACATTCCCAAAAACCTCTTGCATTTTCTTTTGCGCACTCGGAGCCCCTTGTTTTTTCTGAATCACGATGACGAGTTGCCCTTCTTCTACTAAGTGGTCGTAAGCCTCTTTTAAAATGCGATGCACGACTTCTTTCCCGGCACGAATCGGTGGATTACTAATAATCACTGAATAATCCTTCGCGTGGACATTGTCATACGTATTGCTTTCGTGAATCGTTACGTTCTGAATTCCATTCGCTTCGGCATTCCGTTTTGCTAAATCCATGGCACGTTCATTGACATCGACCATTTCCACAGACATCTCAGGATTTGCCTTTGCATAGGACAATCCCATTGGACCATAACCGCAACCGACATCTAGGAGTTTTCCTTGTGTAAGATGGGTTGGCACCTCATACGATTCAATCAGCAATTGGCTTCCAAAGTCAATCGTGTTTTTCGAGAACACTCCATTATCACTAGCAAACTGGAATGTGAATCCCTTTAAAACATAGCTAAAATGTTTTTCTTGGCTCTTACTATTCGGTTGATTTGTATAATAGTGATTTTGATTCATGAGCGTCTCCTTTTCTATTGGTCTTTGTCCATACTATCATAAATACCCCTTTTTCCAAAACAAAAAAACCCGCTGTTTGGGAACAGCGGGAAAAGGTTAGGAGGGTTTACTAATAAAAAAATGTTGGGAGTTCATTTTTTTACTTGGGAGAAGTAAACCTTAGGTGTTTTATTGGGTATGGCTAAATTATAGTGCTCATTTATGAATAAGTTGTGAATTTAAATAATTATTTATATGAATTAACACTTTTTTTATATTTTTACATCATCGTATTCAGTACTTTTTTCGAATAAAGCAACGACATAAGGACATGTTGCATGAATCTTTAAGTTATCATCTCTAGCAAAGTCTGCTAACTTGTCCACTAATTGGCGCGCTACTCCTTGTCCGCGTAGGCTTGGATCCACAAATGTATGGTTCGCATCAATCACTCCTTCTCCTTTAGGGATATATGTGATTTCAGCATCCATTTCTCCAGCTGCATTGTAATGTCTAAACGCTTTTTCTTCTTTAATAAATTCCATTTGCAAATCCTCCTTAACAGTTCTATCTATAGTATACGACTCTCACCATAGGAATTCTAAGAAAGTGACTCAACATCTATCAGTAACATTTGTTAAACTTATTTTGCAACGAACTCATTTTTTCAGTTGTGATATTCTGTTAACAACTTAGAAAAATATGAACGGAGAATTTGTTATGCATATACCAGATAATTACTTGAGCCCCGCATCATGTGCTGTTTTAGCAGTTGCTGCTGCACCCGTTGTAGGTCTATCCATTACAAAAGTAAAAGCACAATTAAAGGAAAACAAAGAACTAGCACCAATGCTTGGAATTGCGGCTTCTCTTTCTTTCTTATTAATGATGTTTAATGTGCCAATCCCTGGCGGTACTACTGCTCACGCTGTCGGCGGAGTGCTACTTTCAATCTTAATTGGACCATATGCCGCGAGTCTGGCACTGACCGTCGCCCTCCTCTTACAAGCACTTCTATTTGGAGATGGAGGAATTCTTGCACTTGGAGCCAATATCTTCAACATGGCAATCGCAATGCCATTTGTCGGATACGCCGTTTATAATTTCTTCCGTAAACAAAACCACGAAACAGCCGGAGTTCTCGTTGGCTCTTACGTAGGGATTAATGTGGCTGCTTTCTTAACAGCCATTGAACTTGGAATTCAACCAATCATTTCCACTCAAGGAGGCGAACCACTGTATAACCCTTATGGATTAGCGGTTACGATTCCAGCCATGATGGTGACTCACTTAACGATTACCGGTGCTGTTGAAGTCTTCTTCACCTATGTCATTTATCGATTCGTGAAACAAGTGGCACCACAAGAATTGTACACACCAACTTCTGTGAACACGACTTCTTTCGTAAAGAAAATCCGCTATGTCTTAATCGCCTTAGTCGTATTGAGTCCACTAGGATTATTAGCAGAAGGAACAGCCTTTGGAGAATGGTCAGCCGATGAACTTGCTGAAATGATGACTAATGTCCCAGCAGGAATCGAGAATGGATTTTCATTCGAAGCCCTTTTCAGTGACTACACGATCCCTGGTACAAACATCGCAGTTGGTTATATTTTATCAGCCATTACTGCACTATTAATCTTCTATATTTTAGGAAAAATGATTCGAACAATGAATGGAGCAAAAGCATCTCATGCGTAAACTACCTGACTGGCTACAAAGAGAAGAAGCACTCGCTGCCTCTTCAAAAAGCCATCAATATTTACAAATGAATATTAACTCATTGCGCCGTCTACTCGGCAAAATGAAACAAACGACACCCGCATTTAAGGCGAAATCTTCGTCTTGGATGCGGCTCGTTTACTTTGTGTGCTTAGCGATTCTGATCACTCTCAGCCACTCCACCATCCAACTATGGATTTTGGCGATTTTCCTATTAGCGCATATCGCCTTTCTTCCAGGAGAAGCGCTCCTACGTCTGTGGAAGGTTCTCACGCGGGTACTCATTTTTACAGCGATTGTCCTCTTGCCAAGTATTCTTCTAAGAGGCTTGCAGAATAGTGGCATCTTCCTTGGTCGTACAGGAATTCTTGTCTTAAACTTGTCGCTCTTTTTAGCCACAACGACAAGCGTTCAACTTGTTGAGGCGCTTCGCCAGTTGCATTTCCCAAAAACGATGATTCAAACCATTGAACTCGCGATGAAATACACGTATATTCTCGGAAAACACCTGCAGCAACAAATCGAATGTGTGCAGTTGCGAACCATTGGCCAAAAGGTAAATCTCGGGTTATTTGGATCGATTCTTGGACTCTTGTATTTATCATCGAAAAACCACACTAAAGAAGTCTACGAGGCTATGACGCTTCGAGGCTACGGAATGGACGTCAAACAAAAATCCCCTTTTTGCTGGAAGAAAGAGGACGTGTTATTATTACTCGAATTAATCGTGCTGGTTGCCGCAACAACCATGCTACGCTAGAAAGGAACGCTTATGATTACAATTCACGATGGAAATTATCACTATAGCGAAGACATTGGAATCCACGACATCAACCTTCATATTGATAAAGGCGAAACAGTGGCTTTGATGGGACCAAATGGAGCCGGGAAATCCACGCTCTTTAAAATCTTAGTTGGACTACTTCCGCTCTCTTCTGGACAATATCAATTTAACGATTGGACGGTGGATGCAGATTTCTTAAAAGACCCAAGTAATGCCGGCCACTTATACCAACAAGTCGGTTTGATTTTCCAAAACAGCGATATTCAACTCTTCAATACGACGGTTGCTGAAGAGCTTGCCTTCGGTCCACGCCAACTCGGATTACCCGAAGAAAAAATCGAAAAACGAGTGAATGATACGCTAGCGCTTCTAGAAATCGAGCACTTGAAGGACCGCATTCCCTATCACCTTTCTGGCGGGGAAAAGAAACTCGTGGCGATTGCTAGTGTGCTCACGATGAATCCAAGCGTATTGTTGTTTGACGAGCCATTTAACGGCCTCTCACCGAAATACCAACGCCTCATCTCGGAAT
>JABZYY010000028.1 GCA_015264885.1 Streptococcus sp. | reverse complement strand
CAACGATACCGAAAATTCCAAATAGAACGGTTGCTTTTTCAAGGAGCGCTTCGAGTACTGCTTTTGAAACGACTTCTTGTTCTAAATACACATTCCATTCTTTCAACCATTGATATAACACCGTCATACCGTTGGCCGCATTGAAGTCATCATCCATTTCTTTTTGGAATTCCGCTTCAATTGCTTCGAATTTTGCTAAGCGTTCTGCATCTTCTGGCAATGCATCCACGGCTGTTTCTAGACGGTAGCGTGCATTCTTGAAGGTCGTTTGTACTTTTTCAAGGTTCACGGCAGCTTCTTGAAGAGCCGCTTCACTAAATTTTAATGGACGACGATAGTGCGCACTTGCCAAGAAGAAACGAAGTACTTGTGGGTCAAGTTGTTGGATTAAGTCGTGAACGAGCACGAAGTTACCAAGAGATTTACTCATTTTCTCTTCGCCCATCGTTACAAACGCATTATGCATCCAGTAGTTCGCAAATTTCTTACCAGTTTTTGATTCACTTTGCGCGATTTCATTTTCGTGGTGAGGGAACGCTAAGTCTTGTCCACCACCGTGAATATCGATGGTATCGCCTAAGTGTTTTGTCGCCATTACAGAGCATTCAATATGCCATCCTGGGCGCCCCTTGCCCCATGGAGAGTTCCAGCTAATTTCATTTAGTTTTGCGCTCTTCCACAATGCAAAGTCTAACGGATTGCGTTTCTTCGCATCATCTTCTGAGGCTGTACGATTACTTGCCCCGATTTGTAAGTCTTCGATGCGTTGATCGCTGAGTTCCCCATAGTCTTTGAATTTTTCAGTGATGAAATACACATCGCCTTCTGATTCATAGGCCATGCCTTTATCGACTAAGTCCGCTACAAAGGCAATAATGTCATCCATCGTGTTCATTACCGTTGGATTTAATGTCGCCTTTTTCACGTTTAAGGCGTTTGTATCTTCAAAGAACGCTTCGATATATTTCTTTGAGACTTCTTCAGCCGTCATGCCAGTTTCGTTAGCCACGCGAATGATTTTATCATCCACATCTGTAAAGTTCGAAACGAAATTCACGTCATAACCGCGGTATTCAAAGTAACGACGAATCGTATCAAAGGAAACCGTACTACGTGCATTTCCGATATGAATATAGTTATAAACCGTTGGGCCGCACACATACATGCTCACTTTTCCTTCTTCAATCGGTTTAAATACTTCTTTTTGTCTTGTTAAGGTATTGTAGATTTGAATCATAAGTTCCCTCCGATAGTCGTATCTCTTTCAATTTCTTCTGGTGTATGGACGCGCACCACTCGTGCCGGCAGTCCAACCGCTGTGGTATGAGCAGGAATGTCGTCTAACACAACTGCCGCCGCTCCAATTTTGGCATATTCTCCAACCGTCACAGGTCCAATCACTTGCGAATGTGCCGATAAAAGCACACCATTTTCGATGGTTGGATGGCGCTTGCCAGTATCTTTCCCGGTTCCGCCTAAGGTCACCGCATGGAACATTTTGACATCGTCACCGATAATCGTTGTCTCTCCAATGACGATTCCCATGCCATGGTCGATAAAGAATCGTCTTCCAATCGTTGCGCCTGGATGAATCTCAATGCCCGTTAGAAACCTGCTAAAGCCAGCGACCATCCGTGCAAGGAGTCTCATTTTCGCCTTCGTATGGAACCAATGCGCCACCCGGTGTAAGACCGTTGCGTGATATCCTGGGTACGTCAAGACAATTTCCAAGCTGCTTCTTGCCGCCGGATCATTTCTTTTATAAGTTTCCATATCTTCTCTAAAACGCCCCATTCCTTCACTTCCTTCGCATTTGTCTATTCTATTCATTATAACACAGTTTAAAGCACACAAAAAGCTGAAAAGCCGGGCGCGAAGCCTAGCCTTTCAGCTTTCTTAGAAATTATTGTAAGTCTAAAGTTACATCTACTGTTTGTAATGGTACATCGTAGAATGGATCTTCGCGGCGACCTAAGAAGTCTTTTGCTTGTTGTGGGAAGAGTGCGTACATTAACACATCTTCGTCAGATTTAGCGTATTCTTTAATCTCT
Source organism: Streptococcus sp. (assembly GCA_015264885.1). Taxonomy (GTDB): domain Bacteria; phylum Bacillota; class Bacilli; order Lactobacillales; family Aerococcaceae; genus Granulicatella. The sequence continues at coordinate 10,386 of JABZYY010000028.1, read as the reverse complement.
TCGCGAATTTCTGGTAATTGATCTTCGATTAAGTCAGCTGGACGAACTGTCACAACTTCTGCATCTCCGATAATTTTTGCTTTCACTTCAGGATTAATTTCTGCTGGAGCTTGTCCATATAATCCTAAAACGTAGTCTTTGATTTCTTTTGGAACAAGTTTGAAACGTTCACCTGAAATCACGTTCATTACCGCTTGTGTACCAACCATTTGTGATAATGGTGTTACAAGTGGTGGGTAACCTAAGTCAGCACGTACTTTTGGCACTTCTGCTAATACTTCTTCGTATTTGTCAGCTAAGCCTTGTTCTGTTAATTGACTTAATAGGTTTGATAACATTCCACCAGGTACTTGGTAAATTAATGTTTTTGGTTCTGTATCTTTTACTTTAGGGTTTAAGATTCCTTCTGCACGGAATTTATCACGAATGCCGTTGAAGTGAGCTGTTGCTTCTTCCACTTTCTTCATGTCAACGCCTGTTTCGAAACCTAAATCTTTAAGTGCTAAAGCCATTGATTCAGTTGCAGGTTGACTTGTACCACCAGAGAATGATGATAAGCAAGTGTCGATGATGTCTGCTCCCGCTTCAGCTACTTTTAAGTAAGTCATTTCAGAAATACCACTTGTAGCGTGAGTGTGAACTTCTAAAGGAAGATCAGTTTTTTCTTTAATACGGCTTACTAATTCGTAACCTGTTTGAGGTGTTAATACCCCAGCCATGTCTTTAATACAGATTGAGTCTGCACCGAATTCTGCCATACGTCCTACTAAATCAACATAGTAGTCTACAGTGTGAACTGGACTTGTTGTGTAAGAGATTGCTGTTTGGCAGTGTCCGCCTGCTAATTTTGTTGCTTCGATGGATGTCTTCATGTTACGAACATCGTTTAAAGCATCGAATACACGAATAATGTCGATTCCGTTTTGTACAGATTTTTCTACGAATAAACGTACCACATCATCAGCATAGTTACGGTATCCTAATAGGTTTTGTCCACGTAATAACATTTGCAATTTTGTATCTTTAACTGCTGCGCGAATTTGACGTAGACGTTCCCATGGGTCTTCATTCAAGAAACGAATACAAGAGTCAAAAGTTGCTCCTCCCCATACTTCTAACGCATGGAAGCCAGCTTGATCTAATGTTTCCAAGATTGGTAACATATCTTCAGTTGACATACGAGTCGCGATTTGACTTTGTTGTCCGTCACGCAAAACCGTTTCAGTTAAACGGATAATTTTGCTCATAATATCTTCCTTTCTTAAGGTCTTTTACTCGATGTGTACTCTGCGACAATGCGAGCGATATGCTCTTGCATCTCTAGGACCGTATGCTTTCTAGAACGGGCGCACACTTTTGCGTCCTCATTGCAGATAAAACAACGTCTTGGAGACATTCCAAGGGCTGTTCTGGAAATGGGCGTTGGAGTCTCTCCTGCCATTTCAACAACATCGATATCGAGTAATCGTCCGAGTGGGTGTCCTTCTTCAAATTCCGTACAAGCGCGCTTGACACGAAGTGCGTCTGCGCGAAGGACTCGGTAAAATTCCATCCCTGTCTGAAATGAGAAGTCTTCTTGGTGAAGTTTCTCAAAAGACTGTAAAGCCTCATCTAATTCAGAAATCACAGAGGCGAAGACGGTTGTAATCGCCTCTGAATTTTTAACAGGACCTGGAATATTGAGTGTAATAGACACCAATACACACGGGTTAAATTGTTCTAGTAATTGTTGTTGGGTATGAGCACGTCTTTCTCTGGCATCAAGCATTTGCATGATATCCACGGGTGCTCCATCAAACAAAGAATTAAACATTGCGAACAACGTCGATGATGCTTCCATCACGGTATTCGATAACCGCAACCACTTTGTCACCATATTGGATTGGTTCTGGGTTTCCAACGATGCTGTATGCTTTTTCTTGTAATTCTTTGATTGTGTATTGAGGTACATCTAACCCTTTGAAGTGTTCAATTAAGTCTTGACGGTTAGGGTTGATGGCAATACCAACTTCAGTAACAACCACGTCCACACTTGTACCAGGAGTAATCACAGTATTTACTGATTCTACGAATGTAGGGATGCGTCCACGTACTAATGGGCTGATAACCATAGACATTTTTGAAGCAAAGGCTGTATCACAGTGACCACCTGAAGCTCCACGGATAACACCGTCAGAACCTGTCATTACGTTTACGTTGAAGTCTGTATCTACTTCTAAAGCAGAAAGAATTGCAACGTCTAAGCGGTTAATTACTGAACCTTTAGATAATGGGTTTGCATACATGCTTGCGTCGATTTCATAGTGGTTTGCATTGTTTGCAAGTGAAATTGCTGATGGGTGGTCGAAGTCTTGAACGTCGATAACTTTCTCAACTAAACCTTCTTCTAACAATTCGCACATTGAGTTTGTAATACCACCAAGTACAAAGCTTGCTTTGATGCCGTCTTTAATCATTGCTTCACGGATGAAACGAGTTGCAGCAAGAGAAGCTCCACCTGTACCAGTTTGGAATGAGAATCCTTCTTTGTAATATGGAGAACCAGTGATTACTTTAGAAGCGTATTCTGCGATTAATAATTCTTTAGGGTTCTTCGTGAAACGAGTTGCTCCTTTGGCAATCCCTTTAGGATCCCCAATTTCATCTACAACAACTACGTAGTCCACGTCTGTTTGTGGAATGCTGATTGGAGTGTTTGGATAAGGTACAAGGCTATCTGTAATGGCAACTACTTGGTCAGCGTATTTAGCGTCGATCATTGCGTATCCTAAAGAACCGCAAGTTGCTTTTCCTTTTGTACCATTGATGTTACCGTACTCGTCAGAACTTGGAGCTCCAAGGAAGGCAACGTCGATGTGGATGTCTCCTGCAGTAATTGCACGAGCACGTCCACCGTGTGAACGAATCACAACTGGGTTTTCCATGATACCGCTAGAGATTGCTGCCCCTAATTTATCACGTAAACCAGATGAAGTGATGTTTGTAATGACACCATTTTTGATGTGTTCAATTAATGGTTCGTGTACGTTTGCGATTGAAGAAGGCGCGATAGATAGGTTTTTAATCCCCATTTTTGCAATTTCATCCATAACCATGTTAATTACATAGTCTCCTTCACGGAAGTGGTGGTGGAATGAGATTGTCATGCCATCTTTTAAGCCAGTTTTTTCAATAGCTTCACGAATGCTACCTAATAATTTTTCTTGACGAGGTTCAACAGGTTTGATTTTACGGCTAGCTGCTTCATAAGGTTTAATGCGAGCTAACTCACCTTCGTATACCCCATATTGATCTGCATATTCTTGTGGAATTTCACGTCCAGCTTTATTTAATACCATCTTAAATTTCCTCCTCGCTAATCAATCCAGCCGCTTTTGCCAATGCGATTACGCGCTCAGCACGTTCCACGATTGGTTTATCGACCATTTTACCGTTAACTGAGATAACACCTGAACCTTTCGCTTCAGCTTCACGAATTCCCCAGATAACTTCTTTAGCGTTTTGAATTTCTTTTTCTGTTGGTGCATATACTGCATTAGCCACAGGAATTTGACGAGGGTTAATAACAGATTTTCCATCGAAACCTAATTGTTTGATGCGTTCTACTTCTTCACGGAATCCATCCATGTTGTCTACGTTAGAGTAAACAGTATCGATTGCAGCGATTCCTGCAGCACGAGCAGCGTGTAAGATCATGCTACGAGCGAAGAATAACTCTTGTCCATCAGGATAACGACGAGTTTTCATGTTTGTTACGTAGTCTTCAGCACCTAAAGCGATACCGATTAATCGGTCACTTGCTTTAGCGATTTCGCGAGCGTTTAACACACCTTCAGCAGATTCAATCGCAGCCATCATTTTAGTGCGACCTACTGGGATGTTGTTTTCACGTTCCACGCGAGTGATGATTTCATCCACGTCTACGATATCTTGAGCTGTTTCAGTTTTTGGTAAACGAACAACGTTAACACCAGCTAATACAACGGCTTCAATATCTAAAGCACCTGTTGTATCTAAACCGTTGATACGTACAACTGTTTCTACATTGCTGTAGTCAAAAGTTTTTAAAGCGAAATGTACTAATACACGAGCTGAGTCTTTTTCTTTTAAAGATACAGCATCTTCTAAGTCAAACATAATTGAGTCTGCGCCGTAAAGTGGAGCGTCACGCAACATTGCTGCGTTTGAACCAGGTACGAACATCATTGTTCTTCTTAAGCGTTCCATGAGTCGATCTCCTTCCAGTCGTAGTTTTCAACTTCTGCTGCACGGTGAACCACTGTCACTGTACGAGCTTGAATTGTGCAATCTAAAGCCCCTTTATCAACTGCGATGACTTCTGCTGAAGTAACCCCTAATTCTTTTAAAGTTTCTTCAATCACACGACGGATTTGATTTCCGAATTGTTTTTCGACACTACTTTCTAATTGAATGTCGATTCGACCAGCGGTACTTGGATTTAAAGTGATCATGATGTCACTTGATTCCAAAGTGCCGACTACTGCACTTTTTTTAATTTCCATTATTGTTTCCACCTTTTCTTTTGGATTTTAACCAATGAAATGTTTTTCTTCTAAATAATGATACGTAGTTGCTGGAACGAGCTGTTGTAACTCGTCTACGTTTTTGTCTTGAATGGCAGCGCGCACCCGCGTCGCACTCACCACTTCGTCCCCGGCTGAAAGTCTGTCTATAATCACTAGCTCTAAGTCGCTCCCAAAAGCAGCTCTTAGCGCGTCATTATAAACGGAGGTTACTGGGGAAAGTGGTTCTTGACCCACAAAACGTTTGGTCAATTGTAACGTTGGAACAATGTTTTCTAAGAAGAGTGTTGCATCCAATGTTGCTTGAACTTTTGCCACTTCCAAATCAGCCTTCTCTTTCAAGAAGTAAGATGGGAAAGTCGCACTTGAGACCATGTAGTCTCTTGTAGGGAGCACCGTTACATTCGGCAGATGACTCACACCTCGTTTCACCATTTCCATTCGGTCATTCGTATTAAAGAACGAACGGTCCTCAGAAACAACGAACACATAGAGGTGACTCGACTGACTCGCGGCCGTTTCTACCAAGTATTGATGTCCCAGTGTAAAAGGATTCGCATTCATGACGATTGCACTATTGCTACTTCCTTCTACGAAATGGTCTTTTAGTAATTTTAGGTAATCACTAAAGGACGGAATGCCTTGTTCTAAAAAGGCAAGGTTTTCTGTTTCAGCAACTACCCGGTAACCTAGAGATTTAAAGAAGACAATGTTCTTTGGTTTCGTGTAGACAAAACTATTTGTATAAGAACGTTCTCTTAATTCATCTAAGAGAGCCATCACGAGATGCGTCAACAGATTTTCTGATTGATACTTTTTACAAACCACTAAACATTTTAAAATGTTGCGGTCTAAAGAACCGGTTGCTGCAGGTTCACCAGAAGTATGGTAAATCGCAATCGTATAATCAACCTGCTCTGTTTTGCCAAGGTTAGCTTGATCCATTAACCATTCCCAATCTTGGCGAGCTTTCTTATCGCGGTCGAGCCATAAGCGTTTGAGAATGAAATTTTCCATGGAACTGTCTCCTTATTTTGGCGGGAATGCTTTTAATAAAGCAGCAGATACGGCATATAGAATTCCTAATACTAGGAAAACCCCACCCATCCCTAAAGCCATTAATTCGAAAGCTTGTGTTAAATGTTCTGCGTTGAAATTCATCGTTTTCCTCCTTTTCCTTCTATATTATTACATGAAGAATGATAATAATAATCCACCAGCAATAACAGAAGCGATTTGTCCAGAAACGTTAGCTCCAACAGCGTACATTAAGATGAAGTTTTGAGGATCTTCGTCTGTCGCCATTTTTTGGATAACACGACTTGACATTGGGAATGCAGAGATACCTGCAGCTCCGATCATTGGGTTGATCTTTTCTCTACGGAATAAGTTCAAAATCTTAGCAAACACAACACCACCGATTGAGTCCATGATGAAGGCTACTAAACCGAACAAGATGATCATTAATGTTTGAACATTTAAGAATAAATCAGCTTGCATTTTAACTGAGATTGTAATCCCTAATAGAATAGAAACAATGTTTACTAATTCGTTTTGAGCCGCTTGAGATAAGTTATCTAAAACGCCACATTCACGTAATAAGTTACCAAACATTAAGAAACCAACAAGTGGTAATGAAATTGGAGCAATGAAACCTGCCACAATTGTGATAATGATTGGGAACAAGATTTTAGTTAATTTAGATACGCCTGAAGCGTGGTATGTCATACGAATACGACGTTCTGCTTTTGTTGTAACCATCTTGATAGCGATTGGTTGGATAATCGGAACAAGAGCCATGTATGAGTAGGCCGCAACTGTAATCGCTCCAAGTAATTGAGGGGCTAATTGGTTCGCAACGAAGATGGATGTAGGACCGTCAGCCGCACCGATGATACCGATTGAAGCTGCTTCACGAATGTCAAATCCGAATAATACAGCTACAACAACTACGAAGAAAATACCGAATTGAGCTGCCGCACCGAATAATAACATGAATGGGTTTTGTAATAATGGACCGAAGTCGATCATCGCACCGATACCGATGAAGATTAATAATGGGAATAATTCAGTTTCGATACCGATTTCGAATAAGATTTGTAGGACCCCATGTTGTTGTTGTCCACCTACGATTTGGTCTAGAACCCCAGTTCCAGGGAAGTTTACTAAGATTGTACCTAATCCCATTGGTACTAATAATGTTGGTTCGTACTCTTTTTTAATCCCTAAGTACATTAATAGGGCACCGATAGCCATCATGATACCTTGGCCCAAAGTAAATGACGCTAGATTTTGAACTAATGTTTCCACTGTTTCACTCCTTGAAAGTTATTAAAATTAGTTAATTGTAATTAAAGCGTCGCCTGGGTTTACCACTTGACCTTCTTTAACGTGAATTCCTGCTACAACCCCTGCTTTAGCTGCAACGATTTCGTTTTCCATTTTCATTGCTTCTAAAATCATTAATGGTTGGTTTTCAGTAACTGTGTCCCCTACGTTTACTAAAATACGTAAGATGTTACCAGGCATTGGAGATGGCATTGCGTCTGCGCCAGCTGGTGTTGCTGCTACAGGAGCTGCTGGTGCTGGAGCTGCTTCTACTGCTGGTGCTGCTGGAGCTGCAGGAGCTGCAACTGGTGCTACAGGAGCAGGCGCTGCAACTGCACCGATTTCTTCCATTTCTACTTGGTACTCTTGACCGTCTACTTTGATTTTGAATTTACGTAACATATCGTAACATTCCTCCTAAAATATATTATGAATTGCGTTTTTGGTAGATTTCTTTAACAGCCCATTGACTGTCACTTGATTCACCTGCAGCAATCGCTGAGGCAATAACCGAGATAATCTTGGTTTCTGGGTTGCGTTTAAGGACGCGTTTGACCACAAATTGGCTTTCTGGATAATCTGAGGCCGCAATCGCCGCTGCAATGATTGAGACGTGCTTAGCTTCTTCTGCTTCTACCGGTACAAAAGCTTCTAATTTTTCCCATTCAGATTCTGGTTGTGCAGACTTTGTCGATGCGTGTTCCGTTGCTTCAGAGTTCTTCTTGCCAAATAATCGTTGGAGAATTCCCATTCCTTCACTCCCTTCCCAACATAATCTACATGCAATTATTATACAGAAAACAGCGTCATACCTAAACTAGAAACAGGGTTTTTCCCTGTTCTTTTGGTGTTTTATTATAAATAGGATATAAAACTTATGCTCATTTTGTCACATCAAACTGTTCTTTTATTGTTTTTCGTTATGAAACACTATCTTTTTTATTAAATATTGTTTAAGATATCGCTATAAGTAAACGAATTCATTTTTACAAAAATGGGTTCGTGGAGCTTCCTTTCAGGTTTTAGCGACTGAAGGATTCTCCAACTATAAAAAATTATTTTTTTTAACAAAGAAAGGAAGATATGATGGTTATCACAGTTGCAGCTTATATTATGATGGCAATTTTCATGTACGTTATCATGAAGAAAAAAATGTCACCATTTACAGCTTTAGTATTAATTCCATTAGTTTTCGCAATTATTTTAGTTGCTACAGGTCAAGTCCAAGACGCTAACATCGGTACATTAGTTCGCCAAGGGTTATTCGGTAATAACTCAAAAGATAAATTAACAGCGATGAAAGGAACTGCTGAAACAGGGGTTATGCTTCTATTCGCAATCCTTTACTTCTCTACAATGTTAGACGCTGGATTATTCGATCCAATCACTAACAAAATGATTCGCTTCGCTAAAGGCGATCCAATGAAAGTATTGATGGCTACTGCTATCGTAGCTGCTGCCGTATCATTAAACGGTGACGGAACTACAACTACATTAATCTGCTGCTCAGCTTTCGTGCCAATTTACAAAAAATTAGACATGAAATTAATGAACTTAGGGGTTCTTGTTATCTTACAAAACACTATCATGAACTTATTACCATGGGGCGGACCTACTGCTCGTGCAATGTCAGTTCTTGGTGTAGAAGCAGATATCCTAGGTTACTTAGCACCAGGTATGGTTCTTTCAGTACTTTACGTAATCTTCGTAGTTGCTCGCTCAATGGGTAAAAAAGAACGTGCTCGTTTAGGTATCCAAGAATTATCTGAAGAAGAATTAAACGAATTGACTACAATTTCTGATCCTGAAGTATTAGAAAAACGTCGTCCTCAAAACTTCTTAATCAACGCTATCTTAACAATCGTATTAATCGGTTGGTTAGTTGCTGGTTCATTCATCGATTCAATCGAAGTTAAACCAGTTGTATTATTCTTAGTTGGTACAGGTTTAGCCTTAATGATCAACTACCCAGACTTAAAAGCTCAATCTAAACGTATTGGGGACAACGCTGGTGACGCAGTACAAGTAGTATTACTAGTATTCGGTGCCGGAGTATTCATGGGATTATTCCAAGGAACTGGAATGGCAACAGCTTTAACACAAAGTATCGTTCAAGTTATCCCTCAACAATTAGCAGGATTCTGGTCATTAATCATCGCGATTATCTCAGTACCTGGTACATTCTTCTTAACAAACGACGGATTCTACTACGGAGTATTAATTCCATTCGCTGAAATCGGACGTCAATACGGATTCACTGATATGCAAATGGCATTAGCTTCATTAATGGGTCAAGCATTCCACTTATTAAGCCCATTAGTAGCGTTCATCTACTTACTATTACGTCTAACAGGATTAGACATGGGTGAATGGCAAAAAGAATCAGCTAAATACGCAGCTGTTATCTTCGTAATCTTCGTTGTAACAATCGTATTAATGGGTCACATGCCATTATACTTACCACAATAATCAAACAATTGAATTTGTGAAAAAGACTTGTTTAGGCTTAGCCTAACAAGTCTTTTTTTGTGCATTTTACCATCTTATCGTTTATACTATTTCTAATGTTTACAATAATTTCCAGGAGGCTACTATGTCAGCGATTATCCAAGCGGTAAAGAAAAATTTAGATATTACCCAAAACAAACCTCTTAAAATTTCGCTCTACGAAGCATTTCGTAAAACGATTATCTTAGGAGAAATCCCTGCAGGTACGCGTATTAACGAGAAAGAATTCTCGACTGAGTTAAACATCAGCCGTACACCCATTCGCTACGCTCTTAACGAGTTAACGAAAGAGCACCTAGTAGAGCACATCCCTAAGATTGGTGTCATCGTAAAAGGAATTTCCATTAAAGATGCCCATGAAATTTACGAAATTAGAAAAGCACTCGACACATTGGCAACAATTAATGCGATGAAACTCATGACGAAAGAAGACTTCAAAGAGTTGAACGGTATCCTCGAAGAATGCGAACGCCTCAACAACGAAGACAGAGTCGACGAAGTACTTGCAAACTTCACCACGTTTAATGATTTCATCTACGAAAAATGCCAAATGACACGACTTAGAGAAATCGTATTTGAGTTACGTACATACGTGATTTACTTCCGCGATTTATCGATTCGTTCATCAGAACGCCGAACAAAAGCACTCGAGGAACATAGACTCATCTATCGCGGCATGCTCAATAACGACGTGGAACAAATTACACTCATTACACACGAGCACTTAGACCGTTCATTACAATTTATTTTGAAACAAATGGAGAAATTACACATTGATTAATCCTGAGTTTTTAGCAAAAGTGGCTACAGACGCCCTTCTACAAGAAGTCAATCTCGCGCCAAAACCCGGCTTAGTGGATCCCATTTCCACCGGCGCCCATAAGGACATGACCAAGGATACCTTCTATCAAAGCATCGAAGCGCTCCGTCCTTATTTACTGGCCTACGCCGAAGCAGGAAGCCGCCACACCGGCACTCCACTCGACTTATTCAACGAGCTTCGCGC
>JABZYY010000027.1 GCA_015264885.1 Streptococcus sp. | reverse complement strand
GTATTACGGAGTATGGATGCAACGCCAACTAGTTGGATTCCTCGGAGTCCAAAGTGTACTGGATGAAGCAACCATCACGAATATCGTGATTGCGAAAGACTATCAAGGTAAAGGTCTCGCGCAACGTTTATGGCAAATGGACTTATACGATTTGAAGCAAAAAGACGTGAAAGTTGTTTTCTTAGAAGTGCGTGAAAGCAACAAGCGTGCTCAATATTTATATGAAATTCTTGGGTTTGAAGCCTTCCATACGAGAAGTGATTATTACAGTGACCCAGTTGAAGATGCGATTGAATATCGCTTAGAAATAGAACAAAGATAGGAGGAGCAATATGAAAGAAACATTGATTCTAGCAATTGAAAGTAGTTGTGATGAGACAAGTGCAGCCGTGATTCAAAACGGAAACACCATCCTTTCAAATATTGTTGCCTCTCAAATTAAAAGTCATATGCGTTTTGGTGGGGTTGTGCCAGAAATCGCTAGCCGCCACCATGTCGAACAAATTACACAAGTCATCGACGAAGCACTTGCAAAAGCAGGCAAAACGTTGGATGATATGGACGCCATTGCAGTGACATATGGTCCAGGTCTTGTTGGAGCTCTTTTAATTGGGATTTCCGCAGCGAAAGCCTTGGCACTTGCGAGTGGAAAACCACTCATTGCCGTGAACCATATGGCAGGACATATTTACGCAAACCAACTTGTGGAACCTTTGCAATTCCCACTAATGGCGCTGGTTGTAAGTGGTGGCCATACAGAACTTGTCTATATGCCAACTGACGGCGAGTTCCAGATTATCGGAGAGACAAGAGATGATGCTGCAGGGGAAGCGTATGATAAGATTGGTCGTATTTTGAACTTGCCATATCCTGGTGGAAAGAAAATGGACGAATTAGCGCATCTTGGAAATGATACGTATGACTTTCCACGCGCCATGATTCATGAAGACCATTTTGATTTCAGTTTTAGTGGATTGAAATCAGCGGTTATCAATCGTGTGCATAACGCCAAACAAAAAGGCGAAGAGATTATCCCTGAAGACTTAGCCGCAAGTTTCCAAGCCAGTGTCGTAGAAGTACTTGTCGAAAAAACAAGACGCGCACTTGAAGCGTATCCTGTAAAACAATTTGTGTTAGCAGGAGGAGTGGCAGCTAATCGTGGTCTTCGTACAGCGATGACACAAATGATGGAAGAACACTATCCAGCAGTGACATTCTCCATTCCGCCATTATCACTTTGCGGGGATAATGCCGCGATGATTGGTGCTGCAGCCTATACAAAATATATGCAAAAAGACTTTGCAAATATGGATTTAAACGCAATTCCCGGGCTTGAATTAGGGGATGAATAAAACTATTGCAAATTCAATTTGAGCATGGTATTATATTCGTGTTGCATTATGCATGCGAAAATAAATAACTCTGGATTAGCAAATAATTCAGGGCAGGAGGAATAGAAATGAAACAAGGAATTCACCCAGAATATCGTCCAGTAGTTTTCATGGATACAACTACAGGATTCAAATTCTTATCAGGTTCAACAAAGACTTCAAGTGAAACAGTTGTATGGGAAGACGGAAACGAATACCCATTACTACGTGTGGAAATCACTTCTGATTCTCACCCATTCTACACAGGTCGTCAAAAATTCACTCAAGCAGACGGACGTGTGGATCGTTTCAACAAAAAATACGGTCTCAAATAAGAACTTTACAAACTCTCTCGCTTCGAGAGAGTTTTTTTGTGCGCTCAATTTCATTAGTAACCGCCAAGGGCGGCGATTATGGTGTTAGGGTAGATGGTGTGGAAAAGAGAATTCTTTTTATCAGCCATTGTTTATTGAAACAAAATAGCGGGATAACGGAGAAAGCCTGTAGTCTTTCTCCTTCGAAGCCTCAAACAAGCCGTAATGGATAAATCCATAATGGCTTTTAATTCGCATTCGATATGATTCCCCGCTATGGTTTCAATAAATGTCTGATAAGCGAATTCTCTTTTTAGCTTTTTGGTGAAACACCATAATCGCCTTCTGGCATAAAACTCTACTCGAGGAGAGAGTTTATAAAGTTCTATTTTCGACTAGGGGCAAGGGAGAAGGGATAGAGTGTGCGCGTTTCATGAGGAGAGTAGATGTAACATTTTTGTTACGTAACAAAAATGTTACATCATGGAGTGAGAGTGGAAATTAACAAATATGTTAATTTTAGGCATAAAAAAACAGCCTTGCGAGAAGCAAAGCTGTTTGAAATGTTATTTATAAGTGTCTTCAAGTTTGGCCATGAATGCGCCAAGCCATGAACCGAAGCCTAACATCACAACGCAAGCAAGGTATTGAACGATGTCAAATCCAGCGTAGTTTGTTGGGATAATCATTACAGTTGAAGCAAGCACGATTCCGAAAATGAAGTGGAATAATTGTGGGTAAGCTTTCTTAAAGATGTAGTGTACAAGTTTTGAGAAGAGCGCTAATGTTACAAGTCCACCTAATGCGATTGGAAGAATCACGCTCATGTCTAATGTTTTGAAACCATCTGACATTTGTTTGTACATTCCCATGTATACGATGAAGTTTGATGGGCTAAGTCCAGGAACGATAATTCCTAAAGCAATTAATCCACCCGCAATCATCCAAGTGAAGAAGTTTGCTTCTACGCTACCGCCGATTGCATTTTCACCTAAGTAAAGGAGTAAGCATCCGCCAATAAATGAAGCGAGTAGAATGATAATATCGCGTGTTGAGCGACCTTCTTTTCCAGCTTCTTTCCAAAGAGCAGGGATTGTTCCGACGATACATCCGATGAAGAACCAAAGGATGATTGTTTCAAAGTTACCAAGTAAGTAACTTACTCCGAATGATAGAACTACGATACCTGCTAGAGCACCGATTCCGACTGGTAAGAAGAATAAGATATTTTTCTTGAAGTCTTTTGTGACATTTGCTAGGAAAGCAATCATGCGTTCATAAAGTCCAAAGATAGCAGCAAGTGCACCACCGCTGACACCTGGGAGGATAAATCCTGACCCGATGAACATTCCTTTAATGAATCGTAAGAACCAATCGTTTTTCTTTTGTTTATCTAATTGATGTTGAGTTGATCTTTGTTCCATAGTACCTCCAATAAATAATTCTGTCTTCTATTATACTGTAATTTGAAAGATGAGCAAGTAATGTTAAGTCTCTTAAAGAAATCTTTCCATTCATTGCGTGTTAAATGCTTTTTTGTTATACTTGAAGGGTGAAAGTTTATAGTTTTTATGACTTAAACAATCTAAATTTTCAAATTGAAAGGAGTTGAATGGATGAAAATTGCTGTAGTTACAGATAGCACGGCTTACTTAACGAAAGAAGAATATGCCGAATATGGTATTTACGTGTTACCGATGTCTGTTATTTTCGGACAAGAAACTTATCGTGAAGAGATTGATATTACTGCTGAAGAATTTTATGCAAAAGTAAAAAGCTCTCCAGTCTTTCCAACAAGTACACAACCAGCTGTAGGGGAAACATACGAATTATTCCGCGAACTTGCAAAAGATTATGACGCTATTATTCCTATTACTATTTCTAGCGGAATTAGTGGAACTTACCAAACATGTGTGGCTGTTGCCGAAGATATGAAAGACGAAATAGCCATTTATCCAATCGATTCAGAGATTAGTTGTGCACCGCAAGCGCGTGCAGTAAAACTAGCCGCTATTATGGCGAAATCTGGAGAATATTCACCAGAAGAAATCGTTGAAACGGTTCAACGTTTAGTGGACCGTACGACAGCTTACTTTATCGTTGATGATTTAAGCAACTTACAACGTGGTGGACGTTTATCAGCAGGGGCAGCATTAGTGGGTTCCATGTTGAAAATTAAGCCAATCTTGACATTCGTTGATAAGAAAATCGTTCCTTTCGAAAAAATTCGTACGCAACAAAAAGCGATGAAACGAATTGAACAATTATTCGCAGACGAAACAGGAACAATAGATGGTGACGGCTATGAATTAGTCATCATCCATGCAAATGCTCCAGAAGCTGGCGAAGCTTGGAGACAAAAAATGCAAGAACAATATCCTAAATTACGTACTTCATTATCGTATTTTGGACCTGTAGTAGGAACTCACCTTGGTGAAGGTGCCTTAGGGTTCTCATGGGATATCGTACAAGAAAAGAATTTAGAGAAATAGATTTTTAGGGGAGCAGAGTCATCTGCTTCCTTTTTTTCATATCTTTTGTTGAGGTGATAGATATGAATATCGTTAGAACGAAAACGGGAGAATTGATTCATGCCACACAAATTAAAGAAGATGAAGTTTATTTTTGCCCGGAATGTGGGGAAGAAGTAAAAAAGAAGGTTTCTAGAAATGGAGTCGTGTTCTTTTCACATATGCCTAAAAAACATCGGCAGGAAGAAACAATCGCGCATCAAGAGGGGAAGCACTTAATACTTGAGAGTTTGAAAAGTCATGGATTTCATGCAGAACTCGAGCCGTATGTGTCGTCTATTGAACAGATTCCAGATATTGTCGTGACAGAAGGAAAACGTGCATGGTGTATCGAGTATCAATGCAGTGTAATTCCTACAGAAGAGATAGTGGAACGAACCAGACATTTAGGAGAGGCTGGAATGTCGGTTGACTGGGTTTTAGGAGAGAATTATGAGACTCAGCATAAATTGACAGACACCTTTAGTTACTTAATGAAGTATCATCCACAACTCGGGAATTTCCTTATTTTCTTTGTGAATGGAGAGATGATCTTTCATACGCAAATCAAGGTGAAGCCTCGCTCGCAGCAGATGACGTTTCAAGTCGTACGCGTGCCGCTTTTATCGTTCTCGTGGAAAAAGTGGAGAAAGATGGTCGAGGATTCCGTTCCAGTCAAAGCGCATCTAAAACCTGTTGATACGATAGAATGGACACCAAGAGATACGATGCTTTTTAAGAAATTAGCCTCTCCGCTCACGAGGGCCTTTCTCGTGAAGTTATATCGATGCAGGCAAACGCTGGAAGATTTGCCCAGCAGTTTCTTGACCTTCCCGATTTATACAGAGACGTTTAAAGTACCCAATCTTGTCTGGAAGGGGCATGCATGGATTCTGTTGGAACAAATGGCTTTTTCAAGAGACGTTGAAATGATGGATTTTGAAAAGCGAGTGGAAGAAGTTTGGCGCCCACTCATGCGTCCCGTTCCAAATCCCAAAAGCCAGATGGAGGCGTGTCTCTGGGAGCTGTTAGATGAGCTTTTAGCAGATAAGAAAATCAAGCTAGGGTATCCAAAATCAAAAATGAACCGTTTGCAAAAAAAGGGTGATTTTGGTAAAATATTAGTGAGTGTAGAGGGATGAAAAGGCAAATATAGATAATTATGGTAACTGTATATCCAATTATTTAATCCTTTCAACTATAATTGCAAAAGGCATTTGTAGACATAATTATTTGATGAAGATTTGTCATCATCCTCCTATCTGGGGCTGTGGAAAAACCATGGCCCCTTCCTAGTTTGCTAGGGCAATATCAGGGCACGTATCGTGCAAGGAAAGGAAGTTTTTCATGAAATATTCAGAAGAAGGATTACAATATCATATCCATACACGTAAAGGCGATGTAGGTCGTTATGTGATTTTACCAGGGGATCCAAAACGTTGTGCAAAAATTGCAGAACATTTTGAAGATGCAAAACTGGTGGCTGATAATCGCGAGTACGTGACGTATACAGGTTATTTAGATGGAGAAAAAGTCAGTGTGACATCAACAGGGATTGGCGGACCATCTGCTGCAATTGCACTTGAAGAGTTAGTGCGCAGTGGGGCAGATACTTTTGTCCGTGTTGGAACATGTGGCGGAATCGATATCGACGTTAAAGGTGGAGATATAGTGATTGCGACTGGTGCGATTCGTACGGAAGGAACAACACGTGAGTACGCGCCAATCGAATTTCCAGCGATTGCGAACTACGATGTCGTAACAGCGCTTCTAAATGCTGGTAAGAGCTTAGGTTATACAACACATGCAGGAGTTGTTCAATGTAAAGATTCATTCTACGGACAACATGAACCACAAGTGATGCCAGTAAGCTATGACTTACAAAATAAATGGGAAGCTTGGAAACGTCTTGGCGTGAAGGCTTCTGAAATGGAATCAGCAGCATTATTCGTTGTGGCTAGCCATTTAGGAGTTCGCGTTGGATCTACTTTCCTAGTAGTAGGGAACCAAGAGCGTGAAGCAGCAGGGTTATCAAACCCAATCGTTCACGATACAGAAGCAGCGATTAAAGTGGCTGTTGAAGCACTTCGCAACTTAATTAAAGAAGACCGCGCTAAATAAGAAAGAGGGATTTTATGGAAATCAAAGAGATTTTAAAAACAGTAGATCATACTTTATTATTACCCGCATCTACTTGGAGTGAAATTAAAGAGATTTTGGATGATGCGATGAAATACGAAACAGCGTCAGCATGTATCCCAGCTTCTTTTGTCAAACGTGCGAGCGAGTACGTAGACGGGAAATTAGCCATCTGTACTGTTATCGGATTCCCGAATGGCTATAGCACAGCTGCAACTAAAGTTTTCGAAACAAAAGATGCGATTCAAAATGGTGCAAGCGAAATCGATATGGTGATTAATATCGGTGATGTGAAAGATGGTCGTTTCGATGTTGTGGAAGATGAAATTCGTCAAATCCATGAAGCTTGTAATGGTCATATCTTAAAAGTCATTATCGAAACAGCGCTTCTTACAGAAGAAGAAATCATCAAGATGTGTGAAGTCGTTACAAAAGCAGGAGCTGAATTCATCAAGACTTCAACAGGTTTCTCAACAGCAGGTGCAACATTTGAGCACGTGGCATTGATGAAGAAACACGTTGGAGAAGGTGTTCTTGTGAAGGCTGCCGGCGGAATTTCTAGCATTGAAGATGCTGAAAAATTCATCGAATTAGGAGCAAGTCGTCTTGGAACAAGTCGGATTGTGAAAATCGTGAAGAATCAATCCGTAGAAGAGGGCACTTATTAACCTCGAAAAACCAGATAAAATCTAAATTTCCCAAGTGTTGTCGACCTTGACGACACTTGGGATTTTGTGTATAATAATATAACGCAATAAGTGTGGATTTTAATCGGTGTGAGGGTTGAAATATTGTCCAATTCCTTACAAATAAAGGCTTAAAACAAAAGAATTTGCATTTTTCACAAATGGCAGCAAACAATTCTTTTGGTTTTTTTTTGTTTAAAAATCGACCGAAATCTTCATTTGTTACGAACTTTTAATAAATGTCATCAAAATGTAACATTTATCAATACTAATTTATAGGGGTGGAAGAGTTGGCACATCATGATGTGAAATACGGTAGACACCGTGTGCGTAGAAGTTATGCACGAATCAGTGAAGTATTAGAATTACCTAATCTGATTGAAATCCAAACAGATTCTTACCAATGGTTCCTAGATGAAGGTATCCGCGAAATGTTCAAAGATATTTCTCCAATCGAAGACCACACAGGTAACTTGTCATTGGAATTCTTAGATTACGAATTACATGCTCCAAAATATAACATACAAGAAGCTAGAAACCATGACGCAAATTACGCGGCTCCAATTTACGTAAAAATGCGTTTAGTGAACAAAGAAACTGGCGAAGTAAAAGACCAAGAAGTATTCTTCGGTGACTTCCCATTAATGACTGAAATGGGTACATTTATCATTAATGGTGCAGAACGTGTAATTGTATCTCAATTAGTTCGTTCTCCTGGTGCTTATTTCCATGACAGACCTGACAAAAACGGTAAACAATTATATGGTTCAACATTAATTCCAAACCGTGGTGCATGGTTAGAGTACGAAACAGACTCAAAAGACATTTCTTATGTACGTATCGACCGTACTCGTAAAATCCCATTAACGGTATTAGTTCGTGCGTTAGGTTTCGGTTCAGATGACCTTATCCAAGAAATCTTCGGGGATAGCGAAACATTACGTTTAACATTAGATAAAGATGTTCATAAACGTATGGATGAATCTCGTACAGAAGAAGCATTAAAAGATATTTATGACCGTCTACGTCCTGGTGAACCAAAAACAGCTGAAAGTTCACGTAACTTATTAACAGCTCGTTTCTTCGACCCACGCCGCTATGATTTAGCAGCAGTTGGACGCTACAAAGTCAACAAGAAATTAAATCTTAAAACTCGTTTATTACACCAAACAATCGCTGAGAACTTAGTAGATCCTGAAACAGGCGAAATCGTTGTTGAAAAAGGAACTGTTCTTGAACGCGACGTAATGGAAAAAGTAGTAGAAGTACTTGAAAAAGGTGCAAACTTATTTACTTTACATCCATCAGAAGACGGTGTGATCAAAGACCCTGTAACAATTCAAACAGTAGAAGTTTACTCACCAGCTGACCCAGAACGCGTGATTAAAATCATCGGTAACGGAAACGTTGCTGAAGACGTAAAACACGTAACTGCAAGCGACATTATCGCAACAATCAGCTACTTCTTAAACCTTTACGAAGGAATTGGAACAACAGACGACATCGACCACTTAGGAAACCGTCGTATCCGTTCAGTAGGGGAATTATTACAAAACCAATTCCGTATCGGGTTATCTCGTATGGAACGTGTGGTTCGCGAACGTATGTCTATTCAAGACACTGCAACAGTGACACCACAACAATTAGTAAATATTCGTCCAGTCGTTGCGGCAATTAAAGAGTTCTTCGGATCTTCTCAATTATCACAATTCATGGACCAAACAAACCCATTAGGAGAGTTAACACACAAACGCCGTCTATCAGCGTTAGGACCTGGTGGTTTGACTCGTGACCGTGCCGGATATGAAGTTCGTGACGTTCACTATTCTCACTATGGTCGTATGTGTCCTATCGAAACTCCTGAGGGACCAAACATCGGGTTGATCAACAGCTTATCAACATATGCGAAGATCAACAAATATGGTTTCATCGAAACTCCATACCGTCGTGTAGACTGGAACACTCATAAAGTTACAGATAAGATCGACTACTTAACAGCCGACGAAGAAGATAGCTTCGTAGTAGCGCAAGCAAACTCTCCATTAAATGAAGACGGAAGCTTCGTGAACGATGTTGTTATGGCGCGTTACGTATCTCAAAACTTAGAAGTGCCAGTAGACCGCGTGGACTACATGGACGTTTCTCCAAAACAAGTAGTTGCAGTTGCGACAGCATGTATCCCATTCTTAGAAAACGACGACTCAAACCGTGCGTTGATGGGTGCGAACATGCAACGTCAAGCTGTTCCATTGTTAAATCCAAAAGCACCATTCATCGGTACAGGTATGGAATACGTATCTGCGCATGACTCAGGGGTTGCCTTGTTATGTAAACGTGATGGTGTTGTCGAATTCGTTGATGCTAAAGAAGTACGTGTACGTACAGCTGATGGCTCATTAGATACTTACCAAATCACTAAGTTCCACGGATCAAACGCGGGTATGTGTTACAACCAACGTCCAATCGTGGCACAAGGGGATAAAGTAGTTAAAGGCGAAATCCTAGCAGACGGACCTTCTATGGAAAAAGGTGAATTAGCATTAGGACAAAACGTTCTAGTAGCGTTCATGACTTGGGAAGGTTACAACTACGAGGATGCGGTTATCATGAGTGAACGTTTAGTGAAAGATGATGTGTATACATCAATTCACATCGAC
Source organism: Streptococcus sp. (assembly GCA_015264885.1). GTDB lineage: Bacteria > Bacillota > Bacilli > Lactobacillales > Aerococcaceae > Granulicatella. The sequence continues at coordinate 4,134 of JABZYY010000027.1, read as the reverse complement.
GACTACGATTCAGAAGCTCGTGATACAAAACTTGGACCTGAAGAAATTACTCGTGAAATTCCAAACGTTGGGGAAGACGCATTGAAGAACCTTGACGCTGACGGAATTATCCGTATCGGTGCCGAAGTTAAAGATGGTGACATCTTAGTCGGTAAAGTAACTCCTAAAGGGTTAACAGAACAATCACCAGAAGAACGTTTATTACACGCAATCTTCGGTGAAAAAGCTCGTGAAGTTCGTGACACGTCTCTACGTGTACCTCACGGTGGTGGCGGTATTGTCCGCGATGTACGTGTGTTCACACGTGCAGCAGGTGATGAATTAGCACCTGGTGTAAACAAATTAGTTCGTGTATATATTGTACAAAAACGTAAAATCAATGAAGGGGATAAGATGGCCGGACGTCACGGTAATAAAGGGGTAGTTTCCCGTATTATGCCGGAAGAAGATATGCCATTCTTACCAGATGGAACACCAGTTGACATCATGTTAAACCCATTAGGGGTACCTTCACGTATGAACATCGGACAAGTGTTAGAGTTACACTTAGGTATGGCTGCTCGTGAATTAGGTATTTACATCGCAACACCAGTATTCGATGGTGCGCAAGATGAAGACGTATGGGGAACTGTTGCAGAAGCGGGTATGGCTCGTGATGCGAAAACAATTCTATATGATGGACGTACAGGTGAACCATTCGATAACCGTGTGTCAGTAGGGGTTATGTACATGATCAAACTTGCCCACATGGTTGACGACAAACTTCACGCTCGTTCAATTGGACCATACTCACTCGTTACACAACAACCTCTTGGAGGTAAAGCGCAATTTGGTGGACAACGTTTCGGGGAAATGGAAGTATGGGCACTAGAAGCTTATGGTGCTGCTTATACATTACAAGAAATCCTAACGTACAAATCAGATGACGTTGTTGGTCGTGTGAAGACTTACGAATCAATCGTTAAAGGTCAACAAATTTCACGTCCAGGTGTACCTGAATCATTCCGCGTATTAGTAAAAGAATTACAAGCTTTAGGTCTTGATATGAAAGTACTTGACGCACAAGATGAAGAAATCAAACTTGAAGATATGGACGAAGACGAAGGAATTCGTTTCAGTGACGTTGAAAGAACAAATGAGAGACGTGCTCAATTAGATGAGTATTCTGATCGTGCAGCTGAATTATCAGCAGCAGAAGAAGCAGCTGACGCAGCTGAAGAAGATGCAGCCGATGTAGAAGACGTTGAAGACAATTTTGATACTGACGAAGAGTAATAGAACTATTGGAATCGTAGGGCAATTCCAAAAGAAAGGGAGGTAGGCCCCTTGATAGATGTAAATAATTTTGAAAGTATGCAGATTGGGTTAGCTTCTCCGGAGAAAATCCGTGAGTGGTCACATGGTGAAGTTACAAAACCAGAAACAATCAACTACCGTACTTTAAAACCAGAACGCGATGGTTTATTCTGCGAGAAAATCTTTGGTCCAACAAAAGACTTAGAATGTTCTTGTGGTAAATTAAAGAAAATCAACAACAAAGGGAAAGTCTGCGATCGTTGTGGCGTTGAAGTAACGCGCTCAAAAGTTCGTCGTGAACGTATGGGACACATCGAATTAGCAGCTCCAGTATCACACGTGTGGTACTTCAAAGGTATTCCAAGCCGCATGGGACTTGTGTTAGACATGAGTCCACGTGCGTTGGAAGAAGTCATTTATTTTGCAAGCTACGTTGTTATCGACGCTGGCGACACAACATTAATGCACAAACAATTATTAACTGAACGCGAATACCGTGAAAAACGTGCAGAGTTCGGAACTCGTTTCCACGCTGCAATGGGTGCGGAAGCCGTTCAAGAGTTATTAAATAACGTTGACTTAGACGCTGAAATCGCTGAATTAAAAGAAGAGTTGAAAACAGCTCAAGGACAAAAACGTACTCGTGCAATCCGTCGTTTAGACATTTTAGATGCCTTCAAAGAATCAGGAAACAAACCTGGTTGGATGGTAATGGATGTTATTCCAGTTATCCCACCAGATTTACGTCCAATGGTTCAATTAGAAGGTGGACGTTTTGCAACAAGTGACTTGAACGATTTATACCGTCGTGTGATTAACCGTAATAACCGTCTAAAACGTTTATTAGAATTAAACGCACCTCGTATCATCGTTCAAAACGAAAAACGTATGTTACAAGAAGCAGTGGATGCTTTAATCGATAATGGTCGTCGTGGCCGTCCAGTTACTGGACCAGGTAACCGTCCATTGAAATCATTAAGCCACATGCTTAAAGGGAAACAAGGTCGTTTCCGTCAAAACCTACTTGGTAAACGTGTAGACTACTCTGGACGTTCTGTAATCGTAGTAGGACCAAACTTGAAGATGTACCAATGTGGTCTTCCTAAAGAAATGGCGATTGAATTATTCAAACCTTTCGTAATGAAAGAATTAGTTGAACGTGAAATCGCTGGAAACATCAAGAGCGCTAAACGTAAAATTGAACGTTTAGATGACGATATTTGGGGAATCCTTGAAGAAGTAATTCGTGAACACCCAGTTCTATTGAACCGTGCACCTACACTTCACAGACTAGGGATTCAAGCGTTCGAACCAACTCTAGTAGAAGGTCGTGCCATCCGTCTTCACCCATTAGTGTGTGAAGCCTACAATGCCGACTTCGACGGAGACCAAATGGCGGTTCACGTGCCACTATCTCAAGAAGCTCAAGCTGAAGCACGCTTATTAATGTTAGCGGCTCAAAACATCCTAAACCCTAAAGATGGTAAACCAGTAGTAACACCATCTCAAGACATGGTTTTAGGGAACTATTACTTAACAATGGAACAAGAAGGCCGTGTTGGTGAAGGTATGTTCTTCAAAGACATGGACGAAGCAATCTTGGCTTACAACAATGGATACGTTCATTTACACAGCCGTATTGCGATTCCTGCAAGCTCACTTCCACATAAACCATTTACAGATTGGCAAAAAGAGAGAATGATGGTCACAACAGTTGGTAAATTATTATTCAACGAAATCATGCCAAACGAATTCCCTTACTTAAATGAGCCAACAATGGAAAACTTAGAAGTGGCTACACCAGATAAATACTTCTTAGAACCAGGCGCAAACATTAAAGAAGAAATCGCAGGACGCGAAATTGTTGCACCATTCAAGAAGAAAAACTTAGGTCAAATCATCGCCGAAGTGTTCAAACGATTCCATATCACTGAAACTTCAATGATGTTAGACCGTATGAAAGACTTAGGATATAAATTCTCAACTCGTGCTGGTTTAACAGTAGGGATTGCAGATATCTCAGTTGCGGACAACAAGAAAGAAATTCTTGAAGAAGCACATAAACAAGTCGACAACATCTCTAAATTATTCCGTCGTGGTTTAATTACAGATGATGAACGTTATGAACGTGTTATCGAAACATGGAACAAAGCGAAAGATGATATCCAAAAAGCGTTAATTCGCACATTAGGTTCTCGTAACCCAATCTTCATGATGAGTGATTCTGGAGCCCGTGGTAACATCTCTAACTTTACTCAGCTTGCTGGTATGCGTGGTCTTATGGCCGCTCCTAACGGAAAGATCATGGAATTACCGGTAACATCAAACTTCCGTGAAGGGTTAACCGTTATGGAAATGTTCTTGTCTACTCACGGTGCTCGTAAAGGGATGACCGATACGGCCTTGAAGACAGCCGACTCAGGTTACTTAACTCGTCGTTTAGTAGACGTTGCGCAAGATGTAATCATTCGTGAAACAGACTGCGGAAGCGATCGTGGTTTAACAATTACTGCGATTAAAGAAGGAAATGAAGTCATTGAAACACTTGAAGAACGTATGTTAGGACGTTATGCACAACGTTCAGTGAAACATCCTGAAACAGGTGAAGTGTTAGTAGCACGCAATGAAATCATTACTGAAGATATTGCTCGTAAGATTATTGAAGCTGGAATCGAAGAAATTACAATTCGTTCAGCGTTCACATGTGATACAAAACATGGTGTATGTAAATACTGTTATGGACGTAACCTAGCTACAGGTTCAGAAGTTGAAGTTGGGGAAGCAGTTGGTACAATTGCCGCTCAATCAATCGGGGAACCTGGTACACAGTTAACAATG
>JABZYY010000026.1 GCA_015264885.1 Streptococcus sp. | reverse complement strand
CCATATATCCATGTTTACACTCAGAAATATGAATCAAACCTTGCGTATCTTCGTCTAGCTCCAAGAAAACTCCGTAATTTTGTACACCCGTTACTTTAGCCGTAACGATGTCTCCAATTCTAAAAGTTTTGCTCATAGAACCTCCTACGCTTTTACGTCCATCGATTCAATCACAACATCTTCTAGTGGACGATCTTGCGCATTACGTTCTACGCCTTCAATCTTAAGAACAACGTCCATCCCTTCAACAACTCGTCCAAATACTGTATGACGGTGGTCTAACCAAGGTGTCCCACCCACTTTAGCGTATTCTTCAACGATTTCTTCAGGCCAGCCGCCATCTTTTAATTGTTTCAACATTTGTGCGGGCACTTGTTTTGCTGTAACAATGAAGAATTGAGATCCGTTTGTGTTTGGACCTGCATTTGCCATTGATAAAGTTCCATACAAGTTGAATGCTTCTCTTGAAAATTCATCTTCGAAAGTACGTCCGTAAATAGACTCGCCACCCATCCCTGTTCCAGTTGGGTCGCCACCTTGAATCATGAAGTCTTCAATGACACGGTGGAAAATTACTCCATCATAATATCCATTTTTCGCATGTGTTACGAAATTTTCCACTGTCTTAGGTGCTACTTCAGGGAATAATTCCAATGTAAAATCGCCCAAGTTCGTATGCACAGTCACGAGTGGATTGTTTTCATGCACTTCATTCAATTGTGGAAATTGACTCATTTTTCCATCTCCTTTTAATTCATACTAATGATTACTCATCTACCATCCTCTATTAAACCACAAAAGGCAAACGGGTGCAATTTAGCGTTCTTATCCGCCTTAATAAAAAAATAAAGAATATCTATAAATTTTCCTTAGTGATTTTCATGGTTTCGTGGTATAGTATTTGAGTATAGAAAAAAGAAAGAGTGAGAGTTTAATGACAATATTACGAAATTATCCATTAATCGCTTCTGTTTGCTCGATTCTATTTGCACAATTTGTCAAATTCCCGATTGCGCTCTTCTCAAAAAAAGCAGGCGCAAACGTTTCATTAGTAACTAGCACTGGTGGAATGCCAAGTTCTCACTCAGCTGCTGTTAGCTCGCTGATTACAGCGTTAATTATTGACCACGGATTTGCTTCGCCATTTGTTGCTATCGCAACTACTTTTGGCCTAATCGTTATGTTCGATGCTATGGCCGTTCGTCGTCAAAGTGGTGAGCAAGGAATTCTCCTACAAAAATTATACGAAGAACAAATACGTGAAGAATCAAGCGCATTAAAGCATGTTGAAATCGAATCTGAAGACGATCCAATCGATCTCTTTGACACAGAAGAAAACAAAAAATTAATTATCAAAAAATATCTAGGTCACAAACCCATCGAGGTGTTCGCCGGTGTACTAACTGGTATCGCAATGGCCTTTATTTTAAGAATCTTCTATTAATCGGAGGTACAAAGTGACACAAGAAATTGTTGATATTCTTATTATCGGCGGTGGGCCTGTTGGGCTTTTCACCGCCTTTTACGCGGGCTTACGCCAAGCCTCTGTAAAAATTATTGAAACTTTGCCCCAATTAGGTGGGCAACCCGGAATGCTTTATCCTGAAAAAATGATTTACGATATTCCAGCCTTCCCTGAAATTACAGCAGGCGATTTAGTCGAAAACTTGAAAAAGCAGCTCGAACGTTTCCCAGAAACTCAGTACTGCTTAGAAGAAGAAGCACTCGAATTAAACAAAACAGACTTCGGATATGAACTCGTAACTTCTAAACAAACGCACTATGCAAAAACAGTGATTATCGCTTGTGGAAATGGCGCCTTCCGTCCACGTAAACTCGATGTAGAAAATGCTGAAACTTACGAAAACAGCAACCTACACTACTTCGTAACGAACTTAGAGCGATTCCGCGACCGTACCGTAGCCATCTGCGGCGGTGGAGATTCTGCGGTAGACTGGGCACTAGCTTTAGAACCAATCGCAAAGAAAGTGACGATCGTCCATCGTCGTCCACAGTTCCGTGCACAAGAACATAGCGTGAAACAATTGGAAGAATCAAGCGTTGAAATTTTAACGCCTTATCTTCCTGACCAACTTATTGGAGATGGTAAAACTATTCAATCCGTTGTACTGAAACACGCTAAAGGTGAAGACCAGAATGAACTTCCTGTTGACGATTTTATCGTGAACTATGGCTTCTCTTCTTCTATTGGAGAAATGAAGAACTGGGGATTCGATGTGGTTCGTAACACCATCGTGACAAACAGCCAAATGGAAACGACTCTTCCAGGCGTCTTTGCCGTTGGAGATATCGCAACATACGATGGCAAAGTAAAAATCATCGCGACTGGTTTTGGTGAAGCACCTGTTGCCATTAATGCTGCAATGACTTACGTAAACCCCAATAGCCGTCCGAGCACAATTCATAGCTCATCGATGTTCTAACCGTTTACAAAATTTCAAACAGAACGCTCAATTCATTTGGGCGTTTTTCTATTTTGTGTTAAAATAAAAAGCTACTCTTTGTAAAAGGGTTTCATAATTTGTCAAAAGGAGGATTTTTCGGATGAAAAGCCCAAAAGAATTACACAATCGCTGTTTAGAATTACTATCTGAGCGTGGTGTAGAATTAGAACAAATTGCTGAATTAGTTTATTTCTTACAAGAAAAATATGTACCAGGATTAACGAAAGAAGAATGCTTATTGAACGTTAATAGCGTATTGAAGAAACGCGAAGTTCAAAACGCCGTTATCACAGGTATTGAAATGGATAAATTAGCAGAAGAAAAGAAATTACATCCATTATTAAACGATGTCTTATCTGAAGACGAGCCCTTATACGGTGTCGATGAAATCTTAGCATTATCTATCGTAAACGTATATGGTTCTATTGGATTTACAAACTATGGTTATATCGATAAAGTAAAACCGGGAATTCTTAAAAACTTAGATGATAAATCAACTGGTAAAGTAAACATCTTCTTAGATGACCTAGTTGGTGCTATTGCTGCCGCTGCAGCAAGTCGTCTAGCTCACAGCATTCCAGCAAAAGAAGAATTAGACTAATCAAGCAAAAAGGATGAAGCACCCCGCTTCATCCTTTTCTAAATAGATAGAGTGATACCGTATACGGTATCACTCTATTTTTTACTTTATTCTCCTAAAACGAGTCCCGCAAATTCTTCAGCAGTAACAGCTCCAAAGTAGCTGCTCAAATCGATTTTGCTTAAGACGTCTACTAAGTCTTCTTTCACCATACGAACGCCTTTTAATTTTTCTTCGACTTCTTGAACATTTCCTTTAGCGAAGAAATCTCCGTAAATACGACAATTTGAAATTCTACCTTGTTCCACTTCTAAGTAACATTGAATCGTTCCACATGCAAAACGTCCATCACGATAATCACTATATTGTGGAGACTGGCCATAATTCCATTCCCAGTTTTTATATTTAGATGCTGTGAGTTCATCGATGGCTTTCCAATCTTCTTCCGTTAACACATAACGTTTTGCTTCGTCAATCGAGTTAATCCCCAAAATCTTACAAGTAATTAAGTTTTTGAACTCATCTACCGTCACGTTTTGATATTCTGGAGCAAGATATGGACGAATACTTCCCACACGTGCACGAACCGATTGAATTCCTTTAGATTGTAATTTCTTCTTGTTTGGGTTCAAGACTTTTTCCATCGCATCATAGTCCACATCTAATAAGAGCGAGAAACCACCGTATACACGACCGTTGCTAATCGTCATCGCAGCTCCGGATACTTTTTTCCCTTCAATGGTTAAGTCGTTACGACCTGTTTGTTCTACAGCTGTTGCGCCGAGTTCATGTAAAGCTTTAATCGCTGGTTCATACGTTCTCTTGAAGTCACCGAAGATTCCATTGTCTTGAATTAAGTAGCACACATTTACGGCACCAGAATCCACATATACGGCACCACCACCAGTGTCACGACGAACAACAAGAATATTGTTTTCTTTTAAATACTCTTCGTTTACTTCGGCAATTGTATTTTGGAATTTTCCAATTTCTACTTTAGGGTCGCAGTAATATGGGAACAAAATGTCATCATCCAAGAAGACATTACTTTGCACATATACTTGCATCGCAAGCGCTACTGCTCCATCTTTTACATATTTTCCATCACGGATTGGTTCGATTAAATACATCGTTTATTCTCCTTTAAGCTCTTGATATGTCCCATGGATTAATGGGGCGATGTTTTCTGACAATTGTACGGTTTGCTCTCTTAGCGCCAGCGGAATGCGGTAATGCTTATGATTCATACTTACAAACAAGGCATTTGGATTAGCTTGTACGCATTTTTGGAAAGGGGTCTTGATAAATTGTGGCGTTGTAAAGCCCACTCCAATCTCTAAAAAGAGAACCTTATCATTTTTATGTTCTTCTAAAAACGCATCATAGCGTGCTTTTTGTGCAAAGAAATCAGCTGACTCTACCATTCCTTTTTCAGCGTTACGCTTATTAATTTCAAGCGGTGCTCCGCATTCTGGGCAGAACGGAATCAGTTCATACGGAACCTTCATGTCTTTTTGCTCGACAATCATCTTGCGAACTAAGGCATCATCGCTATACGTTTTTGGATGACAGTGCTGACTACATTGGAAAAGCCCATATTCGCCTTGAATATGATAAACCTTCTCTTTGTCATATCCAGCCACCCAAAACGCATTATCCGCATTCGTAGTGATAATGTGGTATGGCTTTGTTTTAAGCATTTCTAAGAGTTCCACATACGATTGTCCCACAGGTTGATCCAGGTAATTGAGTGCAATAAAACGACTTTGAAATGCCCAATACTCTTCCCAACTTGGAAAATGAAACAAACTCGCTTGTAACATATCTAAAAACTGATACTTCTCAATAAAATCCGGAAAAGCGTCTTCGAATCGACTTCCAATGTAGGTGAATCCATCTGCTGCCGACATCCCAGCCCCGATACCAACCACAATAGCATCTGCTTCCTGGAATAAATCTGCCAGTAGACTAGCTTCAGTTGTTCTTTCTTTTTGTAATGCATTCCATTTAGTCATTCTACTGCTCTCCTGATAATAATTTCTGATAAATTGTTTGATCTTCTCTAGTATATGTTGAAAAGACAACGGTCATTGTTGAAGACGTATCCTGCAACCACTTGTTCACTGTATCCACGGCTATACGCGCAGCAGGTTCTTTTGGAAAACCAAACTCTCCTGTTGAAATTCCGCAAAAAGCAATCGAGGTAAGTCCTGCTTTAATTGCTGTTTCTAGACAACTCTTGTAACAACCAGCAAGTAACTGTTCACGAAGTGGCGTTACTTTTTGTCCTGGAGGTAAAAAGGGCCCAACCGTATGAATAATGTACTTCGAAGGCAAGTTGAATGCTGGTGTCATTTTTGCTTTTCCCACAGGTTCCTTCTTTCCTTGCTCTTCCATTAAATGGTGGCAAAAGGAGCGAAGTTCAATGCCTGAAAAAGTATGAATTGCATTATCAATACAGCGATGGTTTGGAATAAAACATCCAAGCATCTCACTATTCGCAGCATTCACAATCGCATCGACTTTCAGTTCACATAAATCACCATAATAGAGTTTGATTTGGTCGTTTGTAGTTGGTAGGCAATCTGCTAATGTCTGAACTCTTGGAGCATGGTATTCTTGTAAATACTCATTCTCTAAAACGAGATAGTCTGCAGGGGCATCTTTTGGTTGTCTGACATTCACAAGTCCTCGCCAAAGCGTCTTCAACTCTTCGGGAGTTTTTCCTTCAACTGATACGGTTTCTACTGATTCCTGAGCCAGGATCTCAATCATTTGTTTGAGCAACTGCTCTTCTGTATGATTATTCATCTTCTAATGCCAAGAATGCTGCTTCATCAACATCCGTTAATGTCACTAACCAGTGTTCTTCTGGTTTTTCAGAGTTTAATAATTTAGGATCTTCTGTTGCCGCTAAGTTTCTAGCTACGACTTTTCCTGCAAGTGGTGTCACAATCGACATCACTGTTTTACTTGCTTCTAAACTTAAGATTTCGTCTTCAGCTTCTAATTGATCATCCATATTGAATTGAACGAATCCAATTGTACCGACATCATCTTGAAGCTCTGGCGTCATACGAATCGTGTAGTTTTCTCCTTCTTTATCAATCCATAAAAAGTTAGCAAATTTTCTCATTTTATTGTTCTCCTTTATATAATTCAGCAAGTAATTCTACTGAACGTTTTCTTTTTTCAATGGAACCGACGAGTGGGATAAATAATAACTCGTCAGGATTAGAGACTGCTCTTAGCGCCTCCATTTGTTCAAAAACTTCACGTGGATTCCCCACAATGAGTCGGCTGCGATTGCTTGCAATCTTCTCTCGATCACGCTGTGTTAACTGATATTCTTCCACATCTTTTTGAGTTGGGAAGGTATGAAATTCTGAAAAATCTTGTTTTCCAAGCATCCATAAGTCTAATGGTTTTGCCATTTCTTCGGCTTCTTCCCTCGTATCCGCAATCACCACAAATACCGCTAGTACGAAGTTGCTTGGTTTACTATGTGATCCTGGTTTAAAGGTGCTGCGATATTGCTCAGAGAGACTTTTCGCCAACTCCACAGGGTCTTGAGGAATATACGGAAACACACCATATACAAAGCTCAAACCAAGAGTTGCCGCAGACTCAATCGACTGGCCGCCCATTCCAAGAAGGAACTGTTCAGGAACATTCTCGGTTTCGGGCACAACCACACCTTTCCAACGTGCTTCATTCAAATAGTGCTGCAATTTTTCTAACCACAGTGCGTATTGCTCTTTGGAATAAAGCGACTGTAAGTTACGACCTACAAATGGCGTTCCTGGCGAATTACCAAGGCCAATATCCACACGTCCCGGGAATAATCCTTCTAGCGTTGACATAATTTCAGCCACTTTATACGGCGAATAATGAAGACCCATGATACCACCAGAACCAATATGGATGTTCTTCGTATGGCTAGCAAGATAAGGAATCACCACTTCTGGAGCACTAATCGATAGCGCCGGCACATTATGATGTTCACTCACCCAGAAACGATGGAATCCAAGCTCGTCTGCTAATTGTGCTAACTCCAATGTCTCACGAACAGCCTCTGCGCTCGTTTTTCCTTCATCGACGAGACCATAATCTAACAGACTAATTTTCATCCGTCTCTCTCCCCTCGTAGTTGGCTTCAAGACCTCTGAAGAAATCTCTGGCTTCTTTTTCAAGCGACTCTCCAAAGTCCATTAAAGGTACGATATCTTTGAAAGCCGCCTTTGGAATCGCTAAGGCTTCTAGGGCTTCTGGTTTAATCGTTAATTGGATTTTTGATTCATTTCCTTCTTGAATCTTCACGGCAAATTCTGGATCCGTGATAAATGGTGTTGAAAGACCTACTAAATCTGCATTTTCTAATGCTTCGAGGGCTTTTTCTTTAGAATTAATGCCGCCTGAAGCAATCACTGCCACGCGCCCTTTCAAGCGGTCATAGACGACTTTATTCACGAGTTCGCCTTGATGTGGTCCTTTGGCACGAACTTTATTTCTGAAGACATCGTGTCCCCAGCTTGCAATGGCTAAGTAGTCAATGTTCACTTTTTTAAGTGCCTCTTCGAAAAACTCGAGGAACTCATCAACAGTGTATCCGATTTGGTTCCCACGCGTTTCTTCAGGAGTTGCTCGGAATCCTAAAATAAAATCATCAGAGGCATATTCATCAATCACTTCTTGAACCGCCAATAAGACTTCCATCCCGATTCTTGAACGGTCCTCTAATGTCTTACAGCCATATTCATCTGTACGCTCGTTTGAGAACGTTGAGAAGAAGGTTTGGATAAGTAATCGCTGTGCCGATGAAATTTCTAGCCCGTCGAATCCAGACTGGACAGCGATTAGTGCAGCACGACGATAATCTTCGATAATGCCATGAATTTCTTCTACGGTTAATTCTTTCACTTCATGTGGGAACGGCGATTGCAAAGTCATCGCACTTGGACCGTACACATAGCGGTCACGGTTTAACGCATGGCTTGCAAAACGACCCGCATGCGTTAATTGCAGGATAGCTTTAGCTCCACCTGATTTCATCGCTTTGGATAATTTCGTTAAGCCTTCGATATCCTCTAGTGAAGTCGCACTAAATCCATACTCGAATAGCTGTCCGTGCTTGTTCACGTAGGCCGCCCCTGTAATTTGAAGGGCCGCAGCATGTGCACGACGCTCGGCATATTTTAAATCATCTTCTGTAATATGACCTTCTTTGGTCGAGGAGTTCGTCACCATTGGAGAAAGCACAAATCGATTGTCCAATGTGACTCCTTTTTTTAATTCAAAAGGCTTAAATAAAACTTCTGTTTCTAACACACTTTCACTTCTTTCTACTGTTTTGTTACTTGTAATAATTGTTCCTGCTCGAACCATTCTGCGATTTGTAGGAGCAAGTCTTCTCTTCCTTTTGCTGCAGCAAGTTGCACACCAATCGGAAGTCCCTCTTTTGTATGGTGAACTGGCAGGCTAAGGGCCGGTTGACCAGTAATATTAAATCGCTGCGTAAACGGCGTATCGGCTACGCTCTCCTCGAACATTTCCCAGAGTAATTGTTGTTTCTGGTCTTTTGTAAAGTCATCAATACGACTGAGTTTGGATTGTAAATCCGAAGATAATTCATACGGAACAGGACTCGGTGCGGCCTGTGCAACCGTTGGCAATAATAGCACATCATACTGCTTGTGTAACTGTGCCATCTGCTCGGCATAACGATCCCAACTTGAAGCCACTTTAGAGTACTCCATTCCTGAAATGTCCAGCCCACTACGATAAATCGCCCATGTCATTAGTTCCATATCGTCACGAGTTACTGGACGCTTTAGTTGGCGTTCAATATTTTGGAACATCAACGCTGTCTCCACTGCACTAATAATATAAAATCCTTTTTGTAGAGCGACACCATCCACTGGATCCTTTTGTAGAAGCGTTACAGAGTGCCCATGATTTTCAAAAAAATGTGCAATCTTCATCACGGCATCCACCGAATCCTTAGAGACCTCTTCTCCCACTGGTGACTGTAACAACACCGCCACTCGTAACGGTTTTATCTTTTCTGTTTTATAAAGCTGTTCGTAACTCAGTTTCGGTAATGGAAATGGACTTTCCATTTGGCACTCTTGCAGGTGGAATAATAGATTTCTTGTATCTTGAACGGTTTTTGTCAGCGCAAAATGAACGGTTGCGCCATTCCATCCACGATAGGAACCAGGGCCAACAATAATACGACCTCTAGAAGGTTTCAGGCCAATCAAGCCATTATGACTGGCCGGAATTCGAATTGATCCTCCACCATCGCTAGCAGCTGCAATTGGTGAAATTCCGCTTGCTACAATAGCTGCAGCACCACCACTAGACCCTCCTGCATTTCTCTCAGGATTCACCGCATTTCGAACGGGACCATGGAGAGTGGCATCACTGACGGTCTTGAATCCAAATTCCGGAGTATTTGTACGTCCCATAATGATAAAGCCGAGTTCTTCTAAACGTTTGACAAAGTTATCAGTCTGCGTGCTTTTTACATTCTGAAATAAACGTGAGCCATATGTACAGACGCTCCCTTTTTTCTCTTGCCCTAAGTCTTTTAGAAAAATAGGAACTCCCGCAAATGGTTGATTGGTCAGTTTAAAGTGTTTCGCCTTTTCGAGTGCTTCTTCATATTGCTCATAAACAATCGCATTAAGAGAAGGATTAAGCGTGTGCGCACGTTGAATCGTATCTGACACTAATTCTATAGGACTCACTTTTTTCGAGCGAACGGCTTCAGCCATACTTGTCGCATCCATCACTTCAACACTTTCCTTTCTCTAATCAATAGGTCATTATACCCACGAAACACCCTCAATTACAAAAGTACGGCCTGTAAAAACACGAAAAAAAATAATCTCTAAAATCATCACGATTTCAGAGACTATTTTAATGATCATCTATTCATTTTTATGCTTTTTCCACAAGAAAACTAGTAAGAGAAGCGACGAAATAGAAATAAGCATTCCAAGATGTAATCCTGGTGGCGTATAACTCCAAACAATCTCGTGTTCTCCTTCTGTGAGAGAAACGCCCATAAAGAATCCAAGCGCTTTTTTCACTTCTTGTTTATTGCCATCTACTGTGACGCTCCAACCCGAATGGTAAGGAATCGTAAAAGTCGCAAAGGACTGTTCGCTATTTGTCACTGTGACATGTGCCTTCACCATCGCATTTGTATACGACCCAATTGTAATATCATTTGCTTTCTTATACTGCGTCAATGCATTTGCGAGTGTTGTAATATCAATCGTATAGAACTTGAAGCCACGAAGATCCCATTCTTTGGCTTTCGCATCCTCAATCGCAAAGGTAATCGTCTGATCTAAGTTTCCATTTCCAATCATCCATAATTGATTTTCATGGAATCGATTCTCGTACGGATAACCGATACCATTTAGCATCACTTTTGATTTAATCACGGAACCTGCTTGGCGTTCTGGAATTTCGACAAAATAAAGTTTGTTTGGTTGTAGATTGAACTTCCATTCAATTTTTGCTGGTTCTGCCTCATTGGTAAGCGTGTATTTATCCTGCCCCTTCGTTAAATTCGTCGTTACAGGTTCGCCTACATTAACCTCCGTCAGTGCGTTTGTTCCAGAGAGCCCAATCACTTGCAAGAGCTGGTTGAGATTGGCTACTGGTTGATTTTTTTCAAAAGCGATATTGGTTGCCGTATTCTCATTCGTTAAATAACCAAGAGAGAACGCATATGGATTGCGATAAACTGTAAAATTTTTCATCGTTCCTTCTTTGGCATACATGCCTCGCACATCGGCAAAGACCCGTTTTTCATCGCCGTCCATCATAAAACGTGATACGCCAAAGAGCGAATCCAAAATCACATTGCGGTCAGTATAGTTCGCCACTGATTGAGACGTTGGAAGACCTAGATGGCTCATCTCTTCAATTAGCGAATGTTCAAGACTTGATGTGAAGTGAGAAGCTCCATTGTAGCCAAATGCAATCGGGAAATTCGCGTGCGACAATCCTTTATGCATTTCCATTCGCGTAAACGTACTTTGATAGCTATATCCTTCTTTATCAAAAGCTATCGCAAACTCCATTTGTTCCTGTAATCCTGCATTACCGATAAAATAAGGAGCTCTTCTAAATCCAACAAAGGAACTCACCATCAACTCGACAATCACAACCCCAGCCGTCAATTGAAGCCTACGAACTCTTTCAGCTCTTCTAAAGAAGAAGGCTAATAAGATAATCGTCCAGATAATAAAGGCTAGTATTTTCTGTGAGGTCTCAACATATTGCAGACTTCTAAAAGTCGACAACACTAGAATCGTACCAAAGCCAAAAATGGCCACTAAAAATTCATTCAAGCGGAATTCATCTTTCCACTGCATTAAGCTTTCGGATGCTAGCACTAGCATAAAGCTATTGGCTACCCACGAATTTCTGAAGTAGAAACCGACTGGGCGTTGTCCCATATGCCAAATTTGATCGAAGCCTTGAATCGAAAACGAAAGCAGTAAGACAAGCAACACGACTGTCGCTGCTAATTTCTTACGAAGTGTAATTTCTCTTTTAGCGAAGAAAGTACATAGTCCAAAGAGCCCTAACCCACCAATAAAGAGTTGCGGTAACGCCTTAGAATCGCCCCACTCTTTTTCACCAAAGGATCCTAAGATAAATTTTTGCGGCATAGCGACTAAATCATTCACAGGATTCCAAGACCATGCAAAGGTACTTCCCGCACTTGCTTTACTTTCTAGCAAGGCACTAAAGACGGGTAATAGCCAAAACGCTGCAAGTCCTACCCCTATCAATGCAAATAACGCAACTTTCCCTAATTTTAGGATTGCCTCTTTCAAAGGAATATCCTTCGAGAATACGACATAAAATGTATAGAGCGCCACAAAGAGACACATCATATACCCTGTATAAAAATCCGTTATTAAACTAATGGCAAGAAACAGCGGTAATTTCACCGAACGCTTCCCACTTGCCACCTCTTCAATTCCCAAGAGAATAAACGGAATATAGACCAGATTATCTAAGAAATTAGGATTATATTGTTGCGATACGACAAAACCACTAAGGGCATATGACGAAGCTAATCCTAAAGATAACCAGTAATGTTTCGACACGCCTTGGAATTTCTTTTCTAAGAAATAACCAAAGACGACTCCCATGACCCCAGCACGTAGAAGAGGAATCACGTAGCTAAGGACTTGAAAACTTGAAATGGGAAAGATCACATATAAAAACGTGAATGGACTTAAACTATTAAAGCCCCAGACACTTGGCATGGCTCCTCCAAGCGATTTCTCGAAGGACCAAAATAGACCACTAAAATCTCCACTCCAAAATAGCTTATGCAATCCGATATAAAGCGGAAAATATTGAGAAAGAAAGTCTCCACTATGAATCGAATTTTGCGAAAAAGGGGTCAATCCTAAACTTAGGAAGACCCCCAACATCACCACAAATGGAACGAAGAATAGCGAACTATATTTGAATTTCATTTTTGAAATTGTCATTATAGTCTACTCCTATTCAATTAAATCCATTTTTTATAAATGGCTAACACATAAATACAAATTGATAAGATTGAAATCACGAAACCTGCCATAAATCCTTCTGGCATATAAGTCATCTCAATCGTATGTTCACCAGGTGTAATTTGGAAAGCAAGAAGACTATCCCAAACTTTAGCCGTTCCAACGACTTGACCATCCACTTTAACTGTCCAGCCTTTTTCATATGGAATACTTGTCATCATCCATGTGCTATCGTCTGTGATATTCACAGTTCCTTGAATATGACTATCATTCCAATGAGTGACTTTCATCCCTTGAAGTTGACGCTCTTCAATCATGCGATTTACTAAGGCACTATTTGAACGTGCTAGGCGTAAACCTGACAAATTGTATTCGTCATCTGTGTCAATTTCAATCGTTAAATCAACGGCTTTTCCAACAGAATCATGGGCCACTTGAATGAGTTGTGTTTGTTGGAATTTATCTTGGAAGTCATACGTATTTCCATTGAGTAAAATTCTCACTTTGTTTTTATTCGTATGAGAAAGTTTTTGTGGAATCGATACCCAGTAATCTTCAGAAGACTGCGGCACTAAATGAAACGTAATTGTTCCTGGTTTCGATGAATCTACACGTTTATACGTCTCTGGTTTAGAAGAATCTGGAACTTCCATATTGTCCAACTTCACTTCGTTAGCTGCTAGAAGCGTTAAGTAGTTTTCACTTGTAGCTCCCATCGCTTGAACAATCTTGTTATGGTTTTGAATTGGTTGATGATTTTCCAGTTTTACATTCACTGTCGCATCATTCACACCATAAGCAATTGGTAAGATTAATCCTGTTTCATATGTCTTCGTTCTTACAGCTTCATATACTGGTTCTTTTGACGTAATATCTTTACGCGTTACCATATTTCCGAATACATACATCTTCGAAGTATCAGGATATTCTTTTGTATACACTGGTTTTGGCGCCACTAAATACTTCACTGAGAAGAGTGCGTCTTGCAGCGGTGTTCCTTGATAGTATGTTGTTGCGTTAATCCCGTTATTTCCTAAGCGGTCAAATAAATCACGCGTACTATTTTCCAAGTTCGAACTAAATACTGATAAACCTGGGTAATCGACCATAAACGGATCGTTTTTACTTAAGTTAAATGTCTTATTGATACGGTAGAAATCTGTATCGTCAGGACGAATTGGATTAATCGCATCTTTTAATTGAAGAACCGCATCATGGTATTTATACGCATCTGTATATCCGACACGCGACTGAACAATGGCCGCATTGGCTGTCAATTCAACTGCCGTCAATACCGCAATCACTGCCCATGGTTTCTTCGCTTTTGTCCAGAAC
>JABZYY010000025.1 GCA_015264885.1 Streptococcus sp. | reverse complement strand
GTTGTTGTTGCAGCTGTTGTTGTTGGAGCTTCTGTTGTTGTTGCAGTTGTTGTTGTTGGAGCTTCCGTTGTTGTTGTAGTTGGTTTGTTTGAAGTATTCACAACTTTAATCACGTTTGAATCATTAATTTTTTCAACTTTTGAAGTATATCCATCAGGAGTGTTCACTTCTTCTACTGAGTACTCAATTTTCTTACCGTCTTTAATACCAGGTAATTTAGTGAAATCAGCTTTCCAACCAGACTCTTTTGTTAGAGTTTTCGTCATACCGTCTAATTTTTTACCATCAGCTACTAATTGAACTGTGATCTCTTTACGGTCTGCTTCGCTATCTCCAACCCATTCTTTTTGAACTGTAACAGTTGTGTCACCAGTCACCCAGAACTTCAATTCTGTGTTATTCCAGAACGCTGGATCTTCTTGTGGAGTTGTAATTTCATCGGATTTCAATGTAGCGTTGTTGTCTACACGAATTGTAGTCTTAGGAATTAATGTTTGGTATTCAATGATTAATTCTTCGTCTGTAGCTGTTTTGAAAACATCGCTTACGTCTGATAAGTTCACAGTGAATCCATTTCCGTCTGCATCAAATTTAACGTGTTTCCAGAAATCCCAACCTGAAGCAACCACTTGTCCACCTTTTCTTAATGTGAATGATGGTTTTAAGTAAGTTCCCACAAAGAATTCACTTGCTGCATGGTTCGCAGCTGGAGCAAAAGTGATTTTAGAGTAATCTACCGCTGGAGCTTGAATGCGGTCTGTTACCACTGGATTTGTTATAGCTTGTTTTTTGCCATCTCCGTTGATACGGATGAACCATTTAGTTAAGTAGTAGTCATCTCCAACATTCATCCATGCATAGTTTTCAGATGCATCTAATTTGAATTGTTTAGATACATAGTCCCCTGTAAGGTTGTATTTATTAATCACAGATTCAAATACACCAGGTCCATCAGGACGAGTGATTACCACTGATTCAGAACCTACTTTTGAAGTCGCTGTTTTGTTTCCAGGGTTTCCTGGAGTGTTATCCCATTCCGCTTTGTATGAGAATCCACCTTTTACGTTTTGGTTCATTGATTCGATTGCTTTTTTGAAAGTAAAAGTAATCTTTTTGCCTGTCATCGAAACAGTCGCCACTTCAGCACCATTGGCTTGTAGTGATTGTGTTGCGATTTCAGTGATATTGACACCTTCTGGAGCATCGATTGTGAAAGTATCTCCCTCTTTAACAGATTTACCTGTTAAATCCCAGTCGAAAGAAAATGTTACCTTTTGACCAGCTGCTGTTGCTTTTAAGTTTGAAACAGTTGGTGTTACTGTCGCTGCATTAACAGGTTGCATTAAAGTTAATCCTAAAATTGCCCATGCAATCATCGCAACGAATGCCACTGTCTTCTTAAAACTAGATTTCATTTTTTCCCTCCATTCCTTCTCTTGGCTCTGTAGCCTCATCTTGTTTGAACGCCCAAAAACGTTGTCCCACGTAATTTAATAGTACGTACAAGCCCATTCCAATCACGAGTGCGATATTTCCTTGTAATTTTTCTCCTGCTCCTTGGAAAAGATACAAGGCTATAGGTTTGGCAACCCCATACGCTAATAAATAACATACGGTCAAATTAATCGCGAATCGGATAATGGCTTTTGAACTGGTCTCCTTCACTTCAAATGTGTACTTTTTGTTAAGGAAATAACTAAGAACTCCCCCACAGATATAGTTCATCGCTGAAGAGACCCAATAGTCCATCTGCAGCATATTAAAGCAGAAAAACATAATAGCCGTTCCGAACAATGTATTTATAATTCCAACGACGATAAATTTTAAGAACGTCTTATCAAATATTTTGAGTAGTTTATTTTTCAAATTGTTTCCTCCAAATTTACCCTCATCAGGTATATTATACACCTTTTTCACAAAAAAGCACAACTTATGAATAAAATTTTTTCATAAGTTGTGCCATTATTTTTCTAACTATTTCCAAAGATTATTCTTCTTCGTCTTCTTCGTCGAAGTCTTTATCTAAATCTTCGTCATCAATGATAATTAAATCTTCTTCTACACTTGTTTCGTCGACTAAGTCTTCGTCAGCACCTAGTTCGTTTAAGTCAGAGCGGTAAGCATCAATTTCGTCTTCTTCATCTACATCGTCTTCAAGATCCACATCGATATCGTCGTCTAAGTCATCGCTATCAAGATCTTCATCATCGATAAGCTCTTCATCTTCTGGATCATCATCGTTGTAATCGATAAGATCGTCACTGCCGAACGCGTTAACTTTCTTACGTTTCTTACGAGGTTTCTTCACTTCTTCGTCTTCCATAGATGTTGCAATTTCTTCATCGATAGAATCGATTGGATACCATGCACGTAATCCCCAACGGTTATCTCCTAGTGAGATAAAGCTTCCGTCGATATTTAAGTCTGTATAGAAGCGAGCCATACGTGATTCTAACGCTTCGTCACTTAATTCCATGTATTCTTGAATTTCTACTAATAATTGGTTGAAATCTAAAACTTCATTCTTAGCTTCTAAAATAGCATGCGCTACTTCGACCATTGATAATTCGTTTTTATTAATGCCATCGAGTTTCTTTAATTCCAATGGTTACACTTCCTTTCCGGTTCATCTTAAACAGTATAGCACAGATTCTTCATATTGTGCTACTTTAGAGAGATTTTTTATGCATTTTCCCCTGTTTGTAAATGGAACGTCACCAGCGAGCTTGTAATCAGCTGTCTTTGTTGGAATAACTGATATTCCAGAACCACTAGCATGGTTTCTTCCGTTTCTTCCACGTGTAGTTGTTTTGTCTGAATATCAAAATGCATTTGACGACCGGCACCTAATTCATAAATCCCTTTCGTTGCCTTTGTTTTATTGAATTCCATTTTACTACGCGCATCACCTTGACGATGAAGTGTCACATGCGGCACTTTCCCCGTCGTATCTACTTCGACTTTCACACGCGTATTCGTCTCATCCTCTACATAACTAAGCACAAAACCAGAGTCTTTGCGAAGACGAGTTGCATCAGCATGCATCCGCTGCTTCATCGTTTCCCCGCCTTGACTCAAAACCGTCTCAATCGTTAATTTCACAGTCCATCCCCCTCTCGTTCACTTTCCTTCTCCCTTTCTGGATTTTTAGCGGGCAAGCAGACTCTGCGCTTTAACCCACTATCCAAAAAGGTTTTTAAATTCAAAAAGTTTTTTGATGGCGGAGAATTTTTCGGATTCTATAGTAGCAGTAATAGGAAAAGCATTAAAACGAATAAGGGGGAGTTAGGAATTTATTTCCTTACTCCCCCTTTGAGGCTTTAAAGGCGAGAGACTTCGGCTCGAGCCGTTGCCCTATTACAGCTACTATGAAGACATCCGAAAAAATTCGAAGCCATCAAACATATTTATATTTTTTAGTATTTCGCTAACTCTTGTTGTAATAGTTGGTTTACAACGCCAGGGTTTGCTTTCCCTTTTGTTTGCTTCATAATTTGCCCAACTAAAAATCCAACAGCACGGTCTTTACCATTCTTGAAGTCTTCAATCGACTGTGCATTATTCGCCAACACATCTTGAATAATCGGTAATAACTGAGCTGGATCACTCAATTGAACCATACCGTGTTTTTCAACAACGCCTTTTGCAGTTCCGCCTTCTTCTGCTAATAACAAGAAGACTTTCTTCGCTAATTTCGAACTGATTGTTCCGTCCGCGATTAATTGAATCATTTCTGCTAAGCTTTCTGGCGTTAACTTCAAGTCTTTCAACTCTAATTTCTTGCTATTCATGTGCGCTGAGATGTCACCCATTAACCAGTTTGACGCTTGTTTAGGATCGGCACCCGCAGCAACCGTTGCATCGAAGAAATCAGACATTTCTTTTGTTAATGTTAAGACCATTGCATCATATTCTGGTAAGCCAAATTCGCTCACATAACGTTCACGACGTTTGCTTGGCATTTCAGGAATAGAAGCACGCACTTCTTCAATCCATTCATTTGAGATTTGGAAGTTTGGTAGGTCTGGTTCTGGGAAGTAACGGTAGTCACTTGAACCTTCTTTAACACGCATTAAAATCGTTTGACCCGTCGCATCATCAAAACGACGTGTTTCTTGTAGGATTTCTCCTCCATTACGTAGAACGTTTGCTTGACGAACTTCTTCGAATGCTAACCCTTTACGTACATTGTTAAATGAGTTTAAGTTTTTCAACTCTGTTTTTGTACCGAATTTTTCTTGACCATAAGGACGAATTGAAATGTTCGCGTCACAACGCATTGAACCTTCTTCCATCTTCACGTCAGAAACACCTGTAAACATGATGATTTGACGAAGTGCTTCAAGGTACGCATACGCTTCTTCAGGAGAACGCATATCTGCTTCTGATACGATTTCAATCAGTGGAGTTCCTTGACGGTTTAAGTCCACATAAGAGAATCCGTCTGTTCCGTGCGTATTTTTACCCGCATCTTCTTCTAAGTGGACACGTTCAATACGAATACGTTTTGTTTGTCCTTCTACTTCGATATCAATCCAGCCATCATGACCAATTGGGTAATCGAATTGAGAGATTTGGTACGCTTTTGGATTATCAGGGTAGAAATAGTTTTTACGGTCGAATTTTGTATCTTGAGAAATGGTACAGTTCAACGCAAGAGCTGCACGCATCCCAAATTCTAACGCGCGTTTATTCACGACAGGAAGTACCCCTGGATATCCCCAGTCAATCACGTTTGTATTTGTATTTGGTTCCGCACCGAAATGCGCTGGTGATGGAGAGAACATTTTTGAATCAGTTTTTAATTCAACGTGGCACTCTAAACCAATAATTGTTTCAAAGTTCATGTGATTGTTCCTCCTTATAATTGTGGGCGGCGTAAGTAGTAATCATTTGCTTGTTCAAATGCATACGCTGCTTGGTAAATTGTTTTTTCTTGGAAGTAATTTCCGATTAATTGAATTCCGACTGGTAGACCTTCGTTTGTGAAGCCAGCAGGAACTGAAATCGCTGGTAATCCAGCTAAGTTTACAGGAACTGTTAATAAGTCCGCCATGTACATTGCGATTGGGTCGTCGCTGTGTGCGCCTAATCCGAATGCGGCAGAAGTTGTTACAGGTCCTAAGATTAAATCATAGTTTTCAAATACTTTTGCAAAGTCTTGTTTGATTAAAGTACGTACTTGACCCGCTTTCTTGAAGTAAGCATCGTAGTAACCAGAACTTAAGCTGAATGTTCCAAGCATGATACGACGTTTTACTTCCATTCCGAATCCTTCAGAACGGCTCTTCACGTATAAATCTTCTAATGTTTCTGCGTCTGTAGAACGGTGACCGTAACGGATTCCGTCGAAACGTTGTAAGTTAGAAGATGCTTCAGATGAAGCGATGATATAGTACGCTGGAATACCGTATTTAGAGTGAGGTAGGCTCACTTCTTCTACGATAGCACCCATTTCGCGGTATTGATCAGCCGCTTTTAATACAGCAGCTTGAACTTCTGGGTCCACACCTTCCGCAAAATATTCTTTTGGCAACGCGATACGCATGCCTTTGATGTCGCCTGTTAATCCTTTATGGTAGGCTGGCACTTCTTGTGGCACACTTGTTGAATCGCGGTGGTCATATCCAGAAATCGCGCTTAATACTAAGGCGTTATCTTGAACGGTACGTGTAAATGGTCCGATTTGATCTAAGCTTGACGCAAAGGCAATCAAACCGTAACGAGAAATACGACCATAAGTTGGTTTCATCCCAACAATCCCTGTGAAACTTGCAGGTTGGCGGATAGAACCACCTGTATCAGAACCTAGAGATGCTAATACTTCGCCAGAAGCAACTGCAGCAGCAGAACCACCTGAAGATCCACCAGGTACTTTAGTTAAGTCCCAAGGATTTTTTGTTTTCTTGAAGTAAGAAGTTTCTGTTGAACCACCCATGGCAAATTCGTCCATGTTTAATTTACCAACGTTAACCGCGCCTTCTGCTTTTAATAATTCCATTACGTGCGCATCGTAAATTGGGTTGAAGTCTTCTAACATACGGCTTGAAGCAGTTGTTAAAAGGTCGCGAGTGACGATATTGTCTTTAATCCCGATTGGAAGACCTTGAAGAGAAGCTTCCTCGCCGTAGCCTTTTGCGTCAGCAGCGGCTGCTTGTTGCAGTGCTTCTTCTTCATTCAATGTCACGAACGCTTCTACTTTAGGTTCTAAAGAGTGGATACGTTCGAATGTTTCTTTTGTTAATTCCACAGAAGTGAATTCTTTATTACGAAGGCCTTCGTGAAGCTCGACTAATGTTTTGTTTTCAATAATACTCATGCTTCACCCTCCTCGTTTTCACCCATAATCGCAGGCACTTGAATAAATCCATCTTCGCTTGTTTTTACATTACGCATTAACAAGTCGCGGTCTGTTCCTTTTTCAGCAACGTCTTCACGCATCACATTCACTAATGGATATCCGTGAGTTGTGACAGGCACACCCGTTGTATCTACTTCGTTTAATTGTTCCACCATATCAATGATATCGCTCATTTGTTCTGTAAAATGAAGGATTTCATTGTCGGCAAAAGTTAGCTTTGCAAGTTTGGCAACGTGTCTAACTTCTTTTTCCTCAATGGCCATGTTTTTTCCTCGCTTTCAAAATCATTACTTTTCTATTTTAAAAGGCTTCAATGCCTCCGTCAATGTTAATCAAAGATATGGTATGTGAAGACGCCTTGTGACATATCTTGTAATAAGAATGCCTCCACTCCATTAATCGAACTAATGCGAACTTCTACCGGTGTTGTTTTCGGCAAGTATTTATTCGCAACGTCTGTGACGTGCTGTGCTAAAGCGATAATTTCTGATTCGCCATAAAATTGCGTCATGATATTCACGACCATCTTCTTAGCTACATTATCTTGATACATCACGCGAGCCGTTACCCCTGAGAGGTTCGGGAAGAAGTTTTGCACTTCTGTTCTGAAGTTTTCAAACGCTGTTGACTCTTCTGTCGCAGATTCGTTCACTAATGGAAGCACGACTACTTTTTGGTTCACGTTTGACCAGTTTGTAATCTCTGTTCCTTCTACTGAAGTGGCTTCAAGAACGTATACCCCGCCACCGATATCATCTTTAGACGTTTGGCGGAACACTCCGAACACGATTGGCACAGCCTTCAATGCATCATTTTGACGAAGTCTTGTTAGGATAGTATTTGCGATGGCTTTTGCTTGTTCGATCATCGCTTCGTTTGAGATTTCAGTTTCAGCATCTTTGCCATCGTTCGTGTAGTAGTCCACACTATTCATCGCAATCCCAATACTAATTCCACCTAATTCAAAGTTGTTTTCCGTTTGAATCATGTAGTCTTGTTCGAGAATCTGCGCTAAATAAATTGGCGCACGTCCTGTTGGAGATGTATCTCCATTATCAGCAGGATTTAACCCGTCTGGATTTTTATCACTCTTACGCGCAATCCATTTTGCGGTTGTTTCTGCATCGATGATTTGCCCTTCTCTGAAGAAGTATTGATTCGTTGGGAACACGCTTCTTGAAAGGTCAATCAATCCTGTTTCAAAGTTCTTTAAGTTGAACCCTGTGTTTAAGCTTAAAGTCGCTCCACGGTTTTGGCTCACTTCGTATTTACCGTTTGTAATGAGCGCGCGGTAAAAATTGTTTGATAATTGATTTGTTGTTGATTGTACTACTTTTGTATTGGAATCTTTATTGGTATTCGTGCGTGATTGATTTGCTCTTGTAACATCCGCACAGGCAGCAAGCGAAATCACACTGGCTAATCCGAGTAATCCCAATCGTAATTTTTTTCTCATGTGACATCCTTTCTATGCAAGAGAATCGAGAAACTGTTGCTCACTCCACACTTCGATTCCTAGGTCATTTGCCTTCGTTAATTTACTTCCAGCAGAATGCCCCGCAATCACCACATCCGTCTTCTTCGAAACAGATCCGGTCACCTTCGCTCCAAGCGATTCGAGTTTTTCTTTTGCATCTTGTCTTGTTAATTGTTCTAAAGTCCCTGTTAATACGACGGTTTTACCACTAAGGACGTGTCCTGAAGCGATAGAATCGTCTTTTGTCACTCCAAGATAGGTCATATTCACGCCACTATCTTGCAATTCTTGAATTAATTCTTGAACAGATGGTTGTTCAAAATAAGTTTTTACACTATAAGCAATAATATCACCTAAACCATCAATTTCCAACAATTGTTCAATGCTGGCTTCTTGTAGAGCCGTCATCGTTTTAAAATGTTGCGCTAATTCTTTCGCCGCCTTGGTTCCGACATGACGGATACCAAGTCCTGTAAGCAGGCGTTCGAGTGAGTTTTCTTTACTCTTCTCAATGGCTTCTAAGATGTTTTCTGCGCTCTTTTGTTGAATTTTATCTAACGCTAATAGCTGGTCTAGTGTTAATTGATATAAATCTGCCACATCCATGACAAGCCCTTCTTCAAAAAGTTGTTTGATGACACGTGGCCCAATTCCACTCATATTCATCGCATTACGAGAAACAAAGTGGCTCAATCCTTCTGTCAATTGAGCAGAACATTTTGGATTCAAGCAGCGAATCGCCACCTCTTCTTCCAAATGTTCTAATTTTGCATGACAGACCGGACAAGTCGTTGGAAACTCATACGGCTTGCTCGTTTCTGGACGTTTCTCTAAAATCACGCGTGTGACTTCTGGGATAATGTCTCCAGCCTTATGAATCACAACCGTGTCTTCTAGACGGATGTCGCGCTCCTTAATCAAGTCAATATTATGCAAGCTCGCACGGCGTACCGTCGTTCCTGCTAGTTGAACGGGATCCATCACCGCAGTTGGCGTTACAACCCCCGTACGCCCAACCGTCCACTCGATATCGCGGACAATCGTTTGTGCTTCTTCGGCTGGGAATTTATACGCGATTGCCCAACGTGGAGCTTTCACCGTAAAGCCGATTTCTTCTTGAGCGGCAAAATCATTCACCTTAATCACCATACCGTCAATTTCATATGGCAAATCTGGACGTTTTGCAGCAATCGTCTCGATGTAATTCCACACTTCATCAATCGTTTGGCATTTCAAGCGCTCTGGATTCGTGACAAAGCCAATCTCTGCCATTTTCTCTAATAGCTCTTCTTGGGTTGAAACATTTAGCTCTTCCACACTTGGACTGCTGTAAAGAAAGACCGACAAGTTTCGCTTCGCCGCAATTTTTGAATCGAGCTGTCTGAGACTTCCTGCCGCCGCATTTCTTGGGTTGGCAAAGACTTCAAGCCCTTCTTCTTCACGCGACTGGTTTAATGCTACGAAAGATTTCTTTGGCATATAACATTCTCCGCGCACTTCGATATTCCAAGGTTCTTTGAGAGAAAGCGGCACGGATTTAATCGTGCGAACATTTCCTGTTACGTCTTCCCCAGTCGTTCCGTCACCACGAGTCGCTCCGAGTACAAGCTGTCCGTCTTGATACGTCAACGCGATTGAGAGTCCATCGATTTTTAATTCACACACATATTCAATCGCACGGTTCGTTAATTTACGAAGACGCGCATCGAATTCTTCCAAGTCTTCTTTTGAGAAAGCATTTGAAAGGCTGAGCATTGGATTCGTGTGCGTTACCTTCTGGAACTGGTCGAGCACTTCTCCACCCACACGTTGCGTAGGTGAATCAGGCGTCACGAATTCTGGATGTTCAACTTCAAGCGCCACTAGTTCATGATAAGCCTTGTCGTAATCCGCATCGGTTGCAGTTGGCTTATCTTCCACATAATACTCATGACTCCAACGATTTAATTGTTCTTTTAGCTCTTCAATTCTTTGTTGAATCGTTGTACTCATCTTCATCCTCTATTCTTCAATTTTTTCGATTGGGGCAAAACTTGCAAGGAGTCGTTTAATCCCCATTCCTGCAAAGGCCACATCTAACTCTTGACGGTCTCCTTCACCAGTAATACGGACAACGGTTCCTGTTCCCCATTTTTTATGCGACACTTTCATGCCCACAGTCCATCCATCTGTTGAAGATGAACTTGCTTGTGGCTTATCTGCACGTTGAATACGCGCTGGTGTCGTTTGTTTCTTTTGTAAATAACCACCGCCCGTTGACGATTGGCTAGTTGTTCGATAGCGGTCAAATAGTCCCGTGCCACCCGTTGAGGTCGTAGACTGACCCCCACTACGTGCTCCATAAGACGACGTTTGGCTACGCGTTCCATAAGAAGATTTCGAATCATTCGTATAGAAACTACTTGAGTAATACGAATCACTAACCGTTACGCCTTCTTTTTCTAATAGACTATCATCAATTTCTTGCATGAATCGTGACTCACGATAGTTTTGTGTCTTCCCGTAAAGAAGTCGTGAGTACGCACGCGTCATAAAGAGTTTCTTCTCGGCACGAGTAATCCCTACATATGCCAAGCGACGTTCCTCTTCTTCGCCATCTTCTTGCAGCGAGCGTCCTGATGGGAAAATCCCGTCTTCCATTCCGACAAGGAACACAACCGGGAACTCAAGTCCTTTTGCCGCGTGTAAGGTCATTAATGTGATTTGAGAAGCGCTCGTTTCTTCTTCACTTTCCATATCTGTCACCAGTGACAAGTCCGTTAAGAATTGGACGAGCGGTGATTCTTCGGCTTGTGTATCTAAACGGCTATCCTCGAACTCTTTGGCTACCGATAGGAACTCGCGCATGTTATCGATACGCGCATCGGCTTCCATCGTACGCGCTTGTTCAAGGGCTGTAATATACCCTGATTTCGTCATCACTTCTTCAATTAGGTCCGTCAATGTGACGAACTCTTGCATCTTCGTTAAGTCGGCAATGAGTTGTGCAAAATCAGCTAAGCCTTTGCCTGCTTTTCCAGAAATGCCGTTTAATGGACTTCCGGCAGCTTCAAGTAGCGAGAAGCTATGCATTTCGGCAAAGAGAGCAAGCTTTTCAATACTCTTATCTCCAATCCCGCGTTTTGGCGCATTCACCACTCGTCTGAAACTAAAGTCATCCGTCGGGTTCACTAAGAGTCGTAAATAAGCAAGAAGGTCTTTAATTTCCATGCGCTCATAGAAGCGTTGGCCTCCGACCATCTTGAATGGCATATTCGACTTTAGTAAATCTTCTTCAAGAGTACGCGACTGTGCATTACTTCTGTATAGCACCGCAAAATCGCTATAGTCATACCCGTCAAAGTTCACCATTTTTTGAATCGTGCTAATCACATAGCGAGATTCGTCATATCCAGACTGCCCGCAGTAATACGTGATTTTTTCACCCGCTTCATTGTCTGTCCACAACTCTTTTGGCTTACGATTCACATTATTTTCGATGACTTGGTTGGCTGCTTTTAAGATAGTCTTCGTTGAACGGTAATTTTGTTCGAGGAGGACCACTTTGGCATCCGGATAATCTTGTTCAAATGACAAGATATTTTCCATATCGGCTCCACGCCATCCGTAAATACTTTGGTCGGCATCCCCGACAACGCAGATGTTTTTGAACTTATCTGCAAGAAGTTTCACCAATAAGTATTGCGCATGGTTTGTATCTTGATACTCATCCACGTGGATATAGTGGAATTTTTGTTGATAGTAATCCAACACATCTTGATGTTCTTGGAATAGTTTAACGGTCAACATGATGAGGTCATCAAAGTCTACCGTCATATTTTTACGCATTTCTGCTTGATATTCTTTATAACATTTCGCATAAATTTGGCTCACATAGTCCAAATGGTTCTTCGCAAATGTTTCAGCATCTTCGAAATTATTTTTCGCATTGCTGATAGTTGCTAAAGCTCCACGTGGCTCGTAGCGATCCGTGTCGATATTCAGCTTTTGCATAATTCGTTTCATCGCTGAAAGCTGGTCGCCTGAGTCGATAATCGTAAACGACTTGGCTAAACCGATACGCTCACAGTCACGACGAAGGATACGCACGCACATCGAGTGGAAGGTTGATACCCACATATCTTGTGCCTGTTCTCCGACAAGTGTAGCCACACGCTCTTTCATCTCGTTGGCCGCTTTATTCGTAAACGTAATCGCTAAAATATTCCACGGTTGTACCGCTTCTTCTGCCAAAATATAGGCCATGCGGTGGGTTAACACACGCGTCTTCCCACTCCCCGCGCCGGCCATGACAAGAAGTGGCCCTTGCGTATGCATGACCGCCTCTTTTTGGCGAGGGTTCATCCCCTTAATTAAATCACTCGAATTTTTCACAACTCTGTCCTTTCGTAAAGGTTATTGAACGTTGAAAAATAAGTCTGTCACTTCAATTTCTCTGAGTAAATCCACACTTGAAGCTCCGCGTAGTCGAATCACACCTAGCACGTCAGTTGGGCGTTTTGGTGTTAATTGGAAGAACTCGAAGTCCCATTGCGGTTTCAATAACGTTAATAAACTTGCTTTTTCCATCATCGATTCGTAAATTGGCACGATGATCATTTCTTCTTTAATTTCTTTGTATTCGATTGGCAGCCCTGTTGCCACGCGCACAAGAATTTCAGACATGCTATGACCTAAGAAGGCGCTGCTGAATTGTTGTTGCACGAGTGGTAATTGGTTGACGCCATCCACGTAGAAAATACCGTTATTTCCCATCTTCACTTGAATCGAAAGAATCGTCGTTCCAGATAAGTTATCCATAATCTTGAAGGCAATGCGTTTCAACTCTTGCACCCATTCTGGATTTAGGCGACGAGAGACGATACTGTACTTTAATTTTCCAGTGATATACACATCTTCTGAAATCGGAAGTACTGTCACGCGGTCTTCGTAGTCACGCACCACTGTCACTGTAAAATGACGTTGCGCTGGAACGAAGGCGGTTAACATACATGGGCCTTCTTCCAATTTTTCAAGAACACGCTCTTCGAAATCTTCATCGTAGAGCTCTAACTTTTCTTCCACGCGATTCTTTACAAGATTGCTTTCTAAGTACGCTGGAAGGCCGATGCTTTGTACAATCGAAGGTAATTCGCCGACCGTTGTCACTAAGCTATATGGTGCAAGGTTAATCGCGTGCGTATCTAAGAATAATTTTTCAACTGTGCGATTTTGCGAAATTTCTGCTAGTTCAAACGATTGATAATAGCGAGTTTTACTACTGATTTCATATAACACATCAACCGGTACCAAGTTTGTTAATAATAAAACCGTGTCTACTTTTTCAGCAAAGTCTAATAACGCTTCACGGTCTTTGTAAGAAGAGACGATTTCATATTCAGCCATCGAAATAGCCGCTTCATTCGATTGGTGATAGCAGTACACAACGTACCCCATTTTTCTTGCTTCGCGAGCGATGGATGCGACTTGCTCATCTCCACCGATAATTCCGATGATGGCTCCTGGTAATAACTGACTCATTAATATCCTCTCCTTTTACTGAACCGTTTGAACGTTACGAACTCTTTCGTACGGACACGGTTGTTTCTTCTGTTGGTAATTGATCGTATTTATATAATTCATGCTCTTCAATCATTTGAATAAGCTTTTGTGCATAGGTTGGGTCGGTCGCATACCCTGCATCTTGCAAGGCTTGTGCTGCTTGCTTGTAGTTTCTAGCCCCTAGCACCTTGTGATAGAGCGTTGGGTCCCAGTCCACGCCGTACGCTAATAGTTGCGCATGGGCTTCAACTGATTCTGCCCAGCTTTCATACACGCGGAATCGTCCGTTAATCGTAATCCATGTGTTGTTCACGAATTCTGCTGTTTCTAGGACGACATTGGGTTCAGCAGCAGACCCTTTCACGCCGTATAAATTATAATATTTACTTGCTAATAAACTCTCTCCCCAGTTCGATTCAAGAATCGCTTGCGCTAAACTCACGCTCGGCAACACGCCGTAGTCTTTATACGCTTGTTGTGCCGCTGGGATAAGTACTTTTAAAAATTCATCTTGTGTCACATGTATTTCCTGTGGCTCGGATTTATGTTCAGATAACCATGTGATGGTCCCGGCCAAAAGAACGCTTGCTACAGCTACGATGAGAAGTCCCGTCAATTTCGATAATGACTTGAACCACTCGACAAGATGAAAGACGAATTTATTTTTTCTTTTCTTTCTTTTCGCCACAGTTTCACCACTTTCTTTATCTTTTCAATTTTATCATAAAATGGCCTATAAAAAAATGGATACCCCCTTGTTTTCAAAGAGAGTATCGCATTCATTTTGCAAACTGTTATTCCTCTAAATTAGATTCTGGAACAAATGCATTTTTGCTATATTCCAAATATTTTTGTTGCGCTTTTTCGTCCTTCATCCATTCAAGGAGCTCTTGTTTTTTCGTACCGATTTGTTTATGCGTAATTCCTACCACACGAATCTCAATAATATCTTGGTAACTCCAATGACCATATGTCGTTGCCACACGTAAAATCGTGACATTTTCCTTGAATTTACCCTTGCTGACAGCAGCCGTCTTCCAATCCACGCGAACATTTTC
>JABZYY010000024.1 GCA_015264885.1 Streptococcus sp. | reverse complement strand
TTCTATATCCTATCATAGGACATTTTCACTGTCAACAGATTTCATTGAACTTTTTCAAAGTTTTTTGAAACTGTTTTATAAGCGAACGTTCGCTCAACAGTGATATTAATTTATCATAACCAAAGAAGGTTTGCAACTGAAAAGATGTAGAATTCTAAAAAAAATAATACAGTTCACAGAATCTGCAAACTGTATCTTTTTTAGCCTTCTATTTTAGTAAAGCTTCGAGCTTACTTTGATTGATTTTTGGATAACGGTTCATTATTTTTTGAATCGTTTCTAGAATCTTCTTTTGATATCCAACTAAATCATTTTCAATTTGAAGAACGAGTAGCGGTTCATGTAAGCTCATGCGTAATAATAACCATCCATCTCCGTACTCACCTTTGAAATCAATACGAACCCCCTCTTCGTTTTCCAGGTTCACACCCCAGCCTTGTGGAATCCACTGTGGAAATTCTTTAATCACTTCATTGCCATAAGTTTTGAAATCTTCTGTTTCAATCTTAAAGCGAACTTCAACAACTTCTTTTGGTTGTACTAATTGTTTGATTAAATAATCCAATGTTTCTCCGCGTTCAAGCAATCTTGGAAGAAGCATTAAAATCTTCGCCACTACATACGCGCCATCATCTAGGAAGTAATTTTCCTTAAAGGCTGCATGTCCACTAGTCTCAATCGCTAATTGACAATCCGTACCAGCTTTATTTAACTCGATAGCTTTATTGATAACATTACGGTACCCAGAAATATAACGATATTGATGGCCGCCTAGTTCTGTAATAAATCTCTTCAAGTGTTCAGTTGTAGGTGAGTTCGTCACGATTGTAGTTCCAGGGTGTTCACTAATGGCAATTACACTAAGCACTGCAATCAGATTATTTCTATTAAGCAACTCTCCATCTCCTGTAACGACTGCAGCTCTATCCACATCGGTGTCAAAAATCACACCATAATCCGCACCGACCGCAAGCACCTGATTCTTAATACTTTCCATCGCTTCTTTATTATCTGGGTTTGGAATATGATTTGGGAATGTTCCATCAGGATCTAGGAACTGTGAACCTTTTGTGTTAGCACCTAATACTTCTAGCACCTTTTCCGCAAAGAAACCACCAGCACCATTTCCAGCGTCTACAATAATATGAAGACCTTCGAGCGGTTTTTCTTTCTCGCTACCGCTCCCTTTACGAATCAACTCTACCAAGTGACGGCTGTATCGTTCAAAAATACTTTTTACTTCTATAGTAGAAACAGGTACTTGGGGGACTTCTTCTTTCTCGTCTACTAAATCAATGATGTCACAAATATCACTTGCTTCTAATCCACCCTCACGTGTGAAGAATTTCAAACCATTATAATAGAAAGGTAAATGGCTAGCAGTGAACATCACGGTTGCGTCGCAGTTGAATTCTTCAAACTGCGTTGCCATAAACATACTTGGAGTTGTCGCCATTTCAAAATCAATTACGCGAACACCAAAAGCCGACAACACCTGAATAAATTCTCTTGTTAAGTCCGGGCCACTAATGCGACTATCACGACCAATCCCAACAACTAATTCCGTCACCACTTTAGATGGATAACGTTTCTGTAGCCATTTCACAAAAGCACTCGCGATTAAACGACTCTCTTCAACCGTTAACGTTGCATCAAACTCTTCGGTTTCAATAGCAATGCCACGGATATCTGAACTTAGTTGTAACTCTTTGATTTTTGACATGGGAATCCCTCCTTAACTCTAGCCCTATTTTACCAAAAGCTCTTGTCTATTAATAGAAGGTTTTCAAAATTTACCCCACAAAAACAAAAAGCAAGCAGCCTTAGCTACTTGCTCTTTCAACTCAGCTATCATGAGTTATGATTTACGATAGGTTAATTGAATATATCTTTCATACCATAAATCGACATATTCAGGCGAGAACGGCCCTTTTTTGTTATTGATCCAATCCACAAGAATCTCAACGTTTGCCTTCAAGATTTGATCAATCTCTTTTGAATAATGCATTTGACGGCGATGCAATTCATATTCATCGACATCTAGCAATCTCTTTTCGCCATCTGGGAAAATCTTGATATCTAAATCGTAATCAATATATTTCAACGCTTCTGCATCTAACACATAAGGTGAAGCAAGATTACAATAGTAAGAAATTCCTTTTTGACGAATCATCGTTACGACATTGAACCAATAATGTTTATGGTAATACAATAACGCTGGCTCTCTCGTCAACCATCTTCTACCGTCGGACTCAGTCACAAGAGTATGATCATTGCAAGCGATAATTGCTTGATCGCTTGTCTTCAAAATCATGCTATCGCGCCAAGTGCGATGAAGACTACCATCATGTTTATAACTCTTGACAGTGATGAATTCTCCTTCTCTGGGATTCTGCACCACTATATCCAACTTTCTATATCTATTTAAGAGTAAACTCTTAGTTATTTCAAATCATTAGTAGTATAGCATATTTCTACCATTCTGTGAACAAAAATCAGATTAGCTGTGATTCTACTTATAAAAGTTCTTGCGAAGCGAGTAATTCACACATCTTCCCTTGTACCCTTGATTGTGGCAGTTGCGCCATCTCCTCTTTAGTAACCCATTGCAACGTACGTGTTGCATGTTGCTCTAGCGCTCCTGAAGCCGTTGCGCATTGTAATTCAATATCCCAGCGTTGATGACTGAAAATATGTTTTACTGTTTTCGGTAAAATTCGAGTTGGTTGAAGTTTCATCTTATATAGACTTTCAAACTGAACTTCCAGCGGGATATTTTGGTTAATATCGTATGTAGAATTTTCCTCGGCAACTCCTTCAAATAAATCAATCGATTCTCCCACCGTACTAAAATCACGAATCAGTGGAAAATGCCAAAAACCACTCAACAGGTCCGCTTGCGTATTCTTCTCTACTAAAAGACGTCCCTTTTCATCTTGAATAACAAACGCTCGCCATTTCATCGGTGTCGGTTTCTTTTTCGGCTTCTTAATTGGATAAATATGCATCGTTCCATTTTGATACGCCGCACTAAACTCTTTCACAGGGCTCTCTTCCGGGCGCGGATTCACCGGCGATTCGATATCTGAACCCAAATCCATCAAAGCCTGATTAAAGTCCCCTGGCCGGTTGGGGTCAATTAAAATTTCTGCAATTTCTTGGAACGCCCAACGATTGCTTGGGTTTCCAATATCTAAATTCACCTCAAACAAGCGACTAATCACACGCATCAAATTACCGTCCACTGCAGGTTCAGGTAATCCAAAAGCGATACTGGCGATTGCACCTGCCGTATAAGGTCCGATTCCTTTTAATGAGAGAATTCCTTCATAAGTATTCGGGAACACTCCGCCAAATTCTTCCATTATTTGTATCGCTGCTTTTTGCATATTGCGTACGCGCGAATAATAACCAAGACCTTCCCAACATTTTAACAGCAGCTCTTCGGGAGCCTCTGCTAAGTCTTTAACCGTTGGAAACGTCGCTAAGAATCGCTCGTAATACGGAATTACTGTATCCACTCGCGTTTGTTGAAGCATAATTTCACTCACCCAAATAGCATAAGGGTCAGTTGTTCTTCTCCAAGGTAAATCTCGTTTTTCTTTGTCATACCAATCGAGTAGCGTCTTTCTGAAACGCTCGATTTTCTTCTTGTCCCACATTTTTACGCCAATACCGGCTAAATCCATTCTGCTTTCTCCATTTCAAACTGCGCTATGGCCTGTTCAATCACACTAGAAGTAAATCCTTTTTGATACAACTTCCCTTTGATTTGATACCAGAGCGCCGATTCATTCTCTTCGTATTTTTTTGCGATGCGTCGGTAAATCGTCGCAATCTCTTTTACTGCTAATTCTGCTTCCATTTCACTTTGCGCTTCAAACGATAAAAACGGAACCACTTCTTCAGCGATTTCTTTCGAATACCCTTTTTGCATCACAAACACTTTTACTTTTTGCTTAGCTACTTTGGGTGTGACCCGCTTTTGCCCTTTTAAATATGACTGCGCAATTTGAATTGCATTTTCAAGTTGCTCTTTTAGCGTATAGCCTTCAAGCACGGTTTGAATGACCTTATCGCTAATACCTTTCTTTTGCAAATCAAAAACAACAGACTTTGGCCCTTTAAACGTCACAAACTTTGCCTGATTGAGATAGCTTTCTGCATAAAAAGTATCATTAATAAAGTTCTGTTCATGTAATTTTCCAAGCACTTCATTAATAATCTCTTCGTCAAATTCTAATTTTTCTAATTTCTCATAAACTTCCTTCGTAGAACGAAGTTTAAAGTTCAGAAAGTGCAACGCTTTTTGATAGGCTTGTTGAATACAATCATCATGTTGAATTTCATCAATTTGTTCTTTGGTTAATTCGGTTCCTTTGAATAAAGCGTATTTTACAACCGTTGCCTCATCGACACCAAATGCAAAAGTATCATTCAAATAAATATTGTAACGGCCTTTTTTCTTTTGAGCCTCAATTTTTGTAATGACCATATTCCCACACTCCATTCTACATAGAAATATTTTAGCAAAATACACAGTTGAATAAAAGCTAGACTCACTACTTCTATTAATACATACGAAAAAAAGGCTCACACAAGGTGAACCTTTCTTCGTTATACTTATTAGATTAGTCTTTATCCATTCCCATTGCACGCATAATTGCTTTTGCAATTTCTACGATTGGAACGATTGAAAATGCTGCACCAACTACGAACAACCATTGTTCAGCTGTAAGAATTGCTACATCAAATACAGTTGTTAATCCAGGAATCACCATTACGCTTAGAAGCATTACGGCTGATACTAGGATTGCGTAGTTAAACATCTTGTTCTTGAACGCACCAACTGTGCCAAGTGATTTGTACACTGACTTCACGTTGAAGGCGTGGAACAATTGGATTAAACCTAATGTTGCAAACGCCATTGTTTCCCCAACTGGGTTCCCCCAATTAGCAATATGAGTTGCGTACCAGAATACAAACAATGTAATTCCACCTTCGAAGAAACCTTGGTAGAAGATACTTGGTAACACACCGTTTGATAAGAAGTTCGAGCCCTTACCGCGTGGTGGGTGGTTCATGATATCTGCTTCCGCTTCTTCAAGACCTAAAGCAATCGCTGGGAATACGTCTGTTACTAAGTTGATCCATAAGATATGGATTGGTTCTAGAATTGACCAACCAGCCATTGTCGCAACGAACATTGTCATTACTTCACCGAAGTTTGCAGATAGTAAGTATTGAACAGCTTTTTGGATGTTCGCGAATACTTTACGTCCTTCTTCAACGGCAACAACGATTGTTTCGAAGTTATCATCGGCAAGTACCATGTCTGAAGCACCTTTAGAAACTTCAGTACCTGTAATCCCCATACCAACACCGATATCGGCTTGTTTAAGTGAAGGAGCATCGTTAACTCCATCTCCTGTCATCGAAACAACTTTACCATTCTTTTGCCAAGCTTTTACGATACGAACTTTATGCTCTGGAGATACACGAGCATATACAGAGTAATTTTCAACAGTACGTTCTAATTCTTCATCAGAAATATCGTTTAATTCGCCACCAGTTAATACTC
The DNA here is from genome assembly GCA_015264885.1 of Streptococcus sp. Taxonomy (GTDB): domain Bacteria; phylum Bacillota; class Bacilli; order Lactobacillales; family Aerococcaceae; genus Granulicatella. The sequence goes on along the minus strand of JABZYY010000024.1, from coordinate 10,012 downwards.
CGTCTTCTTGGTCTGGACGAAGGATGCCTAAACGTTTTGCAATCGCTTGGGCTGTATCGCGGTGGTCCCCAGTAATCATAATTGTACGGATACCAGCTGATTGAGCTACTTTAATCGCAGCCGCTGCTTCCTTACGTTCTGGGTCAATCATCCCTACTAAACCAGCAAAGATTAAATCATGTTCGATTGAATCTGTGTCCACTGTTTCAGGTAGAGTATCAATCACTTTGTATGCCATCGCTAACACACGAAGCGCTTGAGTGGCCATTTCTTTGTTTAATTTCATTAATGTTGTGCGGTCATCTTCAGTAAACGCAGAAACCTCACCATGTTTTTCAATCTTCGTTACACGGTCTAATAACATATCTGGAGCACCTTTAGTGGCAACCAAATATTTACCGTCTTCTAATTGATGAATCGTTGTCATTAATTTACGTGTTGAGTCAAACGGAACTTCCGCAATACGTGGAATGTTTACTAACTCTTCACGTACATCATAGTTTTTATCAAGACCGTATTGAACCATTGCTGTTTCAGTTGGGTCCCCTAATAATGAGTTATCTTGAGAAATCTTAGTATCGTTGGCTAAGTTCATTACACGAAGCGCGATGTTGTCTTTAGAAATTTCTTCTGACGCATCATGGATTTCGTTATCATAAACCATTTTTTCAACAGTCATTTGGTTAAGTGTTAATGTACCTGTTTTATCCGAACAGATAATTTCAACACCACCTAATGTTTCAACAGCTGGCAATTTACGAACAATCGCGTTACGTTGCGCCATTTTTTGAGTTCCTAATGCTAGGATAATTGTAGAAATGGCTGGTAACCCTTCTGGAATCGCAGCAACGGCAATCGCAATCGCTGTTAATAACATATGAGTCCATTCATTTCCTCGAAGCATCCCTACCAAGAAGATAATCACGGCAATCACTAAAATCATGATTGTTAGCCATTTACCAAGAGCATCTTGGTTTTCTTGAAGTGGTGTTTTACCTTCTTCAGTGTTCGCTAACATATTAGCGATTTTACCAACTTCTGTATTCATACCAGTACTTGTAACCACACCAACAGCACGGCCGTAAGTTACGTTTGTACTTGAGAACGCCATATTAGTACGATCTCCAATTCCCACTTCATCCCCTGCAGGAATCACTAAGTCTTTATCAACCGGAACTGATTCCCCTGTTAATGCTGACTCTTCAATTTTCACTGTGTTTACTTCGAATAAACGCATATCCGCTGGCACAACATCACCAGCTTCAAGAATAACAACGTCACCGACTACGATGTCTTCCCCTTTAATATGTTCCACGTGTCCATCACGTAAAACACTTGCTACAGGTGAAGCCATTTTCTTCAACGCTTCGATTGCTTCCTCGGCTTTTGACTCTTGGAAGACCCCTAGAACTGCGTTAAGCAATACTACTGCTAAGATGATAATTGCATCCGTTGGGTCTGGGTCGCCTTGGTGAGCAAACATCGAAACAACTGCCGCCACTAAAAGTACTAAAATCATGAAATCTTTAAATTGATCCACGAATTTTTCTAATAGTGTTTTTTTCTTACCTTCTTGTAATGTGTTCGCACCGTATTTTTCAAGTCTTGATGCAGCTTCTTGAGAGCTTAAACCAGAAGGACTTGACTGTACTTCTTTAAATACATCTTCGACCGTCTGCAAATATACGTGTTTTGTTTGTTGTTCCAACAAAATACACTCCTTTTCTTTTTCTATAAAAAGAGAGACTTATGCCCATCATCCTATTGATAACAAACATAAGTCTCACTGTTCAAGATAATACCAGCGAGAATTCGCTTGCTGTTGATATTATCGCAACGCTCGGTTGCCAGTTACTCCCTTATAGAGATTGATTATTGTTGTAGTTACTATACCAAATAAGTATAAGATTTGCAAATTTTTTAGTTCAATTGTTAACCTTTCTTTTTACCTAAATTTCGCGGATTTTAGCCAAATCCAACCGTTCCAATGATGGCGCATTTTTCGAGATAAAGTACTCATCAAGTGGTTTTGCTTTCAGGTTCATCGCTTGTAATTTGTCAGCCATCGTCGGCGTTTTCTTAAACACCAATTGCGTCCCATGAAGGATTCCTTCACTGACACCTGATGATAGAAGCCACTTCTTTGCGCGTTTACTTTTTTCAATATAATTTTCGACCATTTCCTTACGATGCTTCAAAAACATTCCATTTTCAATAAAAAGCGTAAATGTTTTTTGCATCATCACATTCGAATCGTAATCCATCCATAACTTCCGCATCGCAAAAGGTTCAACTAACTCTTTTGGTAACACTACAATTCCAATTTTCAAAGCTGAGAATAAAATGGACGAGAAAGATTTAACATAAATAACACGTCCGTCCATATCATAATAATGAAGCGGCGTCGCATTACCCTCGACAAAATCTGCCATGTAGTCATCTTCGATAATATACACTGAGTACTTGCTCGCTAGTTCCACAATTTTTTTCTTGGTAGCTTCACTGTAACTTCCACCAAGTGGATTATGAAAGCGGGAAATCGTATAAAATAGCGAAAACTCTCCACTCGCAAATAATTCCTCTAATCGGTTTAAATCAATTTCACCATCCATCTGACGTTCAATGGTTTCGTAAGGAATGTTCAAGTGCTTCACCAACTCATTCATCCTTGCATAAGTTGGTTGCTCCAGCAATACTTTTTTCCCCTGAATTAGTTGTAATAAAATATAGAGCGCTTGTTGCGTTCCAGTCGTTATGACCAATTGTTCCTTTGTAGCATACACTCCATACTCTTCTAGAATAGGCATTAATGCCTGAATCAATTCATCCATCCCAGAAGCTTGTTCTTCTTTTGTTAACTTTAAATCATGCGCACTGGCAAGCGATTGATTAAAACAGATACGCAAATCTTCAATCGGAAGTTGAGAATAGTCTTCTTCGAACTCCTCCAATGGCTTCGGCTCTGAATTTTTCAGTACATAATAGCCACTTTTCTCTCTCGAATAAATAAAACTTTCATCTTTTAAACTTCGCAAGGCTCTTTGTACGGTATCCTTATTTACTCCGTAGGTTGCGACTAGTTCACGAACGGAAGGAAGTTTATCCCCTTTTTGTAGATTTCCACTTAATATTTCCTCTTTTAATGCATTTGCTAATTGCTGATATTGATACATGACACACCTCCACTGTACCGGTACAGTTTGCTTTCATCCCTATTGTATCCTCACCTGTCCCGTTTTACAATACAGATACATTGAAACTCGAGGAATAGATATGAAAAAAATATTAATCGCAAACGACTTACCTGGAATTGGCAAAGTCGCACTCGCTCCCGCTATCCCGATTTTTGCTTGTTGTCAAATTGAAACGATGCTCCTGCCTACGGTGCTCCTTTCATCTCATACAGGCGGCTTCAAAAATATCGCGATTTCGGAGCAAACCGAATTTATGAAGCAATCTTTAAAACAATGGCAAGAATTGGAATTAAAACCAGATGCTGTTTTAACGGGATATTTTCGAAATGCGGAACAAATTGAATTAATGATGGATACTATTGAAAAACTGCCTGAATCTACACAAGTTTTTATCGATCCGATTATGGCGGATAACGGAAAACTGTATAGCGGATTTACACATGAACACGTTGAAGCGATGAGAAAACTCATCCAACATGCTCAAGTGATTTATCCAAATATTACAGAAGCTTGCTTATTAACCGAAACGGCGTATCCTTCTGGAGAAATCACGATGGACTTTACAAGGGAGTTAGCTAAGAAACTAGCCGAACTTGGACCAGAACATATCATTATTACGGGATGCCCTGATAGCGAAGAGTTAACAGGTGTTCAACTTTATACCAAAGAGACGGATTCATTCTTTGATTTCTATAAAACAAAGTATCCGCATCATTTTTACGGAACAGGCGATACCCTCGCCGCTCTTGCGACTGCATGCATCCTACAAGGATTGCCTATAGAAGACGCACTATCATTCACATTACAATTTATCGACGAAGTGCTTCAATTAGGTAGCCAACAACCTGAACAAATTCCATTTGGCCTTCCAATCGAGAAAAAACTTGGAATGCTTACAACAAAATTTACTATTGAGGTGTCATTATGAAAAATACAGATTTAAGAGATTTAGTTCAAACAAGCTTATTCGCAGCTTTAATTTATTTGGGAGTTAGCGTCTTTAGAATCCCAATGCCATTCACAACACAGTTCGTTCACTTTGGAAACGCGCTTGTAGTAATTGGATGCTTACTTTTCGGAACAAAACAAGGAGCAATCGCCGCTTCAATCGGTCTTGGGCTTTTCGACATCCTTAACAATTACGCCGATGTTGCTTGGCAAACTGTTCTTGAGTCATTAATCGTCTGCTATGTGATCCATCTTGTATACGAGAAAGCAATGGATAAAGATGACAAAACCTCTAATATTATCACAGTCGGTGTTGTTGCTGCTATTGTAAAAATCATCGTCAATATCATTAAATACACATTCTTACGAGGGATGATTGTCGGCGGCCTTGCATTAACACCAGCATTCATTCAAGCCATCAATAAAATTACAGGAACGTTTGGATCAGCTATCTTCACAGTAGTTGCAGTTCCAATCGTTTACCCACTCTTCAAAGAAGCCTTAAAACGTGTAAGAAGATAAACAAAACAGCTATTACGATCGAATTCGTAATAGCTGTTTCTTTTTCCCTCTATAGAAGGTTATTAGAACTCCAAAGTTTTTTCAGCACTATTTCCCTTCTCTCCACAGAAGGTTACTAGAAAAATAGTGCAAATCAAATAAAACTCCTCGGGGTTATTGTGGCAATAGTAGGAAATCATAACCAATGTGAATTAGGGAGAGTTGCGATTTATTCGCTACTCTCCCTTTGAAGCTTGGTAGGCTTGAGACCTCAGGCTCAAGCCGGTATCCTACTATTCTTGCCACAATAACAACTCCAGCAAAGTCTTAGCACCATTCCTCTCCCCACCACAGAGGGTTATTAGAAATACGCAAAAAAGAACTCCTTGGAGTTATTATGGCAATGGTAGGGAATCATAACCAATGTGAATTAGGGAGAGTTGCGATTACTCGCTACTCTCCCTTTGAAGCTTGGTAAGCTTGAGACCTTAGGCTCAAGCTGGTATCCTACCATTTCTGCCATAATAACAACTCCAAAGGAGTTCTTTTAATTCTTTTTTCAGCGGTATTAAAAAGTATTTCTAATAGCCCTCTGGATTTTTCTTTTGCCAGTTCCATGAGTCGCGAACCATATCGTTTAAATTCTTTTCTGCTACCCATCCTAGCACTTCTTTTGCTTTAGAAGCATCCGCATAACAAGTTGCGATATCCCCTGCACGACGAGGTGCAATTTTATAAGGAATATCCACTCCGTTTTCTGAGATAAATGCTTTCACTAAATCTAATACACTATATCCAATACCAGTTCCTAAGTTAAAGACTTTTGCACCTTTTTGAGCGGCGTTGTTTTTAACCGCAAGCACGTGCCCACGAGCTAAGTCAACAACGTGGATGTAGTCACGCACACCAGTACCATCATGTGTATCATAGTCGTCTCCAAACACACTTAAGAATTCACGTTTACCAACAGCTACTTGAGTGATATATGGCATTAAGTTATTTGGAATGCCATTTGGCGCTTCTCCAATTAAACCACTTTCATGCGCTCCGATTGGGTTGAAGTAACGTAGGTTTGTGACTGACCAGTCGCTATCTGAGAAAGCAACGTCATTCAAGATTTGTTCAAGCATTACTTTTGTATAACCATAAGGGTTTGTAGCGCTTGTTGGCATTTCTTCTTTAAAAGGAACGACATTATTCATACCGTATACTGTTGCACTTGAACTGAATACGATATCTTTTACATTAAATTGACGCATTACGTCTAATAACACTAATGTTCCTGTAATATTGTTGTGGTAGTATTCTAGAGGTTTTTCAACAGACTCTCCCACAGCCTTGAAACCTGCGAAATGAATCACTGAATCGATATTTTCTTTTTCAAAAACCGTTACTAAGAAATCACGATCAAGAATATCTCCTTCATATAGAGGGAAATCTTTTCCTGTGATTGTTTTTAAACGGTTCAATACTTCAGGAGAACTGTTAGAAAAGTTGTCAACGATAACAACCTCAAACCCAGCTTTATCTAATTCGATAACTGTATGAGAACCGATATACCCTGCTCCACCTGTTACTAAAATTGCCATTTTTGCTTCCTCCCTTAGTTCAACACGTCTGCCGCGTGATCTTTTTGTAATGTTAAAATACGTGGACCATCTTTTGTAATAGCTAATGTATGTTCAAATTGACAGCTTAGTCCACCATCTAATGTATGAGCTGTCCAACCATTACTTTCCATTTCCGCTTTCCAAGTACCTGTATTTACCATCGGTTCAATGGTGATGACCATTCCCTCTTTCAAGCGAAGGCCTTTTCCAGGTTCGCCGTAGTGAGGAACGGCTGGGCTCTCGTGAATCGTTGGTCCAATTCCATGTCCGATAAAGTCACGAACAACCGATAATCCTTCACTCTCAACATAAGTTTGAATCGCATGACCGATGTCCCCAATACGATTGCCAACTTTTGCTTGTTGAATCCCTAAATATAAAGCTTTCTTTGTTACTTCATATAAATGGTCAATTTCTGGAGTACTTTCTCCAACAATATAGCTCCAGCAAGAGTCTGATAAAGCGCCTTTAAGTTCCACACAGAAATCCACTTTTACCAAATCTCCTGATTTTAACGGTTTACGACGTGGGAACCCGTGACAGATTTCATCATTAATACTTTCGCAAGTTGCGTATTTATATCCCTCGTATCCAATTTGCGGTGCTGAACCCCCCGCTTCTTCGATTTTCTTTTGTACAAATTGATCGATGTCCCAAGTAGTGACACCCGGTTTAATAAAATCACGAAGTTGCACGTGAATGGATGCTAACAGCGCACCTGATTCTTCCATTGCGTCAATTTCGCGTTTTGATTTTAATGTAATCATGAAATAAACTCATCCTTTCTAGTCTCCCCGTCATTATAGCATAGAACAAATATAAAGAGAAAGAGCCTAGGCCGAAATGTTAAAAGAGTCTTAAGCAAAAAAAGACTGATAAAGTAACCTTTATCAGTCTTCATATTCCCTCTTAGTTTATAAGTGGTCTGTTGGTGATACTGTAATTGGCTCAACGGATTGAGTCGCTGCTGTTTCTGTTGTTGGTTCAGCAGTTGTTGATTCAGTAGTCGTTGTTGTAGTTGTCTCAGTCGTTGTTGTTTCAACAGTTATTGTAGCTTCTTCTGGTGTAACCACTTCTTCATTTGCCGCAGCTTCAGTAGTCGTTGTAGCTTCAGTAGTCGTTGTAGCTTCAGTAGTCGTTGTAGCTTCAGTAGTCGTTGCTGCTTCAGTAGTCGTTGTTGCTTCAGTAGTCATTGAAACATCTTCACGAATATATCCTACATATCGATAACAACTCATGTCGATTAGACTTTGTTCATATGGAGTTGCTGCAGAAACTGAAGTTGTTGCTGCCACTGTCCCCGCTGCTACTAATCCAATCATTAAGATTGTTTTCTTAGCTTTCTTATTTGATACTACAAAGTAAGCTGCTCCTGATAACGCTACGATACCAAAAACCGCTAGAATTGTTGTCGAAGATGACCCCGTATTTGGTAAAGTGTCGCCTAATGGGCATTTTCCTTTATCCAATTCATAAACGTATAATGTCGCTTGGCCAGCTTGTGCAGGCGCTGTTGGTTCTCCTGGTTGAATTGCTTCACGTTGTTCTTTTGTTAAATCAGCAATATTCACTGATTGTACTTCAGGAGTCTCAGCATTCGCTACTTTAGAAGCGGACATTCCAACAAAAGTAAACAACATCATTACTACAGCACATAGTTTTAACCATTTGTTTTTCATCTGATTTTCCCTCCTTAATTTTTATGTTTAAATTATAATGTTTATTTGAAGAAATTTCAAACATTTTCCATCTTCTTATATACTTTTTAACATATTTATAGCTTTTTTCCCTCAAAAGGAACTTTTTAGGAACGTTTATTTCCAAATGTTTCCGTTTTTCGTTCGGTGGTAATCCGATGTTTTTTGTACTTATTTCGATGTTTCTACATAAAAAAAGACCGAAGAATAAATCTTCGATCTTTGATGATTTCTATAAACGATCCGTTGGCGCCACTGTATAAGCTTCTGTGGAAGTTGTTGCTGCTGTTTGAGTAGTCGGCTCTTCCGTCGTTGTAGTTTGGGTTGTTGTAGTAGCTTCTGTCGTTGTTGTTGGTTCTTCCGTTGTCGTTTCAGTCGTTGTTGTCGCTTCTGTTGTCACAACAGTCGTCGTCGGACCAGCTGTCGTTGTTTCTTCTGAAATATAGAATCCAACGTAGTCATAACAATCAATCTCCTCAGGGTCTAGGTTCATTTGTTCAATGATTTGACCTAAGATTGAGCTGTCCGCTGCTAAAACCTCTCCTTGGAAAGCAAAGAATGTTCCTAACCCACCAAGTACTAAAACTGTTTTAGCAATGTTGCGCATCTTGTTTGATTTCACTAAGTACAAACCACCTGCTACTAATACGACTGCAAAAACTGCTGAAACAGTGTTTGCTACTGTACCAGTATTTGGTAATTCTGGACCTCGCTTTGGAATCGATACACCACAAGTATTATTCTTTCTATATACATAAACCGCATGCGAGCCATCTTTCAAATCAGCCTCAGTTGGTTTCCCTTGTTTAATTTCTTTTCTAACGTTTTCAGTTGTTTTGTCATAATCCACATAGTGCACTGTTGCTGCTTGAACAGTTGAAGATACAGTTACACCGATTGTTAAAGTGATTAAAGTTGCTATAATTAATTTTATTGATTTTTTCAAACAATCCATACCCCCTTATTTTTTTATAACAGATATTTTACTGTATCTATTTTTAGATTGCAAAAGTGTAGCTCGAATTTTAGCCCGACTTTTGTCACTTAAGAGGAAATTTTCGAAAACTTCCGCAACTTTAACGACTCTTAAATATGATCAGTTGGTACTACCGTATACGTTTGTTCAGTTGTTGTTTCTTCAGTAGTCGTCGTTTCTGTTGTCGTTTCTGTTGTCGTCTCTGTCGTCGTTGTTATCTGTTCTTCTGTAGTTGTTTCACTTGTAGTTACTTCCGCAGTTGTCGATGCTTCTGTTGTTGTCGTCGTACTATTTTCACGAATATAACCAATATAAATAGTACAATCTTCTTCCACAAATGATGCCCCTGCAGAAACTAAACTTGTGCTTGCTGCAACTCCAGATAATACTAATCCTACGATTAAGATGAATTTCTTCCCGTTTTTATTAGATACTAGGAAATACCCAGCACCCGTCAGCGCTAAGATTCCTAAACTCACCATAATCATCGTAGAGTTTGTTCCTGTTTTTGGTAATTGACACGCTTCTTTATTGTAATCATATACTAGAATAATGCGTTCTCCATCGAGCAATTCATAATTTGGTTCGCCGTTTTGAATGGCTTCTTTCTGTTGTGGAGTTAAATCAGTATATTGAACAGTGATTACATCTGGATGTGTTGCTTCAGCGATGCTAGTTGTATTGAATCCAAAAATCCCAAACAACATAATCATTGCTGTTAGTCGTAAAGCTATTTTCTTCATACACACCTTCCTCACCTATTTAGTAATATGCCTTCATTATCACATAACTTTCCTCGAAACACAATTCATCCCCGTGTAAATTCACAAACTTTTCAAAGTTACTCTTCCCTGTCTTTAGGAACAAACAAAAAAACTGGCGAAGTTTCCTTCACCAGTTTCGTTTCATATTGAATTATAAATGATCAGATGGGAATACACTAGCATCACCCATTGTAGTTTCTTCTGTCGTAGTTGTTGTTGCTTCAGTAGTTGTTGTTGTTGCTTCAGTAGTAGTTGTGTTGCTTCAGTAGAGTTGACTCTGTAGTCGTTGTTGATTCTGTTGTTGTAGTAGACTCTGTTGTTG
>JABZYY010000023.1 GCA_015264885.1 Streptococcus sp. | reverse complement strand
CCCTTCCAAAGCACACACCCCGTAGTCGCAGTTCCAAGACCGGAAGGCAAGCACGCCATGCCCTGTCACTCTCACAAACCTCAGAGAGTAACACCCTGCTCATCACTAGCCCCGCATCCCCTCGAAACGCACTCTCTCCCGTGCTGTTGAAGCAAAAAATAAAATCTATTGATTCAAAAGCAGTTTCGTTGGCTTAAAAAAGCCCTCGGGGACTCTATAGTGAGAATAGTAAAGAAAAAGCAACCAATGCGAAATAGAGCCACAAGAGAATTTATTCTCCTGTGGCTCTTTGAGGCTTGGTAGGATTGAGACCTAGGCTCAATCCGATGCCTTTACTATCATCACTATGAAGATGTCCCCAGAGGGCGATTTAAGACAACGTCTTAACTATCATTTTCATTGAATCAATAGATTTTATTATAGTTCTCTTCGTCCTTCGATGGCACGGAAGAGAGTCATTTCGTCTGCGTATTCGATGTCGCTGCCGACCGCTAGCCCATGAGCCAGACGCGTTACTTTAATACCAGCTGGCTTGATGAGACGTGACAAGTACATGGCAGTCGCTTCACCTTCCGCTGTCGCATTAGTCGCGATGATAACCTCCTGGACTTCCGGGTCCTGCAACCTCGTAATCAGCGAAGTAATATTAATATCATCCGGCCCCGTCCCTTCCAACGGAGACAATACCCCGTGAAGCACATGATAGAGCCCTTTATATTCCTTCATCCGCTCCATACTCATCACATCTCGGGCGTCTTCCACCACAAGAATCTTCGTACGGTCACGCGTAGTATCCGCACAAATTTCGCACGGATCTTCCTGCGTCACATTTCCACAAACGGAACACATATGTAGGTCACGCTTGCAGCTGATGAGCGAATTCGCAAAATTTAAGACGTCTTCTTCACGCATATCCATGCAGAAGAAGGCAAGTCGTGCAGCCGTCTTCGCACCAATTCCCGGCAGCTTCATAAAGCTATCCATCAATCGTGCAATCGGTTCTGGATAATGCATGCTCAAACCTCCATCAATTAGAATCCTGGGATGTTTAATCCTTTTGTGAATTGACCCATTGTTTGGTCGTTGGCTTTTTCTGCTTGCGTTAACGCATCGTTTGTCGCCATTAACACTAAGTCTTGTAATAATTCTACATCGTCTGGATCCACCGCTTCTGGTTTGATTTCCACGTTTAAGACTTGGCGTTTTCCGTTTACAGTCACTTTTACTAAATCACTTTGAGAAGTTCCTGTGTATTCTGTTTGGTTTAATTCTTCTTGAGCTTGCGCCATTTGTTTTTGCAATTTTTGCATTTGTTTCATCATGCCTTGCATATTTCCCATTCCACGCATATTTAATTCCTCCGTCTCTATTCTTCGATTTGCACGATGTCTTCCCCGAAGAGTTCAATCGTGTCGTTTACTTTTTGTTCAAATGCTTGTTGTTCTGGTGTGAGGGAATCTTCCACGGCCGGTTCTTCCGTCACGATGGAAACAGCTTCCTCTTCTTGGTTCTTCTTGCGTTCTTGTAAGAAATCCGCACGAATTTGTGGCCATTGATGTTGTGTCACTGCCACGAACGTTCCACTGTAGCCACCGAGGCGTTCCAGATGTTCTTGGATGAGCTCACGGAATCCTGGTCTTGTTTCTGAAATGTCACACAAGTGGTCGTACGCAAATCCGAGGACGAATCCATTTGGCCCCGCCGCGTTCACCGTTGATTGGCTCAACAGCGCTTGTTCTTGCGGGTTCAAGCAACTGAGTAAGTCACCCCATAAGTCGCGTACCTTCAACAAGTCTTCGCGAGTCGCTTCCGTCAAGATCTTTTGGATGGCCGTCGTATTTGGCTTAAAGGCCGCACGCGTTGGTCTTGGCGCCTGTGCTTTTGGTGCCTGTTGTGCTTGAGGTGCGCCACCTTGCAACAACGCGTTCATTTGCTGCTGCATTTGCGCGATTTGTTGTTGCAACTGTTGCACTTCTTCGCTACTTGGCAACGCTGGTGCACCAGAACTGGTTCTTGGCGTCAATGTGTACGGTTGCGCCATTTTAATCGTCAACACTTCCAGCGAAATCGTTGGTTTTGTCGTGAAGCGCATTTCTTGTTGCGTTTGATTTAACGCCTCTACAAAACGGTATAAGAATTCCGGTTCCACTTCGTCTTTGAATTGAAGGAATCGCTCGCTACGACCGATTGCCTCGCCACTTTGTTTCGCGATGAGGAGGTCTCTAGCAAATTCCAACCATTCTTCTACTAGGCGGCTAGCTTCTTTCCCGATTTTGAAGAGCTGTTGTAATTTTTCAAGGGCTTCTTCAGCCTTTGTTTCTTGTAAGTCTTTCACGAAATCAATCATCAAATCGTCTGTCAGACTTCCCGACACTTGAATCGCTTCCTCTAGCGTCACCTTGCCGTCGCCAAATGAAATCATCTGGTCGAGTAAACTCAAGGCGTCACGCATACCACCGTTGGCACATCTTGCCACCACGCTTAAGGCATCCGCTTCGTATTCGATTCCTTCTTGGCCTAAGATATACGCCAAGCGGTCGATAATTTCTTGCGACGTAATACGTCTAAAGTCAAAACGTTGCGTACGCGAGATAATCGTCGCTGGAATCTTATGCGGTTCCGTCGTTGCGAGAATGAAGATGACCTTTTGAGGCGGTTCTTCTAAGGTTTTTAACAGTGCGTTGAATGCTCCTGTTGAGAGCATATGCACTTCGTCGATAATATAAATTTTGTATTCGGCTTGCGTTGGTGCATAACGCGCCTTGTCACGAATATCACGGATTTCTTCGACACCATTGTTGCTGGCAGCATCGATTTCGATGACATCGCCAATTGTTCCGTTCGTGATTCCTTTACAGATCTCACATTCGTTACACGGTTCACCGTTTGTTTGATTTGGACAGTTAATGGCCTTTGCAAACACCTTCGCGGCACTCGTTTTTCCTGTCCCACGAGGTCCTGTAAATAAGTAAGCATGACTCGTTTTGTGATTGCTAATCGCGTTCTTCAATGTATGCGTGACCGCACTTTGCCCGACCATATCATCGAACGTTTGAGGACGCCATTTTCGATATAATGCTTGATAAGCCATTTTACTTCCCTGCCTTTTTCAAAATTTTACAGTTCTATTCTAGTATAGATTTGCTAAAAATTCTACTGCCCGATTCGCTTCATCGGTGCTTTCGAATTCTTGATAAAGCGGCTCTCTTTACCTGCTTGAGTGATGAGTGAGAGCTGGTGTTTTGCACGTGTACATGTGGTGTACAGCATCATTTGTTCTTTCATCGTATGGTACGCTTCGTCTGTCGCGTTCCAAATGATGACTTCGTCGAACTCCATCCCTTTAGCGACTTGAATCGTCGTTAACACGAAGCGGCTGCCCAGTGACTCGCTGCTATCTTCCAGAAGCGCAATGTCATCTTGGTCGAGCTGTTGGTACAACGCTTTGGCCTCATCCATCGTACGGCAAAGAATCGCTGTCGTATGGTAGCCTTTTGGACTTTCTTCCAGTAACGTGTTTAAGCGTGCCATTTCTTGATCTTCTTGTTCTAAGTATACCGCTACTTCTGCCCCTGAACGTGGGAACACATTTTTATCAAGTGGCCAATTTAGAATGCCATTTGCAAAACGTGAAATTTGCGCCGTACAACGGTAACTGATTGCTAAGTTGCGGTGCGTTAACGTGCGGTTTGCAAAAATCAAGTCCACGAGTTCTGGATGTCGTTTTTCCAATGTGAAAATCGTTGTAGCCGTTGAGAACGATTGGAAGGTATCTCCCACTACCGTGAATTTCGCACGGAAATAATAGTTGGATAAGGTTCCAAGCCATAAGAGTGACACGTCTTGCACTTCGTCGATGAAGAGGTGGCTGAAGCCTGTGTAGTCACGAACTGGTGTCACGCGTGTTGCGACATATTGCAACAGACGGATTCCTTCTGCAGTGACTTGCATGCGGCTGCCTTCAATCTTCTTCAATGGAAGTGGCGCGTTGTCCGTCTTACCAAGTTCTTGGCGACGGGCTTTCGCTTCGGGCATCCATTTCGCCACAAGTGCGGCAATATCCACGAATGCGAACATTTCCACTTGTTGCGTTACTTCTTGTACTTCCTTCTCGAACACTTTTTGTCCAAGCGCTTGGTAGTACTCTGTCTCGCTCTTTGTCTCCACGTCTTTCATCAACACTTCGATTTGCATCGCGTTCATTGATTCATAGACCGCTTTTGCCTTTTCAGACATAAAGAACTTCGTGAGACGACGTTTCAACGTACGCTCGAGCACCGTTTGCATTTGCGTTAATTGTTGTTGCAACGGTAGCGCTGTATTCACGCTTTCGACGAGTTTTTGATAGTCTTTCATCGTAAATACGGCTTGCCCTTTAATTCCGATGGCACGGTATGGCAAATCTTTCGCAGATAAGCCTTCGATATTACGGTGTACAAGCGCAATCCATTCGCTGTCTGTTAAATACACTTTGCGCGTTGGCACTTGGCTAAGCGCTGTTGTTTTATGCAAATACATTTTGCGATAAAGCTCGATGGTATGTTGCGCTAATGTTTGTTGGTACAATTCACTTCCCGTTAAGCTTGGGATTACGTGTGAAACGTATTTGGCAAATAATTGGTTACGCGACAACAGAAGCATATCGCTCATACGCTTGTCTTTTGCTTGGTACATCAAGTACGCAATGCGTTGTAGTAAAATCGTTGTCTTCCCACTTCCGGCACACCCATTCACGATGAACCAGTCTTTTGGATTTAAACGAATAATTTCATTTTGTTCTTTTTGAATCGTCGCCGTGATTCCTTCTAGGTGTCCGTCACGGTTTGTTGGTGCGCTTAAGGCATCCATCAATAATGATTCTTCATTTTCAATGTCATAAACAGATTTTAATTCACCCTTACGGATGACGATATCGCGTTTTAAGAAGGCCTGAGCTTTCTCGAAGCCATTTGGTGTTTCGTATTGAAGCTCTCCTAATGTTCCTTCGTAAAATAGGCTTGCGATTGGAGCACGCCAGTCATACACTTGCACATTGTCGTCTTCGTCAAAGAAAGTTGCAGGTCCGATATACATCTTCTCAACTCTCTCATCTTTTTCAAATTGAACGTCAATTCTTCCAAAGTATGGAGATTCCAATTGGTTTTCTAATTGTTGGATTCCATACTGAATGGTATCTTGTCTAGCGATATCCAGGTCGCGTTCTTGCAATCGGTTTTTCTCGATCGCCACTTTTTGTTCCATTAAGTCCTGCACGATTTCTAAGTGCTGCACTTCTTCTTGGAAACTCTGATTTTTCATGCGACTATTCTCCCTCCACTGGATACTCTTTTCATAAAAACAGGCTGAACCGTTGGTCCAGCCTGATTCTTCTTCTATGTACATACAGCACATAGCGAACGTTACTTATAGCTGCTTCCTTCCGGACCTGACTCGATTCATAAGTTCGCTATTGCCATACGGCCTAACGGCACGTACTATTATACAAAACTTCTCCTCGAAAAGCAAGCAGATTTTGCTTGAAAAAGAAATTAACAAAACCGCTCCATAGCAAGAGTGCGGATGGGGCTATCCAATGGGGGTTGGTGGTAGGATTTAGGGAGTGCTCCATACATAATTCTTTCTTCTTAAAAGCGCACCCTTGCGGGTGTTGATTTCTTCGAATGCTTGCGGATTATTTTCATAATCGCTGTTACAGGGCACCGGTTCGAGCCTCCATGAGTCTCTCACCTTCGAAGCTTCAAACGAGAAGTACAGGACCAGTCCTTACTTCTCGTAATTCACATTCGATGCGATTCCCCGTTACTGCGATTATAAAATCCGCAAGCTTCTCCGAAATCAACGTGAAGAAATAATATGTCTGCTCCCTACCGCCAACGATGGGAGTTCGTACTTTGCTATGTGGTGTTTCTTTTTCAAGCGAATCTGCTTTGTTTTCTAACATAAAACCGTACCGAGGATGGCAAAAGAGACACTAAAAAAGATAGTCTCTCCAGAAGGAAAAACTATCTAAGATGTTCGCTTGCGCTTACCGATTGCCGGCTTCTTTATTTTTCTTAGCATCCTCTGCTAGGTACATGATTGGGAGGAGGATAAAGATGAAATGGCTTGTGACTGCAGTGATCAACGCTACGCCTGTAAACATGTTTAGAATCAGGTGAAGGACAAGGGCTAACGCATTGACGACGAGCGCTATAACCATTAGGTCTTTTGTAAGTTGGTTTGTGTCTTGTTTTTTGATGTTGATTTTCATTTGAATCGCTCCTTAACTGTTTTCCTTGTCTTTATTAAATCATTTTAAGGAGTCGTACAACAGGCACTTTTGTCATTCATTTACATTACTAAAGTCATGGTCTGTTGATTTCGTAGGAACAGCTATTATGAAGAAATCCGCAAAGTTCCGCAGAAATCAACCATAAAAAAACAGCAAACCGGATTGATTTGCTGTTTGTTCTCTAAAATAAGTTTATGCTTTGGATGGTTTTGATAAAAAGAATAGGTAAAGTCCAAAGGCTAATTTAATAAAGGCATCGATATAGGCGATGGTCACGAGAGAGCTTTGAGGAGAAAGGTATCCTACCGCTGCATTGATCACACATGCCAACCCTAGGAAGATCATTGATTTCCCATGAACGAAGTAGTACGGGAAGAAATGAATTCCTGTTGCTAAGAGCGCGCCTAACCAAATGAGTCTCCAGTTTTCTGTTTTGAAGAATGGGCCTCCTAATAACACTAATAAGATAAATAAAAGAATTACTGAGTATAAGGACACTTTTCGTTGGAAAGGTGTTGAAGGGCCATCCGAAAACTTATGAAGGACTTTTTTATTTAGATTGATAGAAAAGAAGCTCACCATATAGCCGATACTGAAGACCTGCATATTAATGATTTGTTCTCCACCTACAACCGTCGCGAGTGCAATCACGAATGCGACTGCGATGAGCCATAAGCCACACGCCTTTTTGTAGTTGAATTCTAACGTTTCTCCTTTGTTATAACCTAAAAATGACATACGAATTCCTCCAGTTCACTTTGAAACTTTTAACGACATCCTCTATTTTACTCCTGTGAAAATGAGAATTCAAACGTCAACCCTCTTTAAGCGTCCTATCTAGTGAGGGGATTTTCTTTTTAAAGGAATTTGCTAGCTAGTGAATAGACTTGCTTGATTGCCTTGCCATCCAGTTTCCATGTTGCTAGTTCTGCTTCGATGAGTTCTGGGAACTTCTTGCTAATATCTCGAAGGGCATTGCCGACAGATTTGCGGACATACTCGCTTTCGTCTTCTTTGAGGGCGGCAATTCTTCGGACGGCTTCATAGGGGTGTTCTTTAAAATACGGTCTGCTCGTCCAGATCCGTAAGCCTTCTGTGACCGCTCGTCTGGTATTTGGATACGGATGGGTTAGCCACTCATCTATGATGGGAAGTGCTTTTTCATAGCCGACTTTTTTACAATACTCGTCGAATGCCTTCGCTAACACTTCTTGCACTCTCCAGTTATCGTCCTTGGAAACTTCCTCTCTCATAAAGGCTAGAATTTCCTCTTTTTGAGATAAATAACCAAATAGGAAGACTCCGTACATTCGAACTTGATACACCTCAGACCGATAGGCGAGATGTGCCAGCTGCTCTATCTCTTCTTGCTTGCAAGCTTGGTAATCTTGTAGGGCTCTTCTTTCTTCCTCTTTGAACCCGTTCTGGATGGGCGAAAAATCCTTCTCAAGTTGCTCGATATATTTTTTCATACAAATGCTCCTTTCTTAACTTTAACCGATATTAATCGCCTTTATTATACTCCATCAAATCAAAAAGCACAGCCTCATAAATGAAGCTGTGCGAATCATCATTGATTAAAAAATTGCTGTAAAAGCAGAGATTAGACCAAAGAAGATACCAGGTGCGTTTGCAGCTGCTAGTGGAATATCACGGTCTGGTTTGAATAATCCATAGTATACCCATAATGAGCAGTTTAATGCGGCAACGAGTGGTTGAATGAAGTCTCCTTTGTGTCCAGCTAAGTTATTCATAATTTGCGGAATATAAGCTACATACATCGCCACAGACATACATGTTGCGATCCACCCTAATATTTGTGTTTGTTTTTCTGATAATTTCATATTTACTGCTCCTTTCCTTTTTCAAACTATGTAAAATTTTATATAAAATGAAAATGATTTTCAAGCGTGGATAACCGTTTACAATGATAAGTTTTTGTTAAGAACGTTAAAAAGCACAGCCTCCTACTCGGAAAGCTGTGCTTCTTTTGCTTCTTGTTTTCTTTGTTTATTGCGTTCGCGAAGGCCTTTGAAGAATGTCTGCAAAATCTCTTTGCATTCGTCTTCCAAGATGCCTTGCTCGACTTCGACTTGATGGTTGAACCGCTCGTCTTGAAGGAGGTTCATAAAGGTGCCAGCTGTCCCGGCTTTCGGGTCGAAGGCTCCAAACGTCACCTTTTTGAGACGCGCGAGAATCATCGCTCCGCTACACATCGGACAAGGTTCCAGCGTGACGAAGAGTTCGCAGTCTTCGAGGCGCCAACTTCCAAGGTGCTGGTTCGCCTGGCGAATGGCTTTGATTTCAGCGTGCAAGGTGGCGTCTTGTTCCTTCTCGCGTAAGTTGTGGCCACGACCGATGATTTCACCATTCAGTACGACAACCGCCCCGATTGGCACTTCCGCTTGGTCGTAGGCTTTCTGCGCTTCCTTCAACGCTTCCCTCATAAAGAATTCTTTTTCCTGAAGTTCCATGTTCTTACTGATAGACGCGCTTGGTCACGACTAGACTGTGCGGTCTCTCAAACTCCTTATCTAAGTAGTCTTGGTACGTCCCTGGGGAAATAAATCCACGGACGCTTAAAATATCGGTTCCTGCTGCTCCGACAATCGTATCGGCTAGCAGTACGCAGTTAGTACTCATGACAAAATACGTCTTGAATTTTGAAGAGGTAAATTTATACAAGCGGCCATCTGCTTCTTGTTTTAGCTTGTAGGCATACATCGGTTCTTCTTTGTCGATTCCAGGACGCTTTGGTTTCACCATTTGCGGCGGATCCCACGGTACTGTCAACGACATCAATTTGGCGATTTCCTTATCGATGGCCGCGAGTTGTTCTGGAGATAACGCCAGGCCATAGCCGAGTAAAGTCTTATGGTTTTCGCGCTTGCAAAATTCAATGTATTTTTCACGGTCGGCACTGAAAAGTACCCCGTCCCCCATCGTTCCAAACAGGCGCTCGGAATTCGTATCGTAGTTCCCGAATGAAATAATGCGTCCCTTATAACATAGGTCGACATGCCCGATTGCCCCAAATCCGTCTTTTGTGACGTGAATAAACATTTCTAAGTTTGGTTCTGCATTTTCTTTGGCACGGTCGTAAATTTCAGAAGCGGTTTCGCCTTCTCCGAGTTCCAACGCATCATTGATTTTTTGCAAAGTCACACGAGGAATAATCGCAGCCAGTACCAACGGCATCCCTCGACGCAAGCGTCTACGAAGGACTTTCTTTCCAACTTCGGCCTCGAAGAACCATCCGTCACGAATGTTACTAGTCCCAAGCCCGATGAAATAAAGCGCAAGGAAGAACATTTGTAAGTTGCCGTCGCCCCCAAGAGCCAGTAAAGTCGCTACCCCGACAACTGAGAGCCAAATGGTATCAATGAGCAAGCGCAGTCGCGGACGGATACCGTCTTTGACATAAATATAGTACGTTACGCCACTAGTGGCCGCTTTCATCACTTCGTTAAGCCCCATCAAGATACTGACAATCGCAATCGGAAGCGAGATAAAAAATTGATTTCCTGCTAAAAATCCGTAAAGGAAAAATTTAGCAACATTCAGCCATAACGGATCTTTTGCCGCCGCCTTACTAAACCAACGGAACAAGAAATTCCATAGTTCACGAGCCCATAAGAATGTTAAAAACAGACGTAACATCAATTCTGGGAAGCTTGGTCCGTAGATTAGGAGCAACACCCCAGCAATAAGGAATGCAATCCCTTCAATTAGGAGCTTTTTCCCTGTAATCCCTAGTTCACTAATTTTCTTCATAACTACACCTCTATTGATTTAATTCCTGCTTCAATTGCTCTAGAAGCGCCTTGCACCCGAGCGTCACATCGCGATACGTCGCATCAAAGTCCCCTGTATACCACGGATCGGCGATATCACGATTCACTCCTGCCACTTCTAATAAGCGCGCCACCGTCGCATCCGATTTTCCATCGACAAACGAGTGGATATTACGCACATTCGACGCATCCATTCCCAAGATGTAGTCGGCATCCAGGTCGGTTTCATCCAACGTCCGTGACACAAGCCCCTTTGCGGAAATGTCGTGCTCCTCGAGTTTCTTACGAGTGCCGTGATGCACCGGATTCCCATGCTCCCACGTACTTGTCGCAGCGGAATCTATCGTAATTTTATCTTCCAATCCTTCTTCATGAACCATTTTTCTAAATACAGCTTCTGCCATCGGAGAACGACAAATATTCCCCAGGCAGACGAATACAACCTTCATGCCCGTCCATCCTTTCAACTCTTTGCTTTCATTATAACAGACGAGCCAACCCCTTCGCAAAAAAATGTCTGTGAAGTGCTCGAACGAAATAACACAGCTGAAACATCCTACGAAATACAAAGACAAGATTCCTGCAAATCCTTGCGGATTTCTTTATAATCGCTGTAATGGGGCACCGGCTTGAGCCTACGTCTCAAGCACTTTCGAGATTCAAACGGACTCTAAAAGAGTCCGTAATTCACTTCGAATGCTATCCCCTGTTACTGCGATTATAAAATCCGCATGATTTTCCGTAATCTTGTCTGCACTCTTTATCCAATTTTTGCTAGCAGAATTTCGTTCGAATAAGCTCACACATCTTTGAAGGATTGCTCGTCTGTTACACTGCGAGAAACACTTGAACGCATGTTACGCCCCTTCATCACCGCACCTCTGCAGCGACTATGTTTTCTGCACCTAACTTCTCTTTTCTTCTCTCCCTTTCTTTCGAATGAAGGCAAAATCCATTTGAAATAAGGCACAAACACAGGGATAAAAAATAAACGGAATACCCTTCGGATTCTATAGCGGCAATAATAGCGATTGTAATCGATGTGAATTACTGACTCTGGAAATTTATTTCCTAGAGTCAGTTTGAAGCTCGATAGGGAGCGAGACCCTAGGCTCGCCCCGGTACAGCTATTATCGCAGCTATGAAGATATCCGAAGCGGTATGAAGTTTATTTTTTAGCCCCTTGGGCTATATTCTCTCTTCTTTTCAAATGGATTTTGCATCCTTCGAAAACAAAAAATGGTGGACAGCCGTCCACCATTTTTTCTATTCTACTGTAACCGATTTGGCCAAGTTACGCGGTTTATCCACGTCTAAGCCTTTGCCTAGAGAAGTGTAGTACGCGATTAATTGCGTTACCACTACAGATACGATTGGTGCTAATAAAATTGGCACCGCTGGAACGACGATATCGTCACCTTCTTGCTCAACACCTTCCATCGCGATTGTTGTTACGACAGCGCCACGAGCTTTCACTTCTTGGATATTTCCGCGAGTGTGGCTTGCTACTACTGGTTCGCTTAATAATGCGATAACTGGAGTGCCTTCTTCGATAAGGGCGATTGTTCCGTGTTTTAATTCCCCTGCGGCAAAGCTTTCAGTTTGCACGTATGAGATTTCTTTTAATTTCAACGCTGCTTCCATCGCTACATAGTAGTCTAAGTGACGACCGATGTAAAAAGCATTGCGAGTTTCTAATAAGCGCTCTTTGACTAAGTCTTGAACGGCTTGTTTGTCTGATAATACGCTCTCGATTGAAGCCGCAACGACACCTAAGTCGTGTTTCATGTCGAATGGAGCTTCTAAACCTTTAGAAGCGCGTAATGCGTCTGCTAAAACGGCCATTACTGCGATTTGTGCAGTGTAAGCTTTTGTTGAAGCTACGGCAATTTCAGGACCTGCATGTAATAGTAAAGTATAGCTTGCTTCACGAGAAAGAGTTGACCCTTTCACGTTTGTGATTGTTAATGATGGGAAGTTTTGCTCGTTTACTTTTACTAATGCTTGACGGCTGTCCGCTGTTTCTCCACTTTGTGATAAGAAAATGAAGAATGGTTTTTGTGATAATAATGGTTGGTGGTATGCAAATTCGCTTGCTAAGTGAACTTCTACTGGAATTCCAGCAAGTTGTTCTACTAACGCTTTACCAACCCATCCTGCATGGTAGCTAGTTCCGCAGGCAATCACGTAAATGCGGTCGCTTGCTAAAATGCTGTCTTGGATTTCTTTATCGACTTGTAATTGACCATTTTCATCTTGATAGTTTTGGATGATTTTACGTAATACAACTGGTTGTTCATCCATTTCTTTCAACATGTAGTGAGGGTAAGCCCCTTTTTCTAAATCGTCTGCATCTAATTCTGCAACGAATGGTGCACGTTCTACTGGTTCGCCGTCGATTGTTTCGATTTCTACAGATGTGTCTGTTAAAGTGATTAACTCTTCGTCTTTGATTTCGATGTAACGGTCTGTTTCAGCGATTGTTGCCATTGCATCTGAACAGATTACGTTGAAACCTTCGCCAACCCCTACTAATAATGGGCTCTTATGTTTCGCTGCGTAAAGAACGCCTGGTTTTTCGCTGTCTAATAAACCGAAAGCGAATGATCCGCGGATTTCTTTCAACGCGCGACGGAAAGCTTCTTTTCCTGATAAGTTTTCTTTGTTTGCAAAGTATTCTACTAAGTTTACGGCAACTTCAGTATCTGTTTGAGATTTGAAATCAACGTCACTTAAGAATTCTTTTTTCAATTCGTCATAGTTTTCAATAACGCCGTTGTGCACTAATGTGAAACGACCTGATTGTGATTGGTGAGGGTGAGCGTTGTTTTCTGTCGCTGGTCCGTGTGTTGCCCAACGAGTGTGCCCAATCCCTGCAAATGCTGGAATTTCTTCATCCACTGCATCACGAAGATTTTGAATACGTCCAACACGTTTTACTAATTGTGTTGATCCATCTTCGTCCATAATAAATAATCCTGCTGAGTCATATCCACGATACTCAAGCTTTTCTAATCCGTTTAATACTACTATTTGGATTTTTCCATGTCCAATACATCCTACGATTCCGCACATAATGTTTAACTCCTTTTATCAGAGGTTCTTTTTAGTCCTCTTTTTATTGTAATTTTGATTATGTTTCTGGTGCTGTTTCAATTTTGTCATTTCCTTGCAAAAATGGTTTGTATGAAACTGTAGACTGCACTGCCTTGAGTCATCCGCCGAGTGTTTCGATAAACTCATTCCTCGTCACCTGTTTTCCAACAGGCCTGGCGCTATCCTTGTTGCTTCCTTTCAAAGCTTTCATAAATTTTCAGAAACATGTACATCATAACCGATGACCACCCCAAAAACAACTAATTTTCCTTTTTCCTAACCTTTTCCAAACCAAAAATTAACTCCACCCCTCCTCAAACCGCACCCTTATCGTATTTCTTGTCACCAATCTCGTAAGAACCACTTTCCCAATTTTTCCGAATTCTTCATTATTAAAGCTTTGAAACTTTTGTGTCTTTCTCTCCCTGCACGAATGAAGTTGTTAGCCGTAAAACGCACATCCCCTGTCCTATCTCCCCTCCCTCTCAAAGAGACTACCAGTTTGTAGTGAGTGGTGAAAGGCACACATGATGTTCTTTTCCCTCCCTGCCTCTCAAAGAGACTACCAGTTTGTCATGAGTGGTGAGAGGCACACCTGATGTTCTTTCGCTTTCTAGCTGAACTATTCGATTAAAAAAGCTATTAACCGGGTTTTGGATTCTATAATAGCAATAATAGCGAGTGTACTCGAAACGAATTACTGCCTCTGGGGATTTTATTCCCTAGAGGCAGTTTGACAGTCGAGAGGAACTGAGACCTTAGGCTCAGTCCGGTACAGCTATTATCGCTATTATGAAGATATCCAAAAACCTTCGGTTAATAGCTTTTGTTATTTTTTTATGAAATTGAATAGTTTGGTGCTTCTTTAGTAATTTGAACATCATGCGGATGGCTTTCTCTTAGACCCGCACCACTCATACGCACAAACTGCGTATTCTCGCGAAGCTCTTCTAAATTATGCGCCCCAACATACCCCATACCAGAACGCAATCCGCCAACCATTTGGAAGATAATATCCGCAGCAGAACCTTTGTAGGCCACACGCCCTTCGATTCCCTCTGGCACGCGTTTGTTTGCTTCGTTTTTCGCTTGGAAGTAACGGTCGCCTGAACCATTTTCCATCGCTGCGAGACTTCCCATTCCGCGGTATGTCTTGAAGCGACGTCCTTGGAAGATTTCGAATTCACCTGGAGATTCGTCTGTTCCAGCAAGCATGCTTCCTAACATCACCACATGTCCACCCGCTGCGATAGCTTTAGCGATATCTCCTGAGTACTTAATTCCACCGTCTGCGATGATCGCTTTGCCAAATTCTTTTGCAACCGTTGCGGCATCGTAAATCGCTGTGATTTGCGGAACCCCTACACCGGCAACGACACGAGTTGTACAGATAGAACCAGGTCCGATTCCGACTTTTACAACGTCCACGCCTACTTCGAATAAAGCACGTGTGCCTTCTCCTGTCGCTACGTTTCCGGCAATCAATGTTGCGTCAGGGAACGTTTCGCGGATTTCTTTAATTTTGCGAATCACGCCGGCACTATGACCGTGAGCAGTATCAATGACGATGGCGTCCGCACCTGCGTCGAGTAATGCTTTAGCGCGTTCAAACGTATCTGAAGTAATCCCCACTGCTGCGGCTACGAGTAAACGTCCGTGTTCGTCTTTAGCAGAGTTCGGGAATTCAATCACTTTCTCGATGTCTTTAATCGTAATTAAACCAGCGAGGCAACCTTTATCGTCTACTAATGGTAGTTTTTCGATTTTATGTTTTTGAAGAATGGCTTCGGCATCTTTGAGGGATGTTCCAACTGGAGCCGTTACGAGGTGCTCTTTTGTCATTACTTCGTCAATTAAAATGGAATAATCTGAAATGAATCGTAAGTCACGGTTTGTCAAAATCCCAACGAGGTGACGTGTTTCTAAGTCGTCTACGATTGGAACACCGCTAATACGGTATTTTGCCATGAGGTCTTCGGCGTCTTGTACTTTATGGGATGGAGTTAAGAAAAATGGATTGATGATAACGCCACTTTCTGAACGTTTTACTTTATGAACTGCTTCTGCTTGCTCTGCGATAGACATGTTTTTATGAATCACGCCTAATCCACCTTGACGCGCAATCGCAATCGCCATTGTTGAATCTGTGACGGTATCCATACTTGCACTCATTAAAGGAATATTGAGACGAATGTTTTTGGCTAATTGCACGTGTAAATCCACGTCATTTGGCAAGACATGACTCTCCGCTGGAATTAGTAAAACATCATCGAATGTGTATCCTTCTTTTTGAAATTTTGTTTCCCATTTTGACATAGCACAAACCTCCAGTGATTGAATTTATTAACGAATAATATACCACTTTTAAAAGAAAAAGCAAGCTTTTCTGTAGAAAATCCTGTTAATTCATGGAAGTTTCATCTTTCATTGTTCGTTTTTTAATGAGAGTTTAATTTTTCACAAAAAAGCCTCCCAAAGCTTCGGAATTATGCTACACTTATAGTGACAAAGAAAGGATGATTCCTGTGAAAAAACAACTCATACCAGCAGTTGCACTATGCTTCATTCTCCTTGGCTGTTCGGGCAAGAACACGCCCGCTGAAACGACCACGAGTTCGATGGCAACGACTGCGCAAACAACGAGCACGACTACTAGCACAACAACGGAAACGACGGTTCAAAGTACCGAAGCGACTTCTGCGACTGAAGCTACTACGCAAGCGCAGGCTGCAAGTGGCAAGGCTGACCTTTCCCTTGGGTATGACATCATCGTCAATAAAAAACACGCGCTCCCATCCACCTATGCGCCCGGCGAAGACCCGACGGCTGGCCAACAAGTCCGCGCGTTAATTCATCGCATGCAAGAACTCGGCTATCCGATTAGCGACACGTACAGCGGATATCGTTCCTATGACTATCAAACCGAACTCTATAACGACTATGTATCCCGTGAAGGAAAAGCCGCCGCAGACACGTATTCTGCTCGCCCAGGATATAGCGAACACCAAACAGGTCTCGCCTTCGATATTCTCGACTCCCACGGAAACTTACTCGACGGCCCAGAATACAGCGACGCCATCCACTGGCTTCATACGCACGCCCACGAGTACGGATTCATCGTCCGATTCCAACCCGGCAAGGAAGCCATCACCGGTTACCAAGCCGAAGCATGGCACCTGCGTTATGTAGGAGACAAGGCAACGG
>JABZYY010000022.1:16259-16496 GCA_015264885.1 Streptococcus sp. | reverse complement strand
AGCCGTTACCTCACCAACTAGCTAATGCACCGCGGGTCCATCCATCAGCAGAAGCTTGCGCCTCTTTTCCTCCTTCAACCATGCGGTTAAAGGACCTATGCGGTTTTAGCATCCGTTTCCGAATGTTATCCCCCTCTGATGGGCAGGTTACCCACGTGTTACTCACCCGTTCGCCACTAGATTGACCAGTGCAAGCACCGGTCGCTCTCGTTCGACTTGCATGTATTAGGCACGCCG
>JABZYY010000022.1:0-16249 GCA_015264885.1 Streptococcus sp. | reverse complement strand
GTCCTGAGCCAGGATCAAACTCTCATGAAAAATTTGAATTTTCATGAGCTTTGAAAAGCTCATTTTAATTACTGACTTATTGTATCTCTTTAAGAGATAAGAAATTGTTGTTTCTTCATTCAAAGATGAAGTCCCTACACATTTGGTTCGTCTTCTTTGTTCAGTTTTCAAAGGTCAATCGTTGTTTTGCAACAACTTCTATATCCTATCATAGGACATTTTTACTGTCAACAGATTTCGTATAACTTTTTCAAAGTTTTTTTGAAACTGTTTTATAAGCGAACGTTCGCTTCACAGTGATATTAATTTATCATAACTGATAACCAATTTCAACTGAAATGACTAAGAATTTTTTTGATATTTTATTCTTCTCTAAAAATTCAAAAAAGAGCCTAGGCTACATGAACCTAGACTCTCATAAATATTCTATTGTACGACTCCAGTATCGATTGCTACACCATCTCTTTTAATGATGTATTTACCACTTGGAACTTGATTGTTAAACGTAAAATCGATTGTTACAGTTGTATTCTCAGAAATCTTAAAAGTACGATATGCAGTATTAATATTGTTGTTTGCATCTTGAATAAAGATTTCAACTGTATTTTGTTTTGCTTCTTGTGCATTTGACCCTGAGTTCGCATTATTATTGTTATTATTATTTGTCTTCTTCGCTTCATAAGGAATAGCGAATTGGCGAGAAACTACTCGTTCTCCTTTTCCTTTTGAAATAACAACTGTTAATGTGTCCCCTTTTTTAAGAGCTGTACCTTCTGCTGGCGATTGCTTAATAACAGTGTCTGCTGTTTCGTTACTATTTTCTTCTGAAATTTGTAACTTCAATCCGTGTTCTTTCGCGTAGTCTTCAACGCCTGAACGTGAATACCCTTTTAAGTTGATTAACGTTACTGGTTCTTTTCCTTTAGATACGGTTAAAACCATTTTTGTATCTTTGGCGACTACTTTCTCACCTTTAGCAACACTTTGTTCCATTACCTTACCAGACTCTACAGTATCTGAATAACTTTCTTTCTTCTCTACTGCAATTCCTAATTTTTGCAAGGCTGCTTTAGCTTCATTGAAAGTCTTACCAGTATAATCTCCGACTTCAACGGTGTCTTTACCAGCACTTACTTTTAATACGACTTTAGATTTTTCTTTTACAGAACTCCCTGCTTTAGGGTTCGTCTCTACAACTTTCCCTGCTTCGACAGTGTCCGACTTCACTTTTTGCACATCTGACACTTCAAGATTAGCGTCCGCTAGTTTTACTTTTGCATCCGCTTCAGTAAGGTTCGTTACGTCTGGAACTTTTACATCTTTTGGAGAAGTTTGAATATATGCATAGATAGCTCCACCACTAATGATGATAAATAGTAGCAATAAAAGCCATGGCCATTTCTTTTTCTTCTTTTTAGGTTCCTCTTGAACGACTTTCTTTTCTTCGTCGAATTGAATTTCAGGAACCTCCTTACTTGTTGCTGGAACTTTACGAGGGATTGGTCCTGTCGCAATTGGTTGCAACACCTTTGTTTCCTGACTGAAAGCAGTCGGTTTAAACATTGGCTCATGTAAACGTTCTGGATTTAAGCATGTTTGTAAATCTTCCAACATTTCGTCGCAACTACTGTAACGATCAAGAGGTTCTTTTGCTGTTGCCTTCAATACCACATTTTCTAAACTTTGTGGCACTGTTGGTAACATCTGTGAAATACGAGGAAGCGGCTCTTGGAAATGTTTCAACGCGATTGAAACTGCTGATTCTCCTTCAAAAGGCACTTCACCGACTAATAATTCATACAACACAATACCAAGTGCATAAATATCACTGCGAATCGTTGCCATTCCACCTCTTGCCTGTTCAGGAGATAAATAATGAACAGAACCAAGCAATGTATTTGTTTGTGTTAATGACGTTTCAGAAAGTGCAATTGCAATCCCA
The DNA here is from genome assembly GCA_015264885.1 of Streptococcus sp. Lineage (GTDB taxonomy): Bacteria > Bacillota > Bacilli > Lactobacillales > Aerococcaceae > Granulicatella. The sequence goes on along the minus strand of JABZYY010000022.1, from coordinate 14,307 downwards.
AAGTCTGTAATCTTCACATTACCTTCTCTATCAATCAAAATATTTTGAGGTTTGATATCGCGGTGAATGATTCGATTTTGGTGGGCCAATTCGATTGCCGAAACAATTTGAGACATAATACGAACGGCTTCACGTGGTGGAAGAGGTCCTCTTTCACGAATGTACTCTTTCAAATCCGTTCCTTCAACGTATTCCATTACAATGTAATTCGTTCCGTCTTCTTCTCCAACATCATAAACACTCACAATGTTTGGATGGACTAATTGAGTTGCTGATTGCGCTTCTCGTTGGAAACGTCTCATTGCAGCTTCATTTGTATGGAAGTCTAAGCGCAACACTTTTACTGCCACGGGTCTTTCTAGAATTAAATCTTGTGCTAAATATACAGTGGCCATTCCACCCGTCCCGATATGAGACTTAATTTTATAGCGACCAGCAACTGTTTTTCCTGGTGCAATCATTCTTTTACCTCCTCCCTGGCAGTATATTTTGCAATCGCAACTGTAATATTATCACGACCGCCCGCTTCATTTGCAGCATCGACCGCTTTATTCGCTTGCGTTGTTACATCTGAATAATTCCCTAGAATTTCTTTAATATATTGATCTTCAACCATATTCGATAATCCATCTGAGCAAAGGAAAATCGTGTCTCCATCTTTTAGACTCACTCTTACAAAATCAATCTGAACATTGAGCGTAATCCCTAATGACTGCGTTACAATATTTCTTTGAGGATGGCTTTTGGCTTCCTCTTCTGAAATCTCTCCAGATTTTAACAACTCCTGTACGAGCGTATGATCTTCTGTTAATTGTTTAATCTGATAATTGCGATACAAATAAGCACGGCTATCACCGACGTTTGCAATTAATAATTCAGAATCGATGACTACAGCAACGACAATTGTTGTTCCCATTCCATCTAACTCACGATATTGATTCGCTTTTTGAAAAATACGATCATTTTCGGCCTGAATATTTTTAACGAGCCATTGATAAGCGGCTTCTGTATCCGTAATACTTTCTTCTTCCCAACGTTTTCCCAAATGCGATAATGCCATAGCGCTTGCTACATCCCCAGCATTATGCCCACCAATTCCGTCACACACGACGATCATCGGTACGTTTTGAGTATTCAAAAAATATCCGGCAGCATCTTCATTTAAAGTACGTCTCTGGCCGACGTCACTCTTGATGGCTATCTTCATATTTTTCCTCCTGTTGCGAATTATTTTCTTACCATCCTTGCGATGAAAAATCCATCCGTATGATATTCATGCGGTAGAATAGTAAGCATCGGATTCTCCATTGTACAGCCAAATTCTTCGATTGGTTGTAACTCAAATTCTGGATGTCCTTCTAAAAAGCTGTGGACTACTTCTTCGTTTTCTCCCTTGTTAATTGTACAAGTAGAATAAATCAGTTTTCCACCTTTCTTTACCATTGTAGCAATTGAAGACAAAATTTCCAACTGTATTTTTGTTAAATTTGTTAAATCTTCACTATTTTTTGTGTATTTTATATCTGGTTTACGTCGCATCAGACCTAAACCTGAGCACGGAGCATCCACAAATACCGCATCAAAACTTTCTTCTTTAAACAACTCTTTTGCTTTTCTAGCATCAAGAGCATGTGTATGAATACGGTCTTCTACTCCTAGACGTTTAGCATTTTGATGGATTTTACGTAGTTTATTTTCATGTAAATCTAATGCCTCAACTAGTCCACCCTCTTTGGCTACTAAATAGCTAGCAAAATGAGTGGTTTTCCCACCAGGAGCAGCACATGTATCGAGCACTTTATCTCCAGGGTGTAAGTCCCCTACTTGAGCCACTAATGAAGAAGACTCATCTTGAACCGTTACGATACCATCTTTGAAGGTTTTCGATTGTAGTAAATCTCCTTCCTCGACAATCACCGCTCGAGGAGATAACTTACTTGGCTGAACTGTTACACCTTCTTCTTTTAGAAGAGTTTGCGCTTCTTCAATCGACATATTCGGATTTTGAATACGCGCACTTAAATGTGGAGCAACATTTAAACTTGGGAAAATTTCTCTAGCTTCTTCCCCATATTGTTCAAATAATAAATCTACAATCCAGCGCGGCATACTATATTCGACACTCAAGCGTTCCCGTTCATCTTTAATAGAAGAAAATCCATCGAATCCTGCTCGTTGCACATTTCTAAGAACACCATTGACGAATTTTGCAATTCCTTGATGGCCACGTTTCTTAGCAATCTGTACTGCTTCATAAATGGCTGCGCGATCTGGAACACGGTCAAGATACGCCATTTGGTATACGGTCATTCGTAGTAAACTGAGTACCCATAGTTCCATTTTCTTTTGTTTCTCGATAAATGGTTTTAAATAGAAGTCTAATGTCAATTTACGTTGAATAGTTCCATAGAACAATTCCGTTAATAACCCTCTATCTCTTGCATCTAATTGATGTTTTTGTATCACATTCTGAAACGCAACAGTCGAGTATGCTTGATTCTTTTCTACATTCGTTAATAATTCTACGCAAATGTCACGTACATTACTCATGGTTTAACCCCTCAAAAATCGCATCATCCTTCAACCATTCTGAAAATCCATTCATAAATGCCTTCGCATCCATTTGAGCTTTTCCTGCTGGTTGAAGTCGTGTAATCTCAAGGACCGTTCCGCTTCCACAAGCCACATATAAACGTCCGCCTTCTACAAATAAGCTTCCTGGTGTTTTAGCCGTTTGTTTATCCGTCAAAGCAACACCCCACATCTTCACACGGTTCCCATTTAAAATCGTAAAAGATGTTGGCCATGGACGTAATCCACGAACGAAGCAATCTACTTCACTCGCTGTTTTATTCCAATCAATTTGCTCTTGCTCTCTTGAAATATTTGGAGAGAACGATACTAGTGCTTCGTCTTGTTCTACTTCCGTTATCGTTCCAGCAAATAATGCCGGTAATGTTTCGATTAGTAAATCTGTTCCAACGACGCTTAATTTTTCAAACATACTAGCCACATCGTCTTCGCCAGTAATTGGAATGGCGCGTTGCGAAATAATCGCACCCGCATCCATCTTCGCAACCATTCGCATAATCGTTACGCCAGTTTCTTTGTCCCCGTTCATAATTGCATAATGGATTGGAGCTCCACCACGATATTTTGGTAAGAGTGACGCATGAACGTTCACCGCACCAAAACGTGGGAAGTTTAAAAACTTCGTTGGTAAGAATTGACCATAAGCTGCCGTTACAATTAAATCTGCATCTAGTTGCATCAACTCTTCCAATTCCTGCGAACCGCTTAATTTTTCTGGTTGGTAGACAGGAATATCATGCTCCAATGCCACCACCTTTACAGGAGTGGGTGTAATGATTTTCTTACGTCCAACTGCACGGTCAGGTTGTGTGACAACAGCAATCACTTCAACTGTTTCATCTTCAATTAATCGTTTCAAAACACCTGTTGAAAACTCAGGCGTTCCCATAAAAATAACTTTCTTCATTTTTCACCTCTATAAGAAATGTTGTGGTTCCATATCAATCGTCATGAGTAATTTCTTTGACCCGACTTCTTGCGTTTCCATCATCAATTGTTCTAAGAACTCTTGCAATTGCGGTTCGTTTTTGTATTTCACAATAATTTGGAAATAATAACGGTTATTCATTCTCGCAATCGATTTCGCAGTCGGTCCTAACACCACTGCATTCGGCGACACATTCGACTTCAACGCCTTATGCACTTCGATAGCTTTCTTCAACGCCACCCCTTCATCTTCACTCGAGAATGTAATCATCGTTGTAAAGAAGTACGGCGGATAGTTGGCCATATGACGCATCCGCATTTCCGTTTCAAAGAATCGCTCATACTGATGTCCTTGTGCTAATTGAATTGCATAGTGCGTTGGATTGTAGGTTTGGATAAATACTTCACCTGGCTTATCCCCACGTCCCGCACGTCCTGACACTTGAGTGAGCAGTTGAAATGTTTTCTCCGAGCTTCTAAAATCAGGAATATTCAGCGCCGTATCGGCATTAATAACACCCACAAGCGTTACGTTTGGATAATCAAGGCCTTTCGCAATCATCTGCGTTCCAATTAAAATATCCGCTTCTTGATTTTCGAACTGCTTCAAGATAGCTTCATGTTGCCCTTTTCGTCTTGTCGTATCCACATCCATTCGCACAATGCGAGCGTCTGGGAACACTTCCTGCAATTCTTCTTGCACCTTCTGCGTTCCTGTTCCAAAATAACGAATTTGTCGACTATGACATTTCGGACAGAAATTAGGAATATGTTCTTCATGACCACAATAGTGACATTTCATACTTCTTGAATCCATATGAAGCGTTAATGAAATATCGCAATTCGGACATTCTAATACCGTTCCACAATCACGACAAAGTACAAAAGAAGAATATCCGCGTCGGTTTAAGAGCAACACACTTTGCTCTCCTCGTTCTAATCGTTTTTCGACAGCATCTAGTAATGTCTTCGAAAATGATCCTTTTTGATGAACGAATTCCGTTCTCATATCAATCAAATGAACTTCAGGCAACAGCTGCGCCTGCGCACGTTTCGTTAAACGCAAGAGAGTATACACTCCCTTTTGTGCACGCGCACGGGATTCAAGACTTGGAGTCGCACTTCCTAACACTACTGGACAGCGATGATATTCCCCACGCCAAATCGCTACATCACGAGCGTGGTATCTTGGAGACTCATCTTGTTTATACGTTGCTTCGTGTTCTTCATCTAAAATAATAATTCCGATGTTTTCTAATGGAGCAAAGACCGAAGAACGAGCACCGACCACAATGTCTGCTTCTTTATTTTTAATCTTACGCCATTCATCGTATTTTTCACCGACACTTAGCCCACTATGAAGCACCGCCACTCGGTCTCCAAAGCGAGACTTGAATCGGTCGACCATTTGAGGAGTCAATGCGATTTCTGGAACGAGCATCATCGCGCTCTTTCCTTTTTCAATCACTTCCCCAATCCATTGTAAGTACACTTCTGTTTTCCCAGAACCAGTTACACCTTCTAACAAGTACACTTTTGACGTGTCTGTATCGATAGATTCAGCTTTCACTCGGTCAAACGCCACTTGTTGTTCAGGATTCAACTGGAATGGAGCACTCTTTTTAAAGACTCTTCCTTTGTAAGGATCACGGTTCACTTCTTTTTGAACAATCGTAATCCAATTGCGTTCTGCTGCGAATTTTAAATCAGCAGTTGTAAAATCCGTATCCTCTAAGAAACGTCTCTTTTCAATTTCCATCACTTCCATTGAAGCTAATGTCTTTAAGAGCGCTACTTTCTTCTTCGCACGAGCAGAAATTGTTGGAATAAACTCCTCGTATTCTTGCATCACATAATTCAATCGAATCCAGTCTTCTGTTTTCACCTTGGCACGGTCTTTGACAACCGTCTCGATGACTACCGCGCCATCTTTCTTCAACTTCATTAGTCGTTTTAAATGTTCTTGCGGCAGGTCATCCGTGTATTGCAATGTATTTTCGTAATGGAAAATTTCTCGAAACACATCTTCATGGTCTTTCGGATTCACTAATACGAATCGTTTCTCATAATTCGACTTCAACATCGCTGGGAGCATCGTTTGATAACATTGAATCAGGAAAGCATGAACCTTCTTCGATAAATATGCTCCAAGCTCTATCATCTCTGGTGATAAGACGGGATCTAAATCCATTAAATGCAAAATATCTTTTACTTCTCCGTCAAAATCTACTTCGTCACTAAGTGCTAGTACGAATCCAGAAATACTTCGTCCGCCAAACGGAACTGCAACACGCATCCCCACTTCAATACTCTCTTGTAAATTTTCTGGGACATGATAATCAAATGGTCGATTCACTTGAATGACCGGAACGTCAACGATTACTTTTGCATACATCTTCTCACCTCCAAAATAGTTTTACTACTTATTATACCATAATGCACTTTAATTTGTTGTCGCTTGCTCTACACTTCAAAACTACGAAAACAAAAAAGCCAAGGGAGTTTCCCTTGACTATAAATTTGATTATACGTGTTCTGGTTTGCTATCTTCACGGATTGTTAAGTCACCAGCAACTACTTCTTCCAACGCACGGCCTACGTTTTTATGTGATTCGTAGTGTTCTAACATTGGTGGTTCATGGTGGTGTAATTCATGCGCACGTTTGCTTGATAAAATAACTAATGAATATTTTGAATCGATTTTTTTCAATAATTTATCGATTGATGGATATAACATCATAATAGATTCCCTCTTTCTAATCTTCTTCTAAAATTTCTTCTAACTCATCTTCGAACTCTTCAATGCTTTCCAAGTTTCTTTGGATGCGTAAATGTTCTGTTTGAATAATTGCTTCGATTTGTTGAACCGCATTTTCTACTTTGTCATTGACAACAGAGTAATCATAATACTTCATCAAACCAAGTTCTTCTCTTGCAACCTTCATACGGTTTTTAATCACTTCGTCTGAATCTGTTCCACGGTTTACGATGCGAGATTCTAGTTCATGCAAATCAGGTGGTGTTAAGAAAATAAACACCCCATCTGGCATTGCTTCACGTACTTGAAGCGCTCCTTGAACTTCAATTTCTAAGAATACATCTTTTCCTTTATTTAATGTTTCTTGTACATAATCTAAAGGCGTTCCGTAGTAGTTTCCTACATACTCCGCGTATTCTAATAATTTTTTATTTGCAATCATCTCTTCAAATTCTTCTCTTGATTTGAAGAAATAATCTTTTCCATCCACTTCACCTGGTCTTGGCTTACGAGTCGTTGCAGATACAGAGTACACGAATTCTTGATTGTCTTTTGCAAAAATTGCTGCACGAACTGTTCCCTTGCCGACACCTGAAGGTCCAGATAAAACGATTAATAAACCTTTTCTTGCCATAATCGTTTGAAAACTCCAATCTCTTTACATCTTTTTACTATAGTATCACAAACACTATTCTCTCAACAACCAAAAGTATTGTAAATTCAATAAAAAATCATTATCCATCTGTTTTCTTTTGATTTTCTATGATTTCAGTAAACTACTCCACACGATTTATACTCAAAACAAAAAGGCTGGAAAATTCCAGCCTTTCCTTTATGCAATTCGAATATTTTTCCATCGTCCACTTCTAAATCGAAGGAGAATAATCATATCCCTGATAAATTGGTCGATAAAGACTGCATACCATGCACCAGCAAGTCCCCATCCAAAGAAGTTTACAAACACATATCCTACACTCAATCGAATGACGCATGATCCAATAAAAATTGCAATGAGTGGCCATACTGTATCTCCTGCCCCACGCAGTGCTCCAGAAGTAATCAATTGATGACTTTGGAACGGTTGAACGAACGCAACGATGGATAAAGCAATAACGGTATTTTGAATAATTTCCACGTTATTCGTATACATCCCTGCTAAAAATGTTGCACCAAAATAGATTGAAGCAGACATCATAATCGCTAACATTAACCCGATGCGCTGGCACATTTTGGTATAGCGCTCTGCTAATTTCTCATCTTTTGCCCCAAGCGATTGCCCCATCAGTGACGAAGCAGTAATCCCGAAAGCTTGAGCTGGAGAATACGATAGCGAAAGTACATTCAAAGCAATTTGGTGAGCCGCATAAACATTATTTCCTAGTCCTGAAACGATTTTCAAGAACATGATAACGCCAAAACGTAGTGCCATTTGTTCTAATGCTGTTGGTATTCCGATACGTACTAAATCGCGCATCACTTCCGCCCTAAATTCAAATTTTTCCTTAAAATCGAGTTTTAGAATACTTTTTCCTGATAAAATATAACGTACATTTAACACCATCGCGATTAAATTCGATGCAGCTGTAGCAATCGCTGCTCCTGTAACACCTAACGCTGGGAAGCCAAACATCCCGTAGATTAAAATGGCATTTCCTAAAACATTACAGCTATTGGCTATAATATTATTCTTCATCGGAATTTTGGTTTCACCAATCCCTCGAAGCGCTGCTGTTACAGTAAACGATAGTGATTGGAAGATAAATCCAATTGTGACAATTCTAAAGTAGTCCACACCGACATTAATAACTGTCGCATCTCCCCCAAGTAAAGATAAGATTTCCGGTGCGAAAATTAGCATCAATATTGCTGTTGGCGTCACACAGAAAACCATCGAAAGAATCATTACATGCTTAAGGATGCTTCCCATACGATTGTATTTTTTTGCTCCAAAATACCTAGCAATAATCGCAGTCCCGCCGACATTTAATGCCTGAATCAAACTTAGCCCAAGGAACATTGGTTGGTTTGTCATCCCAACTGCAGAAACTGCTGCAGCAGTATCCCCTGGGATTTTACCCACCATCATCATATCGACCATTCCAAAGAGTGCACCAAGAAGCACTTCCACAAATACCGGCCATACAATCACAAATATATTTTTTCGAAGTTCTTTATTCGTAAGTTGTTGCTCTACTTCCACGCAACCAATCCTCTCACTTTAAAATGTAGTTACTATTTTACACCTGTTTCTCTTACAAAACAAATAAGCGACAAAAGAATTTGTCGCTTATTGTCTATCGTTTTCCATCCCATTCGGCATAAAATTGCTCTAAGTACAGTTCTAAAAATTCATGTCGCCCTTTCGCCAATTCATTACCATATTTGGTATTCATCAAATCTTTTAACTTCAGTAATTTTTCATAGAAGTGCATAATAGCTGTCGATTCACCGTTTCGATATTCTTCAGGCGTCAAGTTTTCACGTGGCTTCATTTCCGGTTTGTGAATTGGCCTTCCTGTACTTCCAGAATAACACATCACTCTTGCAATACCGATAGCTCCAATAGCATCCAACCGATCCGCGTCTTGCACCACTTTTCCTTCAAGAGAGAGTTCTTGCTTCTCCTGATGATTCTTAAACGACATTCTCGTAATAATCGACACAATAGCTTCAATTTGTTCAGGAGTCACTTCGATTGAAGTTAGAAATTTTTTCAATTCCTTCAACGCATCTGCTGGATCTTGGATAATTTTATCGTCGATCACATCATGTAGTAGCGCTGCCGCTTCACAGATAAATAAATCTGCCCCTTCGGCTTTTGCAATCGTCTTTGTCGTATTGACGACTCTTTCAATATGCGACCAATCATGCCCCGAAGTATCTGAGTCGAGCACTCTTTTTGCATATTGTTCCATCGCTTTTAATTGTTCTTGTTGCTTCATGCTTCCTCTTCCTCTGGATACTTGATTCCCCATTCACGTCGTAAGTCAGTCATGATTTTCATCACATCGACCGTATATTCAAGATGCATGTTGTCTATCCCTGTATCAATCGTTGACTCCATATCCAGAACTTCATAAGCTAAGGCATCTAATCCCAATTCATCTTCAAAAGTTTCAACATGTCCATCTTCTGTATAAGTAATCGTCGCTTTATGCGCGCGTGGGTAATCAACAATTTCAATATACCCTTTGTCGTATGCAATGACTCCACGTTTTGGCTGTTTTGCATGAAGAGTCATTGTCACAGTCGCCATTTCCCCTGCATCATTCGTCAACACGATACCAGCTTGTTCATCCACACCCGTTGGCGCTAATTTCACTTGAGAAACCATCGAACTAGGAGCTTCACTCATAAAATAACGAATACAAGACAGAGCGTATACACCGATATCAAGTAATGCCCCTCCTGCTAGATTGCGATTGAAGAAACGATTCGTCATATCATAATCTTTATAACTACCAAAATTCATCTGAATCATGCGGAGTTCGCCCAATTTTTCAGTTGCTTTTCTTAATTGTTTATAGACTGGCATATGGTAAAGCGTCATCGCTTCAGCCAAAATAACATTATTTTCTTTAGCGAGTTGCAACGCTTCTTCCAACTCTTCACTGTTTAGCGTAATCGCCTTTTCACATAATACGTGTTTCCCTGCGGCTAACGCTTTTCGTAAATAGTGAATATGAGTGTTGTGTGGTGTTGAAATATAAATAATATCCACTGCAGGATCTGTAAAGACATCATCAATTTCATCGTATACTTTTTCAACACCATATTTTTGGGCAAATTTTACGGCATTCGCATAGGTACGATTGGCAACTCCATATAGTTTTCCATCCAATGATTCTAGCGCTACTGCTAATTCATTGGCAATCACACCAGTTCCGATAGTGACCCAATTCTTTGTTACTTTTTGTTGCATACGCTCTACCTCCAAAATTCGTTACTTTCATGATACCTGCCGAGGTGTGAAAACTCAACTCTAGCGTATAAAAAAGCTAGACCGAAGCCTAGCTTAATGTGTTACGATAAATTGTTTAATGATTTGAACTAATTGTTTTTGTTGTTCTTCAGCACTCATTGTAGCTGTACCATCGCCGTTTTGCTGACCATATAGTCCAAAGCCACTATGATTTCCACCCTCAATCGTTGTATAGAGTGTAGACTCTGGCAAACGTGATTTCGCATTTTCATATTTTTCTTGTTTCAAGATTTTATCATTCGAAGCCGTAATGGATAATACTGGAATTTGTGTTTCACTTATATCTGTACTCTGATCTGGATAACTTGCAAGTAAAATTAATCCTGCAACTTTATCAATTTCATTTAGTTTTTTCGCTTCAATCGTTGAAACAACACCACCTAGAGAATGTCCTCCGACAAACACTTTGTCTAAATGCTCTTCTTTCACGATAGTTGCCATCGTACCATTATCCAACACTGGTAAATTCAACTGAGAAGAAATAATGTACACTTCAATCCCTTCTTTAGCTAAGCCATCTGCAAGTTTAGCATAAGCTTGCGGTTCAACTAAGGCACCCGTATAAAATAAAAGAGTTCCTTTTTTCTCTCCTGTCACTTCAAAATGAGTCCAGTTGTTTTTCTGTTCAAATGCAGCAATATTCCACGTCTCTTGTGCCTCAGGAGTTGCTCGATACGTAAACATTTGGATCAGCCCAAGTGCTAATAAAATAAATGCAAACAGGACTCCAAAAATTCCATACATGATTTTTCTTTGTTTTGTCATCTGTCATCTCTTCTCTCTATAAACCTACTACTATAAGGATACTACAACAGTATGTAAAAACACAATACACCTAATACAAGTGATACCGTATACGGTATCACTTAACTTTTAAAACCGGAATTTTCATAAGCAAGTTGTTCGCGTTACATTAAATCAATAAAACCAACCAAAAAAGGTGGATGCAATGCATCCACCTTTTTACAATTCAGATTAGTTTTCTGATTCAGCTTGTTTTTTACGTTTATTGGCTTTTTCACGTTCGCCTTTATTTAGAATTTGTTTTCTTAGACGAATTGTTTCTGGAGTAATTTCGCAGTATTCATCGTCTGATAAGAATTCTAATGACTCTTCAAGAGATAGTTTCTTAGGAGTCTTAATCACTGAAGTTTGGTCTTTCGTAGCTGAACGAATATTTGTTTGTTGTTTTGCTTTCGTAATGTTAACCGCTAAGTCGTTTTCACGAGAGTGTTCTCCAACAATCATTCCTTCGTAAATTTCAGTACCTGGCTCAGTGAAAATCACACCACGTTCTTCAACACCCATAATTCCGTATGTTGTTGCTTTACCTGTATCTGTTGAAACAAGTGCCCCATTACGACGTCCGCCGATGCTTGTTGGAATGTATGGTAAGTATTGATCGAATGTGTGGTTCATGATTCCGTAACCACGTGTCATTGATAAGAATTCAGTTGTATATCCTAATAATCCACGAGCTGGAACTAAGAAGACAATACGAACTTGTCCGTTATCATTGTGTTGCATATCTTGCATTTCACCTTTACGGTTACTTAATGATTCGATAATTGAACCCATGTATTCTTCAGGAGTATCGATTTGTACACGTTCAAATGGTTCACATTTCACGCCATCGATTTCTTTGATGATTACTTCTGGACGAGATACTTGTAATTCGTATCCTTCACGACGCATGTTTTCGATAAGAATTGATAAGTGTAATTCCCCACGTCCTGATACGATCCATGCATCTGGTGAATCAGTTGGTTCAACTTTAAGAGATACGTCTGTGTGCAATTCACGCATTAGACGTTCTTCAATCTTACGTGCTGTTACAAATTTACCTTCACGTCCTGCAAACGGTGAGTTGTTTGTCAAGAATGTCATTTGTAATGTTGGTTCATCAATGTGTAATACTGGTAAGCTTTCATGTGTATCTACTGGAGTTACTGTTTCTCCAACGAAGATATCTTCCATACCAGATACAGCGATTAAATCCCCTGCTTTTGCTTCGTTGATTTCTAAACGATTTAATCCGAAGAAACCAAATAATTTAGTAACACGGAAGTTTTTCTTTGTACCGTCTAATTTTAACAGTGTTACTTGGTCCCCAACTTTGATTGTTCCACGGAAGACACGTCCGATACCGATACGTCCAACATAGTCATTATAGTCTAATAATGATACTTGGAATTGTAATGGTTCATCTGAGTTGTCTACTGGTGCTGGGATATGTTCGATAATTGTATCGAATAAGTAATCCATTGTTTTTTCTTGGTCCGCTGGGTTATCTGATAAACTTGAAGTTCCGTTTAATGCTGAAGCATAAACTACTGGGAATTCTAATTGATCATCATCTGCCCCTAATTCGATGAATAATTCTAATACTTCATCGACTACTTCTTCTGGACGAGCAGCGTCACGGTCGATTTTATTAACTACTACGATTGGTGTTAAATGTTGTTCCAATGCTTTTTTCAATACGAAACGTGTTTGAGGCATTGTTCCTTCATAAGCATCTACAACTAAAACTACACCGTCTACCATTTTCATGATACGTTCTACTTCTCCACCGAAGTCCGCGTGTCCTGGTGTATCCATGATATTGATACGAGTACCTTTATATTGAACGGCTGTATTTTTCGCTAAAATTGTAATTCCGCGTTCACGTTCGATATCGTTTGAGTCCATGGCACGTTCTGATAATTCTGTACGTGCATCTAATGTATCTGATTGTTTTAATAATTCATCCACAAGTGTTGTTTTACCGTGGTCAACGTGGGCGATAATAGCAATATTGCGAATATCATTTCTTAATTTCATGTATTTCCTCCATTGATTGACAAAATGAAAGTGATGGAATCTGAACGCTAAAAGAGCCCTTCCATCACCTAAACTTCTTCTCTTAACTCAAAAAGTATACTACAAAAACGCTATAAACTCAAAAGATAAAACACAATGGGCATCCCTAACTTACATTTGTTAAGTAGAGATGCCCATTTTTATTTTTAGTTATTTTGCTTCAAACCAGTTGTCACCGACATTGCTATCTGCTCGTAGTGGAACTTTCAAGCTCACGGCATTTTCCATGACTTCTTCTACTAAGCTTTGAAGGCTTTCTAGTTCCTCTTGTGGCACTTCGAAAATCAACTCATCGTGCACTTGCAATAATAGGTTTGCTTTGAATTTACGTTCTCTCATTTCACGGTCCAATTCAATCATCGCCATCTTCAAAATATCAGCGGCACTTCCTTGGATTGGTGAGTTCATCGCTGTACGTTCGGCAAATGAGCGTAAATTAAAGTTACTTGAATGAATATCCGGCAAGTAGCGACGACGGTGGAATAACGTTTCCACATAATCTTTCTCACGCGCTTCTTTTACCACAGATTCCATAAAGTCTTTTACCCCTTGGAACTCTTCCAAGTAACGATCGATAAATTCTTTGGCTCTTTTACGGGAGATATTCAAGTTTTGCGATAATCCATAATCACTAATTCCATAAACAATACCAAAGTTTACTGCTTTGGCTTGGCGACGCATTTCACTCGTTACATCATCTGGGTTTGTAATACCAAACACGCGCATTGCCGTATTCGTATGAATATCGACATTATTTTTAAAGGCTTCAATCATATGTTTATCGCCTGCAATATGCGCTAATACACGCAACTCAATTTGTGAATAGTCGCTTGAGAGAATCTTCCAATCGTCATGTTCTGGTAAGAACGCGTAACGAATGCGACGGCCCTCTTGTGTACGAATTGGAATATTTTGTAAGTTCGGATCTACCGAGCTAAGACGACCTGTTTGCGTTAAGTTTTGGACAAAACGCGTGTGAATCTTGCCATCTTCTTGAATATAAGCTTGCAAACCTTCTACATACGTTGAATTTAATTTCGCTAATTGACGATATTCTAAAATCAATTCTACGATTGGAGCTTGGTGCGCCAATTTCTCCAAAACATCTACCGCTGTTGAATAGCCAGTCTTCGTCTTTTTGATAACTGGTAAGCCCATCTTTTCAAATAAGATGACCCCTAATTGT
>JABZYY010000021.1 GCA_015264885.1 Streptococcus sp. | reverse complement strand
TCTTAAAATCTTCTTGCTCCAATAATAAAAACACGCAATATCAGATTTAACCAATATAAGGTATACCTTATATTGATAAAAATAAGTTGGTATTTTACGTAAGTTTTTTGGGGGAAATAGTAGGTGATGGTATCGTTTAATTTTTCGTAAAGGTGTGTAGTTTTTATGTGGTTTTAAAGGGTTTTATGGTACAGTATAATAGACTCAATTTAAAAGGAGGATTGTAATGAACGAAGAATTTAACAATCAGAATCATGACGAAGAAAATATCGAAGTCGAACAAGACACTGAACTCGAGCACCGTCATACTGAAGAACCACAAAAACAATCCATTATAAAGAGTATTTGGAATCATAAAATCATGATGGCGATTCGTCGCTTTTGGAGAAAATTTCATGTAACGAAGCTACTTCTAGCGATGATGCTAACGGTAGTCACACTATTTACGGGATTTTTAGTTTATTCCGCAAAGACAACCGATGTGAGTGGATTACGTGCTGGGATGGTCCAAGTGACGGAAGTATATGACCGCAATAACCAAGAAGCTGGCGTACTGAATATCAATAAAGGGGAATTTCTAACCATAGACCAGATTTCTCCGAATATGATTAACGCGCTTGTTTCCACAGAGGATAAACGTTTCTATGACCATCATGGATTCGATCCGATGGGACTACTACGTGCGACATTTGGCCTGTTAATGAATCGTGGCCGAGTGACGGGTGGGGGAAGTACCATTACGCAACAATTAGCCAAGAATGCGTTCTTAACTCAGGAACAATCGTTTATGCGAAAAGCGAAAGAGCTCTTTTTGAGTTTCGAGTTGGAGAAGAAATATTCCAAAGACCAAATTTTGGAGATGTATTTGAATAATGCCTATTTCGGAAATGGGGCGTACGGAATTGAAAATGCGTCGCTTCGTTATTTCGGAAAGAGTGCGAAGGATTTAACTATCAGTGAAGCGGCTGTCCTTACAGGTAGCTTAAAAGCACCGAATGTCTATAATCCCATTGACGATATGGAATCGACGGTGAAACGTCGTGCGACTGTCTTACAGTTGATGGTTGATAATGGCAAAATCACGCAAGAAGAAGCCGATAAAGCAGCAGCTGAAGTGATTACCGTGACCGATACGTATGAAGCGAATGCCCGTTATAAATATCCATATTATTTCGATGCGGTAATTAATGAAATTACAACGAAATACGGAATCAGTGAAGAAGACTTGCTGAACAAAGGTTATAAAATCTACACAGGGCTAGACCAAAATATGCAAGCGGATATGGAAGAAACCTTCTCAAACAGTTGGTTATTCCCGAAAGCGAGTGACGGCACGATTGCCCAAGCAGCTTCAATTGCCATGAATCCGGAAACTGGAGATGTCCTTGCGACAGTGGGTGGACGTACTAACGAGAAACACACTTTCCGTGGATTTAACCGTGCAACACAGCTTCAGGCGCAACCAGGATCAACATTCAAACCATTAGCCGTATATACTCCGGCTCTTGAAGAAGGATATCAACCTAATTCTGTTCTAGTGGACGAGAAACGTTCGTATGGTTCAGATAAATATACGCCTGAGAACTGGAATAAAAAGTATCAAGGAACTGTGACGATGACGGAAGCCTTGAACCACAGTTGGAATGCTCCTGCTGTATGGTTACTCGATAAAATCGGATTGAAGAAAGGAATCGAGAAGGTTCATCAGTTCGGAATCGAAACGGATCCAGGAGATGAGTACTTAGGGATTGCCCTTGGAGGACTTACAAAAGGGGTCTCTCCAGAACAAATGGCTTCTGCTTATACAGCCTTTGCCAATAAAGGCGTTCGTGTGCAACCGCGTTTTGTGACAAAAATTGTGGACGCAAATGGGAAAGTCGTTGTAGACAACACAGCTGTGAAAGAAAACCGTGTAACAACGGAAGAAGTGGCTAAGAAGATGACAAGTATGCTGTTAACCGTGTACGGTTCAGAAGGTCTTGGCGCACCATTTTCACCAGCTGGTAAGACGATTGCCGGTAAAACAGGTACAACCGAAGCTATCAATAATGACAATGGTTCTCGTGACCAATGGATGATTGGATATACACCAGACGTAGTTGTCGCAACTTGGATGGGATATGACCAATCAGGAAATTACTCTTTATCAGCTTCGAGCCGTGAAGGAGTAGGGCCGCTCTTTAAACTAGAGATGGAAGGGTTGCTTCAATTCACCGCGAATACACCATTTAATGTAGAAGCCGTGAAGACAAAACAAAATAATCAAAACAACAATACGAATAACGGTGTCGATCAATTCATCAAAGACGCTCAAAAAGCGGGCGAACAAGTTTGGAATCAAATCCAAGAATGGGGTAAAAACCTCTGGGATAAATTCAAGAATAGATAATGCGAACGTACGTACGTATTAATAGTTTAGCTATACAAAATATGGTATAATAAAAGAGTATTTTAAGGAGGAAGAAACATGAGTAATATTTATGATACAGCCAATCAATTAGAACGCGATTTACGCGAATTACAAGAATTCAAAACAGTAAAGGAAAGCTTCGAAGCGATTTATGCTGACGAAACAGCAAGAACTTTATTTGAAGAATTCCGTACAGTGAATGTCGAGTTACAACAAAAACAATTCTCAGGACAAGAAATCACTGAAGAAGATATTCAAAAAGCACAAGAATTAGGACAAAAAGTGTCTGAAAATGAGCATATTAAAGCATTAATGGAAGCTGAGCAACGTTTGAATACAATTATGCAAGATATCAACCGTATCATCACAAATCCATTACAAGAGCTTTATAGCGCAAAATAATCAATTTTAAACGGTTTTATTAAGAATCGATCCAAAGCATATTTTCTTTGAACGCACAACAGACGGTTCAGGAAAATATGCTTTTTTTGAAGAAAAGAAAGGAGCAACGTATGGTGAAATTCATCCACGCTGCCGATGTCCATCTAGGGATTATGGTTGCCGGTGTCGGAAAGAGCCAAAAGGAAATCGCTAGAGAGTTAAAGCAAGCGGCGTTTGATGCCTTTGAAAGAGTTATCGATACAGCGATTGAAGAAGAAGTCGATGCGCTTGTGTTGGCGGGGGACCTATTGGATAGTTCTCGTACCTTCGTCAAAGAAAAATTGTTCTTGCAAAGTCAGTTGAATCGTCTAGCACCTTTTGGAATTCCTGTCATTGTAGCGCTTGGAAATCATGATGCGGGGAGTGCGTACGTTTCTGGAGAGCATATTTATACTTTGGGGAGTGCCGTTGAAACGATTGAAGTGGAGACGAGAAACGGAGAACGTGTGGCCTTTAGTGGGTTTAGTTATGAGGTTCCTGTTGTAGCTACGAGGAAAGTTCAAGAGTACCCTGCAAAGAGTGCTAATTGTGACATTCATATTGGGGTCTTACATGGAGAACTGACGACTGCACAAGGTCGTTATGCGCCATTTTCGATTCCTGAACTAAGAGAAAAAGGCTATGACTATTGGGCGCTCGGACATATTCATAAGTGCCAAGAAGTCTCTAGCCAGCCATGTGCGTGGTATAGCGGTACGACGCAAGGAGCGGACCGTAAAGAGAGTGGTCCAAAGGGAGATTTGCTGGTAGAGATTTTGCCAGGGAAAGCTCCAGAAGTTCGCTTTATTGAAACGAGTACGATGGATTGGACGGATGTAGAACTTGCTATCAGCGAGACCGATCGTTTAGAAACTTTACCGTATCTCATCGTAGAGGCACTACCAAATCCATCGAAACGTAGTCTTGTGACGCTACATTTACGAACGGAAGAATCAATCTATTCAAGAGAGGATTTAAAACAACTGACAGAAGTTGTGAATGGGTTATTAGAAGAAAAACGTAGCCTTGTAACGGTGATGAGTATTCGAGAACAAGTTACAAAACCGCTTCGAGGGGCTTCTGGAATTTCTCTTGTGGGAGACGTGGATGCGTCACTCTTTTCTGAAATGGAGATTGCCAAGAGTGGGTTTTCGAATCAGCTGATGAGCGACTTCCTGCAAAAAGAAGATGTCCAAGAAGAGATTCATGAACGTGCACTTCGCTTATTAGAAGCTCGCTTTTCGGGAAGGGAGGAAGGGTAATGTACATTTCAAAAATCGAAATCGATCATTTTGGAAAATGGGAACATGCGACCTTTACTTTCCATCCGAACTTGCAAGTCGTGCAAGGCCTAAACGAATCTGGAAAGACGACCCTTCGACGTTTTATCGAACAAATGCTTTTTGATTTTAAACAAAAGAAGAATGGCGTTTATCCTTATCAACCGCTCCATACGAATACACGTGGCGGACGGATGTGGATTGAAGATGAAGGGCTTGGAGCTCTAATCATCGAGCGTAGTGCTGTGGGTTCTCAGAGAAAACTCGTTTTAAGGAGTGCAGAAACTGGACAAGAGCTGCCTGAAACGATGCTAGACCGAGTTCTTCATGAGTTAACGATGAATGAGTACCATTCACTCTTTGGATTCAATGAAGAGGAATTACAAAATAATGCGTTTGGAAGCGAAGAGGAAATCCATCGCTTCCTGTATAGCTTGAGTGTTATGGGACATAAGGGTGCTTATGAGGAAAGTCAAAAGTTACTTGTAGAGGCAGATAAGTTGTTTCGCCCGCAAGCCAAAAAACTCGAACTCAACGAGCGAATGGATCGACTCGAAGGTTTAACGAATCAATTGGCGCAAACTAAAGGCGAGAATGCTCTTTATGAAGGTTATGTGAGTACTATCCGAGAGCTTCAAAAGGAAGAAGAGGAATTATCTGTAAAATTACAAGACACAGAATCTAGACTTGATGTCTTAGAGAATAAGCTCGCTCATTTTGACGCCTTAGAAGAATTCCGTGCAATGGAAGGACTACAAGAGTTTCCAAAAGACTACGACCATAGTAAGGCCGTGGAAGCGAATAATACTTTACGTGCCTTTGAAAAAGAACTCGAACGTACAAAAATCGAGTTAGAGCAGGCGAAATCGGAAGCAGAAGTAATTGGAGAAGCGGCAGATGATTCGATGCTTGAAGCACTGTACGCGAAGGCTCAAGGTGCTGCAGCGGTGGAAGAACGTGCCTTTGAATTGGAACGTGAGTTGAAGACACATCCGGGGAATATCGGTGTGCAAAGTGAACATGCCAAACCATTTACAGACGCTGAATTAACAGAATTAGATACTCTTCAAGGGGAAAAAGGACATGCAGGGCAGTTCCGAGCAGGGCTTCTTATTGGACTTGTTGGGATCATTGCCATTATCGTGGTTGGATTTTTAACGAACCAAGTAGTGCTAGGTGTTGGGGTTGCTGCAGCTCTAGGAATTGGTGGAGGGTTCTTCTTACACAAAACAGGGAAGTTACAATCTCCGAAAAATAGTGCAGTAGACGAACGTATTCAACAGCTCCTTTCAGGGAAAGGAATTGAAGTAACTCTAGACGAAGCAAGACGATTTATTCGAAGAAATGAAGGACGTAGCGTCAATGATTTCTTACAAAAGAAGGCGCAGTTCGTTCAATTAGAACAAAGACTAGATGCCTTTAAAGAAGAAAGCAAAGACTTCTGGGACAAAGAACAAATCACTCCTCCAGCGACTGTGGAGCAACAGCTACGCATTATCCGGGAGACATGGATGGCTTCACAAAAACGAGTGGCAAAAGCAGAACAACTTCAAGAGAGTATCTTAAAGATAGAACGACATTTAGCGCAATTGGAACAAGATACATCAGAAGTGCGCGAAGAATTACAAGAAGCCATTTCGCCACTTGGAATCTCAACAGTAGAAGAGTTTAGAACCCAGTTGCCTACACTAGACAATCGTGTAGCCTTAGTTCAAAAGAGAGCGTATATTGAAAAGCAAGTCGCGCTTTTTACGAATGAAGAAAAAGAAAGCTTAGAACGACAAATGCTTGAAGAGGAAATTCAAGACGAGTCTTTCACGAAGGCGCAATTGGAAAGTAAACGGAAAGAAGTACGTGACCAATTGGCAAGTACGAAAACAAAGGCAGAACTGCTCGAAGAAGATGACAATGCAGAAGCTCTTCAACTGGAAGCAGACTTTGAACGATTCGAAGTACAAGAGTCTATCAAGGATTGGGCGACGCAAGTGTATGCAGCTAAATGGATCTTGAAACAACTGGAAGAAAAAGTCCCAACAAGAGTGCCATTGATTTTAGATGAGGCGAGTCGTATTTTTAATCGACTTACGATGGGGCAATATACGAAGATTCTCTTAACAGATACGCAGGCGAAGGTGCAGCAGGCAAACGGCCAATGGATGGAAGCTTTCTATCTTTCAAAAGGAGCGTTAGACCAACTGTATGTGGCGATTCGTTTTGCCTTTATTTTCCAATTAGCGAAGAAGATGAAAATTCCAGTGTTAATCGATGATGGATTCGTCAATTTTGATAGAGAACGCCTATCGATTATGTTAGAATTAATGGAAGAGCTATCACGCGTAACACAAGTTTTTTACTTTACAACGGAAGTTCCGCTTCAGTTACCTAAAGAGAATGTACTGAAGTTAGGAGAAAGAGAAAGAAGGTAAATCATGACAAAAAAATTATATGAATACAATGTGGACGAGAGTTTTGAAATCTGCCTATTGATTAAATCTGCAGATGTGCGCATGGCAAAAAATGGCAATCCGTTTATCGCCTTCACGTTCCAAGATCAATCCGGTCAAATGGACGGAAAATATTGGTCTGCCACGTCAGATGATATTGCTAAATACGTACCAGGAAAAGTTGTAGTTGTGAACGGAAAACGCGAAATGTACAATAATTCGCCACAAGTAAAAATTGTCAGCCTTCGACTTACTGATGCTTCAAAAGGAGAGCCGACATCTGCGAGTCATTTCGTAGAACACGCTCCAATGACGAAGGAAGAAATGGAAGAAGAAGTGAACCAAATCATGTTCGATATTACAAATCCATATTTGCGTCGTATCGTGCATAACATCTTGAAAAAATACCAAGAAGACTTCTTCGAATTTCCTGCAGCGAAACGTCACCACCATGCGTTTGTAGGTGGGCTAAGTTTCCACACAGTATCGATGTTACGCCTTGCTAAAGCCATCGCAACACAATACACCCAAATCAACCGTTCATTATTATATTCTGGTGTGATTTTACATGATATTGGTAAAACGATGGAATTAACGGGCGCAATCGGCACAGAATACACATTAAAAGGGAACTTACTCGGTCATATCGTGATTATGGACGAAGAGATTACAAAAGCCTGTGAAGAACTCGATATCGATGAAAATCAAGAAGATGTGCTTTTATTAAAACATCTCGTTTTAGCTCACCACGGCAAACTCGAATACGGGTCACCAGTACGTCCGCAATTATTAGAAGCAGAAGTATTACACCATATCGACTTGTTAGATGCGACGATTACTATGATGTCGAATGCACTCGATAAGACAGAACCAGGCGCATTCTCAGAGCGTGTATTTGGTTTAGATAACCGCTCGTTTTATAAACCAATATCCCATGAGTAAGAATAAAAGTTTGATAGTATGTGTAAATTGATAAGCCATCAATATTACCAGCAATGCTCCAACCGACACTCTTTTAATCGAGGTGTGAAATGAAAACATTTGGTTCAAAAAAACTATTAAAATTGATTTTACAATTTGCGGTAGGCCTTGTATTATTCGGTCTATTATGGATTGTGTTTAGTTTTACTCGTCCAAAATATAATGATGATGCTTTGTTTTCTTATGAAATCATTAATCAATCAAATCAGAATATTGAAGAATTGATTATTGGTGAATATTCTCAGAACGACATTAACTCTCCAGAGGACCGGGTGTATTTAAAAAATCTAGCAGCTAATTCTAAAACAAAAGGAGCTGTAGATATTTCTAAATCAGAAAGAAGCGTTTCTCCGTTCTATTTAGATTATGTATATCAAGGGAAAAGGAAAACGTTGCTAAAAACGGTATCTGTTGAAACTAGGCCAAAAGGACTTCATATCACTATCACTATTAAGGATGTGGATAATGAAGGCTACATGACGGGGACTACCGAAATCAATTCATTTATTTTTGAAAAACGGGAATTTACTCCAGACAGTATAAAAAGAGCTGAGAAAGCTATAGGGGGTAAGTAAATGTGTCTGATTTGTGATCGGATTGAATTAATAAAACAAGGAAGAAATCCACATTTTGTTAAAGAATTTGAAACAGGTTATGTAGTGATAGGGGATGGACGATATTTTAAAGGGTACACCTTGTTCCTAGCAAAAAAACACGTAACGGAATTGCATCAAATGGAACTATAAGAAAAACTTAAATTTCTCGAAGAAATGAGCATTGTTCAAGAAGCTGTTGCAAAAGCATTTCATGCGGAAAAAATGAATATCGAATTACTGGGAAATGGGGATGCGCATGTCCATTGGCATCTATTTCCAAGAAAATCAGGAGATATGAAGGATTATGGTCATAATGGTCGAGGCCCTGTGTGGTGGGTTCCTTGGGATGAAATGTCGTCGGAGGGGTATCAACCAAAAGGCGAAGCGTTAGAGCAATTAGTGACCCAATTAAAATCTTTTATATAAACGTTAATGAGGAAGGCATCTACGTCATGTAGGTGTCTTTTTTTGAGCAGATAATTTTGTGATTATGAATTCGTGAGATATACTTTAATTGTAATTAAAAATATTACAGTTAGAAAGGTGATTTTATGACAACAACAGTAAAAAATATCATTATTGGTTTCGGTAAAGCCGGAAAAACATTAGCAGGATACTTAGGAAGTATTGGAGAAGACACGATTTTAATCGAAAAATCAAAAGAAATGTACGGTGGAACATGTATTAATGTCGGCTGTATTCCTTCTAAAAAATTAGCAACAAAAGCACTTCGCAAGCAATATTCAAACGAAGACGCTAGCAGCTACTATACAAAGAGCGTTCAAGAAAAGAAAGCATTGATTGCGGCTTTAAACACAGCAAACTACAACAAAGTAGACTCTGTCGAAAAAACACAAATTATCGACGGAACTGCACGTTTTGTTGATGACCATACAGTAGCTGTAGATACTGCAGAAGGAGAAAAACTCTTCAAAGCAGATCGTATTTTCATTAATACTGGAGCAACTCCTTTCGTACCACCAGTAGAAGGGTTAACAATTGGTGGAGCGATTCACACAAGCGAAACAATCATGAACTTAGAAGAATATCCAGAAAGCCTTGTTATTATCGGTAGTGGATTTATCGGATTAGAGTTCGCTGCAACTTACGCACAATTCGGTACAAAAGTAACAGTTGTCGATGTAATCGATACGTTCCTTCCTCGTGAAGATGAAGATGTGGCACAAGCTGTGAAAGAACAATTAGAAGCTTTAGGAGTTACTTTCAACCTAGGCGTTCAATTAAAAGCAGTTCATCAAGAAGGCGGCAAAGCAGTAGTGGAAGCAACGACAGGAGAAGGTGCACCAGTTGCGTTTACAACAGATGCAGTCTTAGTTGCGACAGGTCGTCGTGCAAACGTACAAGGACTTGATTTAGACAAAGCTGGCGTTGAATTAACAGAACGTGGCGCGATCAAAGTCAATGAATTCTTACAAACAAACGTGCCTCATATCTTCGCAATGGGCGATGTAAACGGCGGACCACAATTCACATTCGTATCATTAGATGATTTCCGTATCGTGAAACGTTTCTTAGCAGGGGATACAACATATTCAACAAAACAACGTGCGAAATTCCCAACAGCAACCTTCATTAACCCACCTTTAGCAAGCGTTGGTTTAAATGAAAAACAAGCCAAAGAAGCAGGTATCGAAGTTAAAGTGGCGAAACTTCCAGCAATGGCGATTCCAAAAGCAAAAATCTTAGGAAACCAAGTAGGATTCTACAAAGTATTAGTAGACGCTTCAACAAACCAAATCGTTGGTGCGACATTATTCGCTGAAGAAGCACATGAAGTGATTAACATTATCGCAACTGCAATGAACGCGAACTTACCATACACAGTTCTTCGCGATCAAATCTTCACTCACCCAACAATGGCAGAAGCTTTAAACGACGTATTCGGCTTAATTAAGTAGGGATTACTATGGGAAATGACTTTATCGTAATGATTCACTGCCTAACGTACCTGGCAATTCATCACGACAATCGTTATTCGAGCAAAGACCTCGCATTTAACGCTTGTAGCAACCCGGCGATTGTTCGAAAGTTGATGAGCCAAGCGGTGAAGAAAGGCTGGGTATCAACCACTGCGGGAAAACAAGGTGGCTACCAATGGCAAGGCAATCCAAAAAAAGTGAAACTTGGAGAAATCTTCTTATTAGTATCCGAGGATGAACGTTTAGAAAAAGCCTTCAAAGAAGCTGCCGACCCTACCTGCCTTGTCAGCACACGCATGGGAAGCGTTATGGGGAAATTGCAAGAAGAACAAATCCAACAACAAATTAATTTCTATAATAAACGCACCATCCAAGACATGATTGATGGTGTCCAAACTGAATGTCACTAGTAAAGACCGAGCAGCCGCTCGGTCTTTTTTAAGTAATCATTATAATGTATACATTATAATGATTTTTTATTTTCAAAACATAATAACTTAAAAGTATTTAAAAATGATAACTTTTAAGTTATAATAATAGTACGATAATTTTAAGAGAGTGGGAATGAGAAGATGAGTGAAACAGCAATTGGAAGTAACTGGAAGGATGTTAGGGACGATTTATTTACCCAAGAAGAAATAGCCGCTACTGATTTAAGAGTTGCTATTATTAGTAAATTAATTCGAGCCAGAAAAGAACTAGGAATTAGTCAAAAGCAATTAGAAGTATTAAGTGGGGTGAAGCAACCCGTGATTGCTCGAATCGAAACGGGGAAGAGTACTCCGCAACTAGATACCTTATTAAAGATTCTAGGATGCTTAGGAAAAACACTAGCCATCGTGCCATTATCAAAATCTGAAGTGAAGTAGAATGTAGATACTCAAAATTATCATATATGATAATTTTGAGTATTTGTTTTCCTCGGAGTGGAGGTAGTTTTTTATCGAAGAACCTTGAAGTGTTGAACCACCAAACACCATAACTTTACAAAGCTCATTAAAATACCTGCACCACACAAATGTGCAGTCTTTTAGCACCTTAAATACAAGATAGAAGAAACAATGCTTCATCAAACAGCAAAGAAGATAGACGAGTCTTTTTGTTTATTGAAAGAATAGTGGGGAATAGCATTGAATGTGAATTAGCTGGAGTTAGGAATTGATTCCTTACTCCAGCTTTGAAGCTTCAAAGGTGAGAGACCCAGGCTCGAACCGTTGCCCCACTATAACTCTTTCAATAAAAAACAAAAAGACGCAAGTCTATCTTTTTCCTTTTAAAGAGCACCAATTAAGTATTATTTCTTTTAACGTTATTTATCATATGTCACAAAAAAGCTCCCAGCACCAATTGGTACCAGGAGCAGTGTTGATTTTAATGTAAGACTTTGTTTAAGAAGTTTTGAGTACGTTCGTTTTGTGGGTTACCAAACACTTCCTCAGGAGTTCCTTCTTCGATGATATAACCACCATCCATGAAGATAACGCGATCGCTAACCTCACGCGCAAATCCCATCTCGTGTGTTACCACAACCATCGTCATCCCTTCTTTAGCTAGGTTTTGCATTACTTCTAATACATCCCCAACCATCTCAGGGTCTAACGCTGAAGTTGGTTCATCGAATAATAACATCTTCGGTTTCATCGCAAGTGCACGGGCAATAGCCACACGTTGTTTTTGACCGCCTGAAAGAGATTTAGGAGAGACATCAGCCTTGTCTGCAAGACCAACCATTCCTAAAAGTTCCATCGCATGTTCAGTTGCAGCTTCTTTTGTCTCACGACCTAATTCTACAGGAGCTAAAATGATATTTTCTAGAACGCTTAGGTGAGGGAAGAGGTTGAAGTGTTGGAACACCATTCCGATTTCCTCACGAACTTTATTTAAGTTTGTTTTTTTGTCTGTTAAATCATAGCCGTCGATGATAATATGACCACTGTTGATTTTTTCAAGACGGTTTAAGCAACGTAAGAAAGTTGATTTACCAGAACCAGAAGGCCCGATAATACAAACTACTTCGCCTTCCTCAATAGAAAGGTCGATGGATTTTAATACTTCTAAGTCGCCATATTTCTTTTGAATTTTTTGAACTTCGATAATAGCCATTATTTTAAATTCCTTTCTAAGTGAGCTGAAAGTTTCGTTAATAGAACGATCACGATTAAGTACATCACACCGACGATTAACCACATTTGACTTGATTGTAAGTTACGAGCGATGATGACTTTACCTGTTTGCGTTAATTCGGCAATACCGATAATTGAAAGGATAGATGTATCTTTCAATGTAATAACGAATTGGTTGATGAATGAAGGAACCATAATTCGAATCGCTTGCGGTAAGATAACTTTTTGCATGCTCTTAGAATATGGAAGACCTAAACTCATGCAGGCTTCGTATTGTCCTTTATCAACCGCTTGAATACCCCCACGGATAATTTCAGCGATGTAAGCCGATGCGTTCAAGCTAAGGGTAATCACACCCGCTACGAACGGTTGCATTGTAATGTTGAATGCTTGTGGAATTCCAAAGTAAATGAAGAACGTTAATACGATTAATGGAACACCACGGATAATGTCAATGTAAAATCCTGCGATTGCTTGTACGATATTGCTTTGGCTTGTCTTCATTAAACCGAAGATAATACCGATTAAACTTGCGAAGATTAAAGCTACAACTGTTAATACGATTGTGTTCCATAAACCAGTTGCAAGAGTTTTCCAGTTTGTTTTGATTAACCCTAGAATGCTTGTTGCTTCTGTGTTTTCGCTAGCATTTGTTGTGTATTTGTTGATGATTTCATCATACTTACCACTTTCTTTTAGTTTTTTCAAACCGTTGTTGAAAGCAGTGATTAATTCTGCGTTTTCACCTTTATTAACAGCAACACCATATTCTGTTTTGTTTTCGTTATGGTCTGTCATTTTTAAAGGCAAGTTGTTCGATGTGATTGAGTAGGCAAGTACTGGATAGTCTTCGAATAACGCATCACTGTTTCCTACCATTACATCTTGGTACATACTTGATGAATCTTCAAAAGTAGTGATTGTAAAACCATATTTACTCTTGATAGATTCAGCGTAAGTGGCACCTTGTGTTCCTAATTTAACGGCAACTTTTTTACCTTTTAAATCAGAAAGAGATGTGATTTCAGAGTTTTTAGGAACTCCCATCCCAATTCCACTGTCATAGTAACTATTTGTGAAGTCGAATTTTTGTTTACGTTCATCCGTAATTCCCATTCCGGCCATCACAGCATCTACTTGACCAGATTCTAATGCTTGTACGGCAGCATTGAAGCCGAGTGGTTTGAATTCTACTTCGAAGCCTTCAGCCTCTGCGATACTCTTCATTAATTCAATATCAATTCCGACGTATTCACCATTTGTATCTTGGTATTCAAATGGAGCAAATGTAATATCTGTTGCGATTACATATTTTTTAGTTTCTGCTTTAACAGAACTGGTCGGAGAAACGAGGGATAGAAGAGTCATCAATAGAGTGACTAGAACAGCTCCCAAGCTCAATTTTTTTATGTTCATACATATTCCTCCAAATCTACCTTACGTATAAGGTTTTTCCATTATATGGAAGATTTTCTGAAAATGCAAAATTCTAGTCTCATCTCATGTTACATTTTCTGACATGATTTTCTGAGAATAAAAAACTCACTTCTCTAATGAAAGAGAAGAGAGTGATGCTTATTTTTCTTGTTCGAGGACACGCCAAATCGCTTTGGCTACACCGCCGTTAACATTTGTATCTGTCACAAAATCAGCCACAGCTTTAACTTCATCTGGAGCATTTCCCATTGCAACGCCAATTCCTGCATCACGAATCATTGAAACGTCATTGAAGTTATCTCCAATACCAAACACTTGCTTCATCGATAAGCCAAGAGTTTTTGCATAGTGAGCAACTGCGATGCCTTTTTGTGCATCCTTATGATTGATTTCTAAATCCGTAATAAATGCAGAGGTTACGACAAGGTTTGGATGTGCTTGATCGATATGTTCACGAACGGGCTTGAAAAAGGCTGGCCCGTCATCGTGAGAAACGATAATCTTGAACACTTTAATATCTGGAATCGATAGCACTTCTTCGGCAGTAGTCACATCGGTTGCCTCTAGAAGGATTTTTAGCTGTCTGATTTCCTCTTTCAATTGTTCAGGCGATAGATTATTTCTTTCAGCCTTTTTTCGTTCAATCACTTTGTTGATAAAGAGAGCATAGTTTTTTCTAAAGTTTCCTTCAGAAGTCACGAGTTGCCAGTCCAAATCAATCGAATCGAAGTAGTCTAATAGAGTATAGACGGTATCGTGTGGAATCGTTACTTCCCAAATAATGTCGTGATTTTTATCGAAAATTTGTGCCCCATTCATGGCGATGACAGGAAGATGCAATTCTGCTTGTTCGAGCGCAAAATTGGCTTGAAGATAATCGCGTCCAGTACAAACGATAAAGTGTTTCCCCTGTTTTTGGAGTTTTCGAATCGCTTGAATGTTGTTTTTATGTACCTCTACGTGATTCGTGAGGAGAGTACCGTCCATATCCGATGCAAATAATTTAATCATAGGGCAAACCCTCTATTTCATTTCTTTAAGGTGCGTTTGCAATGTTTGAATTTTATCTTGAATCCGTCTGAAGCGAGGTTTATTTTCCAGTTGGAATTTTGTAACTTCTTCTTGAATAGAATTCACAACTTCCATTGTTTGTGGAACAATCACTTCTTGGAGTTCTTTAATGCCTCTTTCAAGAGTGGCTTTACCGGTATTGATGACTGTCACGTCCTGTGTCACTTCTTGAATTTGTTTAGATAGAATTTCGCGGTTTTCCTTTCCGCTTCTTGGGTTGTTTAGTAGGGCAACGGCGCCTCCGATAACACTACCGAAAATAAAACCTTTTAGAAATTTACTCATTGATTATGCCTCCATTTGTTCGCGAATTGATTGCGCGATTTCTGCTAATACTTCTGAACTTGGGTTAGTCGGGTGCCATTTTAATCCAAAGCCATCTTCATTTGTATAGCGTGGGATTAAGTGGATGTGAGAGTGGAATACGCTTTGGTAGGCCAACTCCCCGTTATTACTTAAAATGTTTAATCCTTTAATATCTGGGTTTGATGCTTGAACGGCACGTGCGATTTTAGGAATACGTGCAAAAACTGCGCTTGCTAAGTCTTCGTCATATTCGAAGATATTGGCAACGTGTTTTTTAGGAACGACCAGTGTGTGCCCTGGTGTTACTTGCGAAATGTCAAGGAACGCAAGTACTACGTCATCTTCATACACGATATGTGCTGGAATTTCTTTATTAATAATTTTATCAAAAATGCAATCTGTCATGGTGTTTCCTCCTTGAGTTCGTACCTCTATGGTATCAAAAAATGCTGTAAAATGAAAGACTAGAAGCAGTAGTAGTTCGTTGCTTTTTACAGGAGCATCCCCTAAAATAGCAGAGTGAAAGTGAGGAGTATTCATGAAGGGAAAATTAGATGCATTAAGCGATGCGATTATTGCCATTGCGATAACCGTTTTAGTATTAGAAATCAATACGCCAACATCGATGGAGGGTATGTGGCAGTTTGCAAAGGAAATCTTTTTATTTGCGCAAAGTTTTGTAGTGATTGCAAATTTTTGGTTTGAACGTTCGCAGTTCTTTGGACGCTCAAAACGAATTTCTTTCTCGATTTTGTCGATTGATCTATTAGCGCATTTGGGAATCTGTCTTATCCCGTTATTTACAAAATTCTTATTTAGTTTTGAAAATCGAGTGATTTCAGTGCTAGCATACGGGATTTTGATTGCGATCATTTCTGTATTGTTCGATATCGAAAACTATTTTGTATTGAAACAATCATTAACTGAAGCTGAGTATGCAAGAAAAGATGAGATGCTAATTCTATTCAGAAAATTTCATATTCGCTCTTATTTAACATCAGTGATTATTTTGACTTTGACATTTTTCATTCCACAAATCGTTATGTACTTATACTTAGCGATTCCAATGACTAAGTTCTTTTCGCGTTTAGGGGCGGGAAGAGGTCGGTCAGTATTTGTGGATGAAAACTTAGTTGAATTTTCAGATAAAGTATTAGGACGAATTGATGAAGAACGAACAAAGAGAAGTATTGCAAAATAATATAAATGAATAGGAGTGTGAAAGGGCGCCTAATCCTGCGTCCTTTCACACTTTTTTTGCTTTATGGTATAATGAGGAGAATAGTTAGATAGGAGAATCTATATGTCACTACAATTAAACAATGTAACTGCAGGATATACAAAAGTTCCTGTCATTACGGATATCATTTTTGATGTAAATCCAGGCGAGATTTGCGGCTTAATCGGGCTCAATGGTGCCGGAAAGAGTACAACAATTAAAACGATTATTGGGCAACTTACCCCTTTTAGCGGAAGAGTGGAAGTAGAGAAACTAAGTA
>JABZYY010000020.1 GCA_015264885.1 Streptococcus sp. | reverse complement strand
ATGAGCATTTGATAATATTGTATCAAATCCAACTTGGAGGTGTTTTTATTTAATTCTCATTTACGGGGGTCAGTGCCTAAAAGACCTGCGGTCTTTTTACCAAAGCACAAAACACAAAATAAAAAGAGTTAGGCACCAGCCTAACTCTTCCGAATTTCTCAAAATTATTTTTTAGTTTCTTTGAAGACAACGTGTTTACGTAATTTTGGAGAATATTTTTTTAATTCTAAACGCTCTGGATTGTT
The DNA here is from genome assembly GCA_015264885.1 of Streptococcus sp. Lineage (GTDB taxonomy): Bacteria > Bacillota > Bacilli > Lactobacillales > Aerococcaceae > Granulicatella. The sequence goes on along the minus strand of JABZYY010000020.1, from coordinate 16,664 downwards.
ACGTTTGTTTTTGCTTGTTAAGTATAAACGTTCACCTGTTTCAGCACATTCTAATAAAATGTTGATACGCATGGATGACACCTCTCATTCAATTTATTTCATTAACTCATTGAGTTTCATACTGGTATATATTAACAAATGCATGTCGCTTTGTCAATTCAGATTACCACGGATTTTTTGAAAAATTTATTCTTATAAAACTTTTTGAATCCAACCTTCTGGAGCCTCTACATCTCCATATTGGATGCCCACTAATTCATCGTATAAACGACGTGTTACAGGACCAACTTCTGTTTCAGAATAGAACACATGGAAGTCGTCTCCGTTTTGAATTCCGCCAACTGGAGAAATTACTGCGGCAGTACCACAAGCTCCTGCTTCTGCGAAGATATCTAATTGGTCTACATACACATCGCCTTCTTTAACAGTCATGCCTAAACGGTGTTCTGCTAACCAAAGCAATGAGTATTTCGTAATACTTGGTAAGATTGATGGAGAGTAAGGTGTGATAAATTGGTTATCTTTAGTAATACCAAAGAAGTTCGCAGCCCCTACTTCTTCAATTTTTGTATGTGTCAATGGATCTAGGTAAATACAATCACTGAAATGACGTTCTTTCGCTTCTTTACCAGGAAGTAAGCTTGCCGCATAGTTCCCGCCGACTTTAGCAGCCCCTGTACCTACGTGTGCCGCACGGTCGTATTCAGAAACGATGAAGTTTGTTGGTGTTAATCCACCTTTGAAGTATGCTCCTACTGGCATTACGAAGATTGAGAAAATATATTCTGTTGCAGGACGAACCGCTACATTGTTTCCTACCCCAATCATGAATGGACGGATATATAAGCTTCCGCCAGTTCCGTATGGTGGTAACCATTGTTCATTTGCTTTTACCACTTTTTTCACGGCTTCAACAAAACGGTCTTCTGGGAACTCAGGCATGAGTAAACGACGGCAAGAACGAGCCATACGAGCAGCGTTTTGGTCAACACGGAATAAGTTGATGCTACCATCTTTACAACGGTATGCTTTTAACCCTTCAAAACATTGTTGTCCGTAGTGAAGTGCTGTTGCAGCTTCGTCCACTTTTAGTACATTATCTTCAATCAAAGCACCTTCGTCCCACTCGCCATCTTTGTAATAGCTGATGAAACGTAAGTCTGTTTTAATGTAATCGAATCCTAAGTTATTCCAATCTAAATTTACTGTGTTTGTCATATAATCCCTGCTTTCTTAGATTACTCTACTGGTTTATATTCCCCAGATGTTGTATCCATTTCTTCTAACTTTTTATCATTTGCATGATAGCGGAAGAATCCATAAGTTGAGGTGTTTGAATTCTCAATATGGCGCACTTGCACGTCAACCGAGTCATTCGTTTGTGCCTGAATGATAATCTCATAGTTCTCGCCTAAAACGATATTTTTGCGTTTTTCGATTTCTGCAATGGCTTCACGCGCTAAATTATTCGCATTACGTGTTGTATCACTTGTTGTCTCCTGAGCGGCCGTTGTTGGTTGAGCCGTAGTAGACTCTCCTGCTTCTGCTTTATTTTTAGAAATTTGAACGACTGGAGCCGAGTTATTGGCTGTTTGCTCTGGTCTGCGAGAGCAAGCCATCAATGCTAGTACGATAACTGCAATTCCTAATCCTTTTATGACTTTGCGATTCATTCATTCACCACCTTCTTTATTTTATCTATTCTATCACAATTTTTATAAAAAGTATTTTATCCCATGAATTTGTAATGATAATGAAAAATTTTATATAAATTTGGTTCTTTTCATTTCAAAAATAAAAAAACTCTAATGCAACACGAGTCACACTAGAGTTTCTTCGATTATTTAGCTAATTTTTCTTTGATTTCTTCAACATAGTTATAAACCATGTGTCCTGCTTGTCCGCCATCTCCAACAGCTGTTGTGATTTGACGTAATGTTTTTTGACGAACATCGCCCACTGCAAAGATTCCAGGAATAGAAGTTTCCATTTGCTCGTTTGTCACGATCCAACCTTCTGCATCTGTGATGTTTAAGTCTTTGAATGGATCAGAAACTGGTAATAGGCCTACATAAATGAAGACACCATCCGCTTCATGCGTTGTTACTTCTCCTGTATTCACATCTTTTACGCGAACGCCTGTGATTTTAGAACCGTCTCCTACGAATTCTTCAACGGTTGAATTCCATAAGAAGTCGATTTTTTCGTTGGCGAATGCACGGTCTTGCAATACCTTTTGCGCACGTAATTGGTCACGACGGTGAACGATGGTTACGCTTTGTCCGAATTGTGTTAAATACGTTCCTTCTTCAACGGCTGAGTCTCCTCCACCGATGACGAAGATTTTCTTGTCTTTGAAGAATGCTCCATCACAAACTGCACAGTAAGAAACACCACGTCCAGCGTACTCTTCTTCCCCTGGCACTTCTAATTTACGGTGATATGAACCAGTCGCAACCACAACTGCATAAGCGTAATAAGTTTTCTTCCCTGCAGTAATCACTTTAAGGTCGCCTTCTAATTCGATTTTTGAAACTTGACCGTATGCATATTCAGCACCGAATTGCATCGCACCTTTATACATATTGTCGGCTAATTCTGGTCCAGAAATCGTTGGGAATCCTGGATAGTTTTCAACATCTGAAGTATTTAATAACTCTCCACCAGGAACACCTTTTTCGAGGATTAATGTTTTTAAATTTGCACGAGAAGTATAAAGCGCTGCGGTCATCCCACCAGGGCCACTTCCGATAATGACTACATCATAAATTGTTCTTTCTTCCATCAGAGATTCTCCTTTTGTATAAACTAAGAGCGCTGAGACATAGTCCAACGCTCCTCTTCATTTTTAAGTGTAAGATACTCCCTTTAAAACGGCAACTTTATTGCTCATCCAAAGTTCCTTCGAGTTTTTTACCTAATTCAATCACGTATTGTTTTAGGCTATCTTTGATTTCTGGATGTTCCAAACCGAATTCAATACTTGTCTTCATGAATCCAAACTTGTCACCCACATCGAAACGCTCACCCTTGAATTGTTTTGCAAACACTCTTTGAGTAAGGTTCAATGTATCAATGGCATCTGTTAATTGAACTTCGCCACCCGCACCTGGTTCTTGTTTTTCTAAAATCTCAAAAATTTCAGGTGTTAATAAGTAACGACCAATAATCGCTAAGTTACTTGGCGCATCTTCAGGTTTTGGTTTTTCTACGAAACGACGTACATTATATAATCCCTCTTCCACTTGGCTTTCAGGATCGATAATTCCGTATTTATACGTTTCTTCATGAGGAACTTCCATTACAGCGATATTTGACGCATGTGTTTTTTCGTAACCTTCAATCAATTGTTTTGTTAAAGGTACTTCATCACGCATAATATCGTCCCCAAGCATAATCACGAATGGCTCGCCACCCACGAATGCTTTGGCTTGAAGAACCGCGTCCCCTAATCCTTTTGGATAAGATTGACGCACAAAGTATAAGTTAATTCCTGTTGTTTCTTGAACGAGTTCTAATAACTCTGTCTTTCCTTTGGCTTCAAGGTTTGATTCTAATTCGATGTTTGAGTCGAAATGGTCCTCGATTGGACGTTTGCTCTTACCAGTTACGATTAAAATATCCTCAATCCCTGATGCTAGAGCTTCTTCAACAATATATTGAATCGTTGGTTTGTCTACGATTGGCAGCATTTCTTTCGCCATCGCTTTTGTTGCTGGTAGGAAACGAGTTCCTAACCCTGCTGCTGGAATAACGGCTTTTCTAACTTTTGTCATAGGTCTGTTCCTCCGATTTGGTTTATTGGTGTTCTTTAATTGATGCTTCTGATTTAAATTCACGCCCCATTAGGCGTTGAATCTCTTCGCGAACATCATGTCCTTTATATAAAACATTGTAAACAGCAGTTGTAATTGGCATTTCGATGTTCTTCTCTTGTGCCAAAGCGTAGACGGCTTTACACGTTTCTACCCCTTCTACAACCATTCCCATATTTTCCAAAATCGTTGGAAGCGGAATGCCTTTCCCGATTTGGTCCCCACATCTCCAGTTACGAGAATGAATACTCGTACATGTTACGATTAAATCGCCCACACCACTAAGTCCAATAAAGGTCAGTGGGTCTGCGCCAAAAGCAATTCCTAGACGACTAATTTCTGATAATCCTCTTGTCATTAACGCAGCTTTTGCATTGTCCCCATAACCTAAACCATGAAGAGCCCCTGCTCCAACCGCGATAACGTTTTTAAGTGCAGCTCCCATTTCCACTCCGACACAGTCCGTATTTGTATAGACACGGAAGAAGGAATTACTGAAAAGAGTTTGCACAACTTTAGCAGATTCCAAGTTTTCACATGCTGCAGTGATGGTTGTGATGTCACGACGCGCCACTTCTTCGGCATGACTTGGTCCAGATAACACCACGATATCTTCGTAGCTGTCACGGTCCAACTCTTCTGCTAAAATTTCTGAAATCCTTTTATACGTCTCTTGTTCTAACCCTTTACTTGCGTGAATAATCATCGGTTTATTTTCAAGCAATCCATTTAATTGTTTGGCTACTAAACGAATGACTTTTGTTGGAAGTACGAATAAGACCGCATCCACACCCTTCACGGCTTCGGCTAAATCTAAATAGCCTCGAATTGCTGGGTCCAGAAACACTCCTGGAAGGTAATGTTCATTCGTATGACGCTCATTAATTTCTTGAATTTGAGCTTCGTTATTTCCCCATAAGCGAGCTTCATGATGGTTTTCTGCGAGCACCATTGCCAGTGCTGTCCCCCATGAACCTGCTCCTAAAATAGCTACTTTTGTCATAGTTGTTCTCCTTTACGCTTTTCCAAACAATGCTGGAGATTGTGGATCATCAATCGATACATAATCTGGCACGGCTGGAACTCTACGTCTTCTCACTACAATAATAGCGATGCCTAATAAGAATAACACAATTGAGACTAATTGCGAAATTCGGATAATACCAAACATCCAGAGGCTATCTGTACGCATTCCTTCAATAAAGAAGCGCCCAAATGAATACCATAATAAGTATCCCGCCATGATTTCTCCCACCTTTACGCCTTTACGTCTTCGTAAGTAGAATAAAATCAATACGCCGACAAAAGACCAAAGTGATTCATATAAGAAAGTTGGATGGTAATAAACACCATCGATATGCATTTGCTCAATAATAAAAGTTGGTAAATGCAAGCCTTCTAGGAATGCACGCGTTACAGCTTCCCCATGCGCTTCTTGGTTGGTGAAGTTTCCCCAACGTCCAATCGCCTGAGCGAGTAATACAACGGGTGCCAAGATATCTAAGAGTAATGCAAACGATACTTTTTCTTTTTTCGCAAACCAGTAGACAGTTGCTGCACCGGCAATGACACCACCGTAGATGGCTATTCCTCCATGCCAAATTTGGATGATTTCACCAGGATTTGCTAAGTAGTACTGCCATTCAAATAGAATATAGTACAATCGCGCACCCACGAATCCAAGAGGCACAGCCCAAAATACTAAATCGATGATAAATTCTTTACGGTATCCTTTACGAGTGGCTTCTTTATCCGCCAATGTTGTTGCTAAGTAAATTGCAAAAGCAATAATAATCCCATACCAACGCACTTGTAATCCACCGATTTCAAACGCAATCGGATTAATGGCCGAAACCATTTCTAAAACATTCATGTAACTAACCTCTAAACTTCTTTATTTTCTGCAATTAATTGTGTTAAACGATTCGTGAAGCTTTCTGTTGCATCGAATCCCATTTTCTTCGCACGGAAATTCATACATGCCACTTCTAAGATAATCGAAACGTTACGACCAGTCTTCACTGGGATGCGAATCTTAGGAATCTCTACACCCAACAATTCAACATTTTCCATATATCCACCTAAACGGTCATATCTCTTATCAGGTGTCCAGTTTTCAAGATGAACGACTAAATCGACTTGTTTTTGATCCAGAATTGCCCCTGCACCAAAGAGCGTCATCACATCCACAATACCAACACCGCGGATTTCGATTAAGTTGTTCAAGATTTCTGGTGCTTCCCCGATTAATGTTAATTCATCGTATTGATACAACTCTACTCGGTCATCCGCAACAAGACGGTGTCCTTTTTGCACAAGCTCTAACGCAGTTTCAGATTTACCGACGCCACTTTCACCTGTAATCAACAGACCAATTCCGAATACATCGAGTAATACACCGTGTACCGAAGAACGCTCCGCCAATCTTCCTTCTAAGAAGTTTGTGACACTACTTGATACTTGTGTTGTCTTCGAAGTTGCTTGTAAGATTGGAATTTGCGCTTTTGCAGCAGCTTCCACTAATTCTTTTGGCGGTTCTAGTTTTCTTGAAATAATAAAACATGGTGTCTCTGGTTTACAAAGACGTTCCATCACTTCTAATCGAATCCCTTCATCCATGGATGCCACAAAAGAAGTTTCTGTACGACCTAATAACTGGATACGTTCTGCTGGATAGAAATTTAAAAATCCTGCTAATTCTAATCCCGGTCTTGAAATTTCACTTGTAACGATTGGACGGTCAAGATACTCCTCTCCATAAATTGGTTTTAAATGAATATTCTTGATTAATTCTCTAACCGTAACACTTTTCATATTATCCCTCATTTCTTTATACCCTTCTACTATACCATATTTGAGCGCTTTCTTGTATGCTTTTAGAATTTATTAAACTTCTGTTCATTCTGCCAAATAATCTAAAAAATATTTTTTTAAAAAAATTGAGCAACCTACTTGAATATTTTATAGGATTTTATATAATAGTCTAAGTTTCTGAATAGGAGGAAAAACATGGTATTTTATTCATATGAATTTTTAAAAAGTAAAGTTCAACAAATTGATTATATTCAATTAGGACTGACACTTTTTGTCATTGTTATTTTAGCAATTGCCTTATATCGTTATTTTAAAAATAAACAAGACACAAAATTTCGCGAATTAGCATTAATCGCCGTCATCGGTATCTTAATTCTTGCTGGTTCTAAGATTGCTGACTTACAGTCTTCTAAAAATTCAGAAAATCAATATTCTGGAGCCCTTCGCTTCGTTGAAACGATCGCTCAAGATTTACATGTTAATAAAGAAGATGTCTATATTAATACTGAAGCCGCAAAGGATGGAGCCATCGTCAAAGTTGGCGATCAATTCTATCGAGTATTAACAGGAGATAGCCCGGAACATTACCTACTCGAAAAAATGGAATTGCAAAATCCAAAAGTTACGATTAAGGAGGCTGAATAAGTTGAACCTTTCATATATCGATGTCGCAATCAAACTTGCACTTGGACTATTATCATTAATTGTTGTAATCAACTACACTGGGAAAGGAAACCTCGCCCCTACATCTGCAAGTGACCAAATACAAAACTATGTACTCGGGGGAATTCTCGGGGGTGTGATTTATAATCCATCCATTACCATCTTACAATACTGCATCATCTTATTAATTTGGTTTGCGTTAGTACTAACCCTTCGCTGGGTAAAAACAAATAATCGTACAGTGAAGAAGATGCTTGACGGTGAACCTTTACAATTAATTAAACATGGGAAAATGGATGTTGAAAATGTGCGTTTAGCTGGTCTAACGGCTCAAGAAGTTGCTTTTAAATTACGTTCACAAGGAGTCTTCTCTATTCGCGATGTAAAAAGTGCAATTTTAGAGCAAAATGGTCAACTCATCCTGACAAAATCTGGAGAAGAAAATCCAAAATATCCAATCATTACAGATGGTGTCATTCAACAAAACATTTTAGAAGTCATCGACAAAACAGAAGATTGGGTTACTGAACAACTAGCTGCCCAAGATATTCAAGATGTTTCAGATGTATTCCTTGCAGAATACAATAACGGCCAATTAATGGTTGTGAAATACTAATTGAATCCAAACAAAAAAAAGCGACCAATTGGTCGCTTTTTTGTTTGGTCTATTAGTCAACTAGATTTTCAACAAAGCGTTGGAAAATCGTTAACAGAACGCTCACCACTAAGGTAATGAATGGACTCGCAAAAGTAAATCCAGGTCCTACAAACAATGATGTTAAGCTTAACATCATCGCATTTAACACAAAGCTAAAGCATCCAAACGTTACAATTGTGACTGGTAATGTTAAAAGGAATAAAATCGGTTTAACAAATAGGTTTAGTACCGCGAGAACGATACTTGCAACAAGCGCTGCTACCCAGTTCGTAACGTAAAATTGTGGTACAAACCACGCAATCACCAAGAACCCTAATGTGTTAATGGCAATCTTTTTAGTAATTGACACTAAAAATCACTCCAATCGTCGTCATCATCTTCCTCTACGCGGCGCGCCGTTTTACGCGGGCGAGAGCTTCCAGAAGTGTAATGGTAAGTATTTCTGCGTCTATTGTCACGATAATACCCAGTGCTTTCTTCTGGAATAATGATAGCAAGTAAGATGTAAAGGATGATAGGGAAACCTGAGAAACTACAAATAATAAACAGCACACGTACAATTGTTGGATCTACATCGAAGTATTCTGCAATACCGCCCATAACCCCACAAACAACTCTGTTCTTTCTTGAGCGTCTTAATTTTTTCATTTTGTTTATCCTTCTTTCTTGCTACTTGAATCTGATTGTAGCTGATTTACTTGTATATTTCCAGTTGTAGTTTCTGCGACTACTCTTGTCATTGAGTTTCGAGTTTTACGAATCAATGCACTTCTTTCTGCTAAATCCTTCGTTTGTCGAATCACTTCAAAGACTGTTTCATCAAAGTGAATCGAACCAAGTGACGTTTCAATTTCGGCTTCCAGTCCGACTTCTTCAGCAACTTCGATTTTAATATTGCCGTTTACTGTTTCCACATCGACTTTTTTCGTTTCAGGATGTGCCACTGATACTTTAATATTCCCTGTCACGGCTTCTAGTTTTGTACCAAGGAACTTACCATCGAGATGGATATTTCCGTTTACCGTTTCAGACACGATATCTTTGAATTCGAGGTGTTCGTATTTAAGGTTGCCGTTTACAGTTTCTGCTTCAAGAAGAACCCCTTTGACATCCTTCAAGCGAATATCTCCATTATCCACTTCGAAGTAATAATCTTTTCCTTCTAATTCCTTCAAATGAAGTGTTGTATTCAATCCTTTGATGGCTACATAATCATACACTTTTTGCGGAAGGGAAATGGTCCAGTCGCAGTATACGCGCTTGCTGACACTCTTGATGACAATCTTATCGTCGTCCACGCCAACCTTCACACGGTCACGAACAAATCCTTCCGCATCGAAGAACTCTTCGTCTTGCGCAGCCACGCGGCAATTTCCTTCAATCGTCATTGTGTTACCAGGAACAGTCTTCACACGAACAATTCCGTTGGCCACTTTGAAATCGAGAATACTCGCATCATCAATCACTTGATGGAAATGATACGGTACTTTTTTGCCGTTTTTGGCTTCTAAGTAAGGCATGTTCACTTCTGTATTTTGAATAACTGATCCCACCGCTGTCACAATTGAGTCTGCGAATTTTGCAGCCCATGAAGAGATATTTCCCGCTGTTCTACGAGTTTTATCTTCCCAGTCAGTGTCTTGCACTTTCTTCTTCGCTTTCTTAAAGCTTTCTTCCCATTCTTGTTTCTTTTCAGCTTTTACTTTTGCATCGGCTTGTTTCTTTTCTTGTAACAAACTCTTATATTGGTTATTTAATTGCTCCGCTTCTTCTTGCAAGCGAACCAGTTCCATCTCTTCATCCACTGTCAACGGTTCAAGTTGCTCAGCCGTTTTGATTTCATCGATACGACGATCGATTTCTTTTGTACGTTTTAAGACCGCTTGAATCGATTCATTTGTTTGGTCGCTTTGAGCTGAGAATTTTGTAAATACACTCGCTACGCCTTCTAATACAGAATCGACTTGGCTTGAAGTTGGTTGTTCTTTGTTGCTTGCCTTCTCACCCATTTTTTCGAGTAAGACCACTGCTTCCTCTGCTGAAATAATTCCTTTGTCTACTAATTCTAAAATTCTATCTTTTTGATTCATTTTCGTTTCCCCCTTAAATCGGTTCGTTCTTGATTACATTCTTAGTGTACAAAACTTCACTGATGAAATCATAGGACCTAAGGTGGATTTTTCGTCCAACCTTCTCTAAACCTAAAGTTGTATATGGAACTCATCTCTTTTTTACTCTATATCTTGCGTGGCTTTCCATTTGTTGTTACACTTTGGATACAGTAATAGTAGGAGTTGGAAAGTAATGACAAAAAAGGAAGTCCCATTGAAATCGCATGAGCGACTCGATCGACTCGAAAAAGAAAATATCGATATCATTCAAAGTCGTGAGGTCTTCTCCTTTTCGCTGGATGCTGTCCTTTTAGCCGACTTTGCCAATATCGCAAAAAGTCGAAAAGCTACAATCGTGGACCTTTGCTCTGGTAACGGTGCAGTGGCATTTTTACTCAGCCATAAGACGAAAAATCACATTACCGCTGTTGAAATCCAAGAACAGCTATGGGATATGGCGATGCGTACGAATCAACTCAACGGCTTAGAAGACCGCATCACATTTATCAATCAGGATATCCGTCAGTTAAAAGGCATTATCCCGAAAGATTCGGTCGACTTTATAACTTGCAATCCGCCTTATTTCAAAGTCAATGAAACCAATCAAACCAATTTGAAGGAAGCTTACACGATTGCCCGCCATGAAGTGCATTTGCCACTGGAAGACTTGCTTCGGACAATTTCTGGCCTTTTGAAGATGAAAGGGAAAGCCTATCTTGTACATAGACCCGACCGCCTCACGGATATATTAACCGAGGCAAGACACCACCGACTCGAAGCAAAACGCGTGCAATTCGTCTATCCAAAAGAAGGCAAAGAAAGCAACATCGTCCTGATTGAATTAATGAAGGACGGCCTTCCTGGAGGCCTTAAGGTGTTACCACCGATTACAGTTTTCGATGAGCATCAAGAATATACGCAGAAGATTAGAAGCATCCTCTGGGGGGACACGGTATGAGCCAGTTCTTTATGTACGTCCTTCTCTGTAAGGATCAGACCTTTTACACCGGTTATACCGTCGATTTGGAAAAACGAATCGCCACGCATAATGCCGGGAAAGGTGCTAAATATACAAGGGTGAGAACTCCTGTCACTCTGCTCTACGCGAAGGAATTTGCCACCAAGCAAGAAGCCATGAAGGCGGAAGCAGCGTTTAAGAAATTCTCTCGCCCAAAAAAGGAAACATTTCTACAGACGATTGGCGCAACCGTCACGCGTCCTGTCATTATTTATTTAGAAGGAGAACACCCTCATGAGACAACAAAGTTATCGAACTGAAGGCACAGGAAAACTATTCCTTGTCCCTACTCCGATTGGCAACTTAGAAGATATGACTTTCCGTGCGGTCAATACGCTTCGTGACGTAGATTTAATTCTTGCCGAAGATACGCGCCATACGCAAAAGTTACTCAACCATTTTGAAATCGAGACTCCCCAAAAGAGTTTCCATGAACATAATACTCAGGAGAGAATCCCTCAAGTCATCGAGTGGCTGCAAGAAGGAAAAAGCATCGCGCAAGTGAGTGACGCCGGCACGCCTTCGATTAGCGACCCAGGATTTGAACTTGTACAAGCTTGCGTCGAAGTCGGTATCCCAGTGATTCCTCTTCCAGGAGCGAATGCGGGAATTACGGCTCTTATCGCAAGCGGACTCGTTCCTCAACCGTTCTATTTCTATGGGTTCTTACCACGTAAAAAGAAAGAAAAAATCGCTGCACTCGAGCAATTGCGCACGCATAGCGAGACTGTGATTTTATACGAATCACCTTTCCGATTGAAAGATACTTTTTCAGCGATTCAAACTGTCTACGGCGAACAACAATCCGTTGTGTTATGCCGTGAATTGACGAAAACTTACGAAGAGTTTATTCGCGGAACAGCCGCAGAACTCGTAGCTCTTGTAAGTGAAGAAGAATTAAAAGGCGAATGTTGCATCTTGATTGGACATAAAAATCCAGACGAAGTGACAACTGCTCTTTCTGGCGCATTAGAAGAAAATACACCAGATGCTTCGCTTTCGATTGCAGAACAAGTCGACTGGTTTATGGAACATCAAAACCTTACGCAAAAAGATGCAATTAAAGCTGTCGCAAAACATCTTGGCCTCAAGAAACAAGAAGTCTACAAGGAAATCCATGCATAAAAAAGTATCCGTAAGAATAACGTTGATTATTCCAAATCAACAAAACATCATTTTTATGAGGATTTCCTCTACTATAAAACAAAAAAATGACTCCCAAGCTATACTGCTTGGGAGTTTGTTTATACTCCGATAAATTTAAATACATTGAAGGCGGTCATCAATACTAAAATCCCCATCAATCCTAGATAGAGTTTTTCAACGGCTTCGTGCGTGAGTTTCGATTGGATTTTCGTTCCAATCCAACCACCGAGCACCGCAAAAATCGCAATCGCTAAAATCACGAGACTGATATTGTTGTATTTTTCAAAATCACGAACGACGGTCCCCATCTTAATAATTTGGGCAAAGAAAATCATCAATATTGAATACGCAGCTGCGTCTTTGGCTTTCATCGAGAAGAAATAAACCAAAAGTGCAATATTCAGTGGTCCTCCGCCAATCCCTAGATAGACTGAAATGATACCGACTGTTAGCCCAATCGTCACAATCGCCACAAGATTCGTTACTTCTAGCGTGCGAATCCTTTCCTTATTGATTGTGAATAAAATAATCCCACCAATTAATAGAAATAAAATAACGGATTGTGTCGCACTGACTGCCTGACTGCCCCAACTATCTACGGCCTGAAGGAAAATCACATCTCCAATTTTACCACCGATAATCGACCCGAACGCCAGACCTAAAGCGATTTGTTTTTGGACATGAAAGCCTTGCTTACTTCGTTTATAAATCGAAACAAGACACATCGTAAACACGGCCACAGTCGAGTACACACTAATCATGCTCGTGGTATCGATGCCCACAAAATCAAAGGCTGGCTTGATAATAATACCGCCACCTAAACCAGTGATGGCTCCAATCATCGTTGCACATAACACGATAATACTATAAATAATAATATGCATTAGCGACCTCCAACATTACGGACACATCTAAACCCTAGATGGCTAGATGTTGAGTCCCACAATGCTCCATTACGGGCGGCTACACGATACCTGTTGCAGTATGAGCAATGGCATAAGAAGGAACCTCCACGAATCGCATATTCATATTCAAAATTAATGGGGCGAGAGGCGTCTTCTTCAATTTCTTCAAATGCAATTCCGCGATGATTACAGCACCATTCCCAGACATTTCCAATCATTTGATAGAGTCCGAATCCGTTTGGTTCAAAGCTCTTCACGGGTGCCGTTCCTAAAAAACCGTCCGCTTTCGTATTCGTATTTGGGAAATCCCCTTGCCAAGTATTGGCATGAAACTCTCCGTCTTCTTCGAGGTCATCTCCCCATGGAAATTGCGTGGTTGTCCCACCACGTGCTGCGTATTCCCATTGCGTTTCTGTCGGCAATTTCACCTTTGCCCAATCACAATAAGCTAGTGCATCCTGCAAAGATACGTGCACCACTGGATGGTCCATCACATCATCAATCGAAGACTCGGGCCCTGTTGGATGATTCCAACAAGCACCTGGCACTAGAAGCCACCAAGGTGAGCCTGATACATGTCCATACTCTGCTCTTTTTTCTGGCTCAACGAATAGGTGAAACACATAAGAATCTCCTATCGTTTCTGCCGTTGTGGTATAACCTGTCGCATCTATAAAGGCTTTAAACTCACGATTCGTCACGGTCGTATCCGCGATTTCAAACGCAAGCACCTTTTTCATGACTGGTGGTGCCTCATGGTCTTCGATAAAGCCTTGGCCAAGAGAATCTCCCATTTGAAAGATGCCAGATTTTAAAGGCACAAAATTCATACTATCGACCTCTCTTTAGAGTGGCAACGATGCGTTCTAATGGTACTTGGCAAAGTTGCCCGTCTCTCACAAAGCCCTCTTCTCTGTCTTGTAAAATGCGAGCAAGTTTCGCTTTAAACTCGTTCACAAGAGAAGTATACTTCGTTTCCGCAATTAAATTGCATTTTTCCTCTGGATCCTCTGTCATATGGAAGAGTTGATACTCGTCTTTGACAGGGAACCAAATAAATTTCCATTCATCTGTTAAAATATATTGGCTCGAATCCTCACCTAGGCTATGTTCGCCGTGGAATTCATTACGCCAACCTGCAAATTCGCCAAATAATAATTGACGAACGCTCTTACCGTCTGTTTCGACTTTTTCACCTGTCGCTAATTCTACAAGTGAAGGGAAAACGTCCTGAATCTTCACTAATTGTGTGACACTCTTCTTCGTCCCCGCGATTAAGTTACCCGGATCGAAGATAAACGCTGGAATCTTAATACTTCCTTGGTAAGGATAACCCTTGCGGAATAAATAGTGTTCTCCGAGTTGATCCCCGTGGTCACTCACGAACCAGAAAATCGTATTTTCGAGTAAATCAAATTCCTCAACGGCTGTTAAGAAGCGACTTAATTGATTATCGATATGCGTAATTAAGCCGTAGTACGCAGCCAACATTCTCTTTTGTGCGTCCGCTGGAATTTTACCGCGCTTAGCATAAAGACTTGGAATCTTCTCTTCGAGTTCTTCCCAATTCCCAATATGCAAGTCCGATACGTCCCCTAATTTATCCATGTATAAATCATAGAAATACTTCGGTGGATTGAGTGGTGCATGTGGTTTTTCAAACGACATCTTCAAGAAGAACGGAACGCTTGGGTCACGTCTCTTCAAGAAACGAATACTCTCGCTCACAATCCAGTTCGTTGGATGGTATTTTTCAGGAAGTTCAAACGGGCGGACATCCCATGAATTACAGTTTGCTCCATCATCGATTATATCTGCATCGCTACCGAGTTCTTGCTTAATCCATGCCAAGTAGTCGCTCGAATGTTCAAAGGTTTCGCCGTACGCTTTATTGTATTTACGATCGACATGTAAGTAACCATCGTGCAAGAGAACATGGTCAAATCCCATGCGCTTACGGCTTGGATACACATGCATCTTCCCGATACATTCTGTTTGATACCCTAAGTCTTTGAATGTTTGAGGAAGTGTATTCGTGTAGTTCCAAGGCACTTCATCTTCGTATCCGACTCTTCCTGACGCTTCTTGGTCCATCCCTGTTAAAAGAGCTGCTCTAGCAGGCACACAACTTGGCACTGGTGAGTAGGCATTCTCAAAGTTATATCCCATGCTGGCCATCATATCCATCGTTGGTGTTACTACTAAGTCATCACTTCGGTTAATGGACAATGCATCGGCACGCATTTGGTCCACTACGATGAGGATGACATTTGGTTTTGATTGTTTTTGATTCATAATACTTTTGCCCCCAAAAAAGTTAAAACGATTTCATCTTTTATTATAACAAAAGAGCCCGTCCATGGACAGGCTCTTTTTAGTACTTTATTGGCTTTTTATATGACAATCTTGCTCTTTTCACGCATTAATCTTCGCTATACAAGATTTCCGTACAAAACATACAACTTTCATCGTTTTCTCTACGTTTTCCATAGTACAAGTTGCAAATATGGAATCCTTGGTCGTAAATATTTTCTAAGTTGATGATGGATTGGCTTCTTTTTTTCTTTTTAGCCACTTTCTTCGTGTGCGTGTTTGGCTCTAACTCGTCTAAACGATCTTTCAAGTGACGATTTTCCATCGTTAAATTATGATTCTCTTCGATGACTTTTTGCAACTCTTCCGAAATCTGTTCGAGCTCATGTAGTTGCAACAACGTTTGTTTTTTTAAACGTTCGATTCGATCATACAATTGTCTGTTTGGCATTCACGCACCTCCTATCTTATTTTGGGATTTGTAACACCCATTGTTCTAATACTGCTTGCACTCCAACGTTGGCTCCTACTTTGGCAATGGCGTTGGTCATTTTTTCATGTTCTTTAATCCATTCACTCACGGTGAGATGATTTGCAAAACTCTTCATCGTTGCAAGTTTATCGCTTTGAATAATGGCTCCTTCGACTCCTCGTGCAACCAGCAAAGCATCACGGATATAAATTTGTAATAGCGTTAAAAACAGCTCACTATCAGCTTTTGTCGCTAAGAGTGGCATCACTTGGGACTGAATCGTCACAAAGGCCATCGCACGATTCGTAAATACGCGGACAAACCAATTCCAGCTTTCTTGACGAATCTGTCCAAAACTTTCACTCTCGAGCATCTCTACTGCCTGGTCAATATTACTCGTCAATTGAGAAAGTAGCTGCGCTGTCGCATTCAGTACGCCGCGTTCTTTCAGCGTTGCAACAATATTTTCTCCTGCATTCGATTGGAAACGAATAATCTGACAACGTGATTGAATCGTAATCAGAACCTTGCTGAGTTGCTCTGTTAGAAGAATGAAATGGATATTTCCCGTTGGTTCTTCTAAAAACTTCAATAAGCTATTCGCAGCGCCTTGTGTCAACGTATCGACTGCGTGAATTACACAAACAATCGCACTCGACTCCATCGCTGTTTTTGTCAACTGCGATTTCAACGTACGAATTTGGTCCACCTTCACCGTTGTACCTTCAGGTTCTACCACAATATAATCC
>JABZYY010000001.1:44130-44359 GCA_015264885.1 Streptococcus sp. | reverse complement strand
GGTCCAAAGTCCACAGCTTCTTCAATGTTCATAAATGCTACAGCAGTATCATTTACCCCTTTTCCTTCTTGAGCGTGAGGGATACAGATTTCTGGAGCAATTACAATGTAAGGTCCAAATTCATGAACATTACTAATAATGTAACCTGGATATTCAGGTTCAATGATCTTTTGTTCTAATAAAGGTTGACAAGCTTTTTTAATGGCTTCTTCCCATGATAGAGACCCTT
>JABZYY010000001.1:0-44120 GCA_015264885.1 Streptococcus sp. | reverse complement strand
ATTACACTTTGGTAAAGCCTAGAGTGGGTTAGCTCTAGGCTCTCCAAATTTATTTAATGACAATATTATAAGAATGATGGGAATGGCACATCATTGTCGATTGAGAATACATCGTCAAATCCACGGTAGAAGTTGAATTCTAATTTATCTTTGTCAGTTGGGTAAGTATATTTACCACCAACTTGCCAAATGAATGGTTTGAATTTGTATTCTAGGCGATCTTTCTTGAATTTCCAGATTTCTGTAATTTCTTTTGGATCAGCTTGGAAGTTAGCCCAAATGTCATAGTGAACTGGGATAACAACTTTAGCGTTTAATGATTCAGCCATACGTAACATATCCACTGAAGTCACTTTGTCAGTGATACCACGAGGGTTTTCACCGTAAGCACCTAAGCACACATCGATTTCATGTTCGTTACCATGTTTAGCAAACATGTTTGAGTAGTGAGAGTCACCAGCATGGTATAAGTTACCACCACTTGTTTTGAATAAGTAGTTAACTGCGATTTCGTCCATATCTTGAGGCATTTTACCTTTTAATACTTCGCCATCTTTAGCAGTTACTAAAGCTGTACGGTCAAATGCTTCTAAAGCAACGATTTCGATATCTTTGATTTTAACTGAGTCTCCTGGGTGTACAACGATTGTACGTTCAGCTGGAACTCCCCAACCTAACCAAGTGTTTACTACTTCTTGTGGTCCAACGAATTTAGCTTCTGGACAGTTGTTAGCAACTGCTGCTGCTGTATTGATATCTAAGTGGTCTGAGTGAATATGAGTTACTACTAAAGCATCTACATTTTTCACTTCAAATGGATCGATAACAAATGGTTGTGTACGTAAGTTTGGTTGTAAGTTTTGGCAACCACTCATACGTTGCATTTGGTGACCAGTTTTCATTTTTCCGTTGCCGTGGCTACGTTTACCAGTTCCGCACCATAAGTCACATAGGATGTTAGTACCTTTTTCTGATTTTAACCAGATACCAGTACATCCTAACCACCACATAGCGAATGTTCCAGGTTTAACTTCTTCGCGTTCAATTTCTTCGTTTAACCAAGTTCCCCATTCTGGGAAAGTTGATAAGATCCAAGATTCTTTAGTTACATCTTTGATATTTGCCATTGTTTTTCCTCCTTGGGATTAACCCCAGATACGTTTGATTTCTTCTTTGAATTCACGAGCAGATTGCGCTGGATTTTCAGTAGCGTAGATTCCACGTCCTGCGATGAATGTGTAAATTGGAATTCCTTCAAACACTTTTAATGTGTCTTTTGTTAATCCGCCTGTTGCTGAAACTTTGAATCCCATGTCGATTAAACGACGGATTTTGTTTAAATCAGATTCAGTCCAAGTAGCTCCTGCAAATAGAGCGTCGCGGCTTTGGTGGAAGATTGCTTGGTCAATACCAGCATCTCTCCATTGTTGTGCTTGTTCGAATGTCCAATCTCCATATAATTCAACTTGAAGAGATTTCACTTCTTTGTTAGCTGCTTCCATTGTTGGGATAGTTGCGCAGCAAATAACTGTCATCCAGTCAGCTCCTGCAAGTGCAACGTTTTTAGCAACAGTTGTACCAGCGTCAGCACATTTTGTATCAGCAATGATTACTTTATCAGGGAAAGCGCTGCGTAAACATTTAATCGCTTTGTCTCCTTCGTTTAAAAGTAAAATTGTTCCTGCTTCAATAATGTCAACTTCGTTACCAACCGCAAGAGCATCTTTTAATGCATCTTCGATACGATTGTGGTCCAAAGCAACTTGTAAATTAGGAATTGCCATTATATCATTCTCCTTTTCTGTCTTGCCTTAAACAATCATAAAATCATAACGTCTTACGAAAATGATCATTTAATAAGTTACGGTACCAATTCATGCTATTAGTATAGTATACAGAATTTTAGGTTACAACCGTTTACAAACAAGTAATCGAATAATCAGTTTTATGATTGTTTGCGTTTACTTTACGAACGTTTGGAAATTGGCAATATAGTTATGTATATAGGAAGAATTCGTATTTTTACGTCTTTAAAACGACTAAAATATGTGTTTTGATCATTTTATTTCCTAAAATAAAAATACCCTCTCATTGAATGAGAAGGTATAGTATTACTATTTTTCAATGATGACTTCTTCAGAAGCATCATCTTCCATTAACCGAACATGGATGACTTCATCTAAAGAAGTTGGTACGTTTTTACCAATAAAATCAGGACGGATTGGTAACTCTCGGTGTCCTCTATCAATTAGAATCGCTAAACTAATTCTTTTTGGTCTATCAACATCCATAATCGCATCTAAAGCAGCTCTTACAGTCCTTCCCGTAAATAATACATCATCTACAAGAATGACTTGCTTCCCTTTAATGTCGAATGGAATATGAGTTCCATTTAAAACCGGGGCGTCAGTCTCTTCACTATCATGTCTGTCGTCACGATATAATGTGATATCCACTTCACCAACTGGAATTTTTTTCTTTTCAAGAGCCGAAATCTTTTCAGCAACACGTTTTGCTAAAGTAATTCCTCTAGTTTTAATTCCAATGATAACTAAGTTCGAAACATCTTTTTGTTGCTCGATAATTTCATATGAGATTCTAGTTAAAGCTCTGCTGATGGCGCCTTCGTCCATAATTCTAACTTCTTTCATTCTCGTCTCCTCTACTCTGAAAAACGTCCTTTATGCAATTGGATAAAATCCTCAAACTCTTTTGGCGGTTCCACGTGGAAGTTTAACGCTTCTCCAGTCACTGGATGTGTAAAGCTAAGTGTTCTCGCATGTAAAAATTGCCCAAATTCAGTTGCGTGTTTTCCTTTCGGATGATACAAAGGATCATTTACAATCGGATGTTTAATAAACTCCATATGCGCTCTGATTTGATGAGTACGACCTGTTTCTAAACGACAAGACACTAGCGAATAATCAGAAAATGCATCTAGCACTTCAAAATGCGTAACAGCATTCTTTCCGCCCTTTTCTACTACTCGTTTTAAACGATTCGTTTGATGACGAGATAATGGAGCATCAATCACACCTGTTTCGTGGGCAAAATGACCATCAACAATGGCGATGTACTCACGGTTCATTTTATTCTCACTAATCTGCTGCGCTAACTTTTGATGAACGTCATTATTCTTTGCAATCACTAATAACCCACTTGTATCCTTATCAATGCGGTGAACAAGACCTGGACGGTAAATTTCTTCACTTGTGCTATCTGATAAACTATTTGAATGATATAACAACGCGTTTACGAGAGTTCCGCTATAGTGTCCTTTTGACGGATGAACAACCATTCCACTTGGTTTATTCACTACAATTAATGAATCATCTTCAAACACGATATCTAGCGGAATATCTTCAGGCTGAATGGTAATAGCTTCTTCCTCTTTTTGAAGTATTGTCACTACGTCTCCATTTTGAGCTTTATAATTGGATTTCACCACTTCACCATTAACAGATACAAGTCCAGCTTTTAACCAGCTTTGAATTGTACTTCTACTAATACCAAGCGTGGCAGTTAAGACTTTATCTAATCGTTCAGTTTTTTCTAAATCAAGTGTTAATTCTTTTAATACTGATGTCATAACGCTCTCCTATTTTGATTGTTCTTTAAAAATTACATAATAGAATAAGATAATTACCCCGAAAGTTAAACAAATATCAGCAACGTTAAAAATTGGGAAGTCGATAAATTCAAATTTAAACATATCCACTACATATCCCAAACGAATGCGATCTATAAAGTTTCCTACAGCACCTGCGAGAATAAAAGCATATGCTGTTAACAATAATTTAGATTTCCCTTTTTCTTTAAACATTAAGTATAAAAGTGTCCCCACAGCTACAGCGGTGATTGCGTAGAAGAAAAACATCTTCCCTTCAAACATCCCCCATGCCGCTCCTGTATTACGCACATATAAAATACTTACTAATCCTTTAATGAATTCCATTCCATCATGTAAACTAAAACTATTTACAATCCATAATTTCACTAATTGATCGGCAATAATGAGTATTGCGCTTAAAATTAAATATAAAAACATGTCACTTCTCCATTTCTTTTCAATAATAGTATTGTACAAAGAAGTCAAAGGTTAGTCAATGAACTGAAAATGATGTTAAAATGGAATACTTTTTTCCACTCAAGGGGTAAAAACGGGTAAAATTTAACTAAAAATGGGGAGAAAGTCCTAAAAATCAACCAAAAGATTGAAAAATCATCAAAATACACGTATAATATCAACAAGAAAACGCATTACTGTAAAAGGAGTGTAATATGAAAAAAATCGCAGCCAAGGTATTCTTGATTAGCGCTGGTTTCTTATTTTTAGGAGCTTGTGGTAATACAAAGAAAAGTGCCGAATCTACTGTTCAAGAAGTACAAGATACCTTACCTGTTGTCGTTCAACAATTAAATGACATTCAAGCGTTAGAAAATTCGTTACAATCTGATTGGGAATCGGATATCCATGAAGATTACACGATGGCTAACTACGCTAAGAAAACGGGTAAAGTATTCACCAATATTCAAGAACGTCAGCAATTGTTGAAGTCTATGCAAAAATCGCTCAAAGTTTTATCAGATGATGCAACTAGACTAAGTAACTTGAAGGATAAGAATCTCCCTTCAGCAGAAATTCAAATTGTAGTATCAAATCTTCAATCGATTGTTAATCATTTAAAGAACTACTCTGAAATGTCTCAAAAACAATTAGAAAAAGAAGCTGAGTTCTTCGTCAGCATTTCTGGAGGCAAACAAACAACCGATGAATTAAGAGCGCTAATTATTGAAGTGAATAACTCTGCTAATGAGCGTCAACAAATTATCGAAGAGATTAATTCTCCTATTAGTGAGTTAGATCGTCCAATTCGAATTCTAAAAGCTCGTTTGGCGAATAACGGAAAGGGTGAGTAACCATTATGAAGAAAAAGACTATATTAACGAGTGTTCTCGCAGTGGCTTCCGTTAGTTCTCTACTCGCTTTCTATCCAATCGCAAATGCACAAGATGCTGCTGATAGTAAATTGAATTTAAGAACAAATAGTTTACTACGGATGCCTTCAAATATTCCGCAAGAACATATTTACGATTCAGGTATTTCGATTCCATACCCTGAAGACGGTGTTAAAGGCGTGTATTTACAAGCTTTCCGTGCAAAAGGACAAGACTTAGAAAACATGATTCAATTCGTGAAATCTACTCCAATTAACTCACTAGTTATCGATGTACGTGATGGTTATGGACAAATTACCATGCCCCTGGATACAGATAATCCATTAGTTAAAAAACATACCGTCAATGAAGTGACAGATACGACTGCTCTTCTTAAACGACTTGAGCAAGAACAAATCTATCCAATTGCGCGTATTGTATGTTTTGGGGACCGTTACGTTCCAAAGGAAAACCCTGAGCGTTCATTCAGAAATGCATTAGGCCAACTATGGTATACGGATGACGGTGAAACATTCTTAAATCCATTCCTAAAAGAAAACTGGGAATATATTGCTGAAATCGCAATTGGTGCTGCTAAAGCCGGATTTAAAGATATCCAATTAGACTATGTTCGTTTCCCTCTCGGATTCGAGACAGTATCTGATGACTTAGTATTTGATAAAGGTGACTATGCTCACATTAAAAACGATGATGAAGCTCGTATTGCTGCTATCACAGATTTCGTAGCCTTCATTCGTGAAAAACTACAACCATATGGTGTTCATCTATCAGCGGATATTTTAGCGCACGCGATTACTGAATCAAAAATCGGTGGTATTGGACAAAAATTTGTTAACATCGCGGATAAAGTGGATGTAATCTCTCCGATGATTTTCCCAAGTCACTGGGTTAATTATGCGCTTGATGTAAAAGATCCTGATAAAGATCCTTACGAAATCGTGAAACGTTATATGGTAATTGAAAAAGGATATGTGAAGACATTAAACCCTTCTCCAATCTCAAGACCTTGGATTCAAGCCTTCACGGCCGACTTCCTTGGCGAAGGAAATTATCAGCTTTATACTGCTGATGTCATCAGTGAAGAAATTCAAGCCTTGAAAGAAGCAGGTGTCACAGAGTATCTCCTTTGGAATGCAGCTTCTCAATATTCAACTGAAATTAAATTCTAATCAAAAAGGACTTCCAAATGATTTCGGAAGTCCTTTTTCTATGTTTTTTATTGTTACGTTAATGAACTGTAGTCAAAGTTTGTTAAAACCGCTTTTACTTCTTGATCATTATCTCCTAAGAGAGCTGAACCATTACTTGTACGATCCACAAGTGTTAAGTCCATTGGTCTAACAACTTTAGTTTCGCCGTTTCCAGCAACAATCGTGTATTCGCTAGTTGAAGTGATTTCTCCATCTAAAAATACGACGCGATGTGGTTTTGTTTTCAATTCACGAAGAACCATCAACCCACGTTTTGCACGTGTAAGCATTGAGATTTCTAATACATTGAATCGTTTTACAGCTCCGCGTTGTGTTGTAAGGAAGGCAGAAACAACTTTATGTTCTAATGAGTAAACCATCGCTCCAGCAACAAAATCTTCTTTACGAAGGTTGATTGCTTTCACACCGCTGGCTACTGTACCAACGACTGGAATTTCGCTTAATTCATAGCGTAAGCCAAATCCGCAGTGCGTTACGATAAATACTTCTAGTCCTTCTGGATTCGTTACGACTACTTTAACCACTTCATCAGTCGTTGTCTTGAGTTTCATCGCATTACTTGTACGAGTCTTGTATCCTCGGTACGTTGTAAACTCATTGAATAGTGTTTGTTTCACTAAGCCCTCTTTTGTAAAGAAGACAACCGTCCAATCTTTATAAGAGTCATCACTATCTTTCGCTTTAATGAATCCAGTTAGAATAACTTCATTGCTACCTAAAGAAATAGACTGGCTTAAGTGGTTTCCAACATCTTTCCATTTCGCTTCTGGAATTTCATGCACTGGTAAGTGTAAGTAATTCCCTTTAGAAGTAAATAGAATTAAGTTGTCTAATGTGGAAGCTTTTTGACAAAGAATCACTTCATCCCCTTCACGCATTCCGTTTTCTTCTGGAGCGCTTGAAGCAAATGAACGTGGGCTAACACGTTTGTAGTATCCTTGTTTTGTAGCAACAACATAGACTTCTTCTTCAGTGACTAATACTTCAGTTTCAATCTTAATCTCTTCAATTTCCGCTTGAATTTGCGTTAAACGAGGAGTTCCGTATTTCTTCTTCAAATCACGAAGTTCACTCTTCATTACTTGAAGAAGGGTCTTTTCAGATTTTAAGATACTTAAGAACGTTGCGATTTGCTCATTTAAATCAAGTTTTTCGTTTTGGAGAATGGTAATATCCGTATTCGTTAAACGATATAATTGTAAACTTACAATCGCTTCTGCCTGAATCATTGTGAAATCGTATGTCTCTACTAAACGTTCTTTAGCATGTTTCTTATCTTTACTATTACGGATCAATGCAATCACTTCATCAAGAATCGATAAAGCTTTCATCAAACCGTCTACGATATGTAAACGATCTTGAGCCTTCTTCAAATCATACTGTGTACGTCTTGTAATCACTTCTTTTTGGAAGTTGATATACGAAGTTAGAATTGTTTTTAATCCTGCTTGTACTGGACGGCGCTCATCGATAGCAACCATATTGAAGTTATAGTTGACTTGTAAGTCTGTGTTCTTCAATAAGTAGTTTAGAATACCTTCAGCATTGGCCTCTTTCTTCAATTCAACAACAATTTGAAGCCCAGTACGGTCAGATTCGTCCCTTACTTCAGCAATACCGTCAATCTTCTTATTCAAGCGAATTTCATCAATCTTCTTCACTAATAAAGCTTTGTTGACTTCGTACGGAATTTCAGAAATGATGATTTGCGATTTTCCACCTTTAATCGGTTCGATTTTCGTTTTTGAACGAATAACCACTTTACCTCGTCCAGTTTCATACGCTTGTTCCAATTCTTCGATCCCTTGGATAATTCCTCCTGTAGGGAAATCAGGGCCTTTAACAAATTGCATTAACTCTTTCACAGTTGCCTTAGGATGATCAATCGCATGAATGGTCGCGTCAATCACTTCGCCTAAGTTATGAGTAGGAATTTCTGTAGCATAACCAGCCGAAATCCCTGTTGATCCATTAACAAGAAGATTCGGATAACGTGCAGGAAGGACAGTTGGTTCTTCTTCTGTATCATCGAAGTTTAATACGAATTCAACGGTCTGTTTATCTAAATCACGGAGTAATTCTTCTGAAATTTTAGAAAGACGAGCTTCCGTATAACGCATCGCAGCAGCAGGGTCTCCGTCCATACTACCGTTATTCCCGTGCATTTCAATTAACACATCACGAAGCTTCCAATCTTGACTCATACGAACCATTGCTTCATACACTGAAGAGTCGCCATGTGGGTGGAAATTACCGATTACGTTACCAACTGTTTTAGCCGATTTACGGAATTGTTTATCGCTAGTATTTCCATCGATAGACATCGCATATAAAATACGACGTTGTACTGGTTTTAAACCATCACGGATATCAGGAAGAGCACGGTCTTGGATAATGTATTTTGAATAACGTCCAAATCGGTCACCCATTACATCTTCCAGATTCAATTCTTGAATATCTTGAATTTGACTCATACTATTCCTCCTCTCCTAGTAACGACAATTGTTCTACATGATCGATTGTTGCTTCTTTTTTCTTAACTGATGGTTTCTTTTCTTCTTTTTTCGGACTAGCTGTTGTGCTAATAGCATTTACGTCTGATTCTAAAATGCTCTTATCTTCTTCTAGACCAAACTCAACATGGCGCTCAATCCACTTACGACGAGGTTCAACTTTATTCCCCATCAATGTGCTGACACGACGTTCTGCTTGTGCTTTATCGTCGATCACAACACGTATTAACGTTCTTGTATCTGGGTTCATGGTCGTATCCCATAATTGGTCAGCGTTCATTTCCCCAAGACCTTTATAACGTTGTAATAAGTAGCCTTTTCCGACTAATTTAGTCTTCTCTTCAAGTTCTTTTTCTGTCCAAGCATACTCAACCACTTGTTTCTTACCTGTCCCTTTAGAAATCTTATATAAAGGTGGTAATGCAAGATATACTTTTCCTGCTTCAATCAATGGTTTCATGTAGCGATAGAAGAATGTTAACAGCAAGACTTGAATGTGGGCACCATCGGTATCCGCATCGGTCATAATGACAATCTTGTCATAGTTACAATCTTCAATCTTGAAGTCACTACCTACACCGGCACCAATCGTATAAATAATTGTATTAATTTCTTCATTCTTCAGAATATCTGAAATCGATGCTTTTTCAGTATTGATTACTTTACCACGTAATGGAAGAATCGCTTGGAACTTACGGTCACGACCTTGTTTAGCAGATCCCCCGGCAGAGTCCCCCTCTACTAAGTAAAGTTCGTTCTTCTTAGGGTTTTTGCTTTGCGCAGGTGTTAATTTACCAGAAAGAAGTGTTTCTTTCTTCTTGCCCTTCTTACCATTACGGCTTTCTTCACGGGCCTTACGACTCGCCTCACGTGCTTCACGCGCCTTAATCGCTTTACGGATTAATTCTTGCGCAATTTCCCCGTTCTCTGTTAAGAAGAAACCTAGTTGCTCAGAAATTGTATTATCAACAATCCCACGTGCAGCAGGTGTTCCTAATTTATCTTTCGTTTGTCCTTCAAATTGTAGGATTTCTTCAGGAATACGAAGCGAAATAATCGCTGTTAACCCTTCACGGACATCGCTACCTTCAAGGTTTTTATCTTTATCTTTTAATAGTCCCACTTTACGTGCATATTCGTTAAATGCTTTCGTTAAGGCACTCTTCATTCCCACTTCATGAGTACCGCCGTCTTTTGTACGTACGTTGTTAACGAAAGATAAAATCGTTTCTGAATAGCCATCGTTATATTGGAATGCGAATTCAGTTTCAACACCATCCACTGTACTGTCAAAGTCAACTACAGGAGATAATGTATCTTTTTCTTCATTTAAATATTGGATGAAATCACGAATTCCTTCTTCATAATGGAAAGTTTCAGATTCACCTGTACGTTCATCAGTCAATACAATTGTAAGACCTTTTAATAAGAATGCAGATTCTCTTAAACGTTCTGCTAATGTTTCATATGACCAGTTTGTTGTAGAGAATGTTTTATCACTCGGCAAGAAAGTCACTGAAGTTCCAGAACCACGTCGGCTTGTTTTTTCTTTCTTAACCATTCCTACAGGTTCTCCACCGTTTTTGAACGACTGTTTGTATAAAGTACCGTCACGTAACACTTCTACTGTTAACCAATCGGATAAGGCGTTAACAACAGACGCCCCAACACCGTGGAGACCACCTGATGTTTTATATCCACCTTGACCGAATTTACCACCAGCATGCAGTACCGTAAAAATAACTTGAATCGTTGGAATTCCAGAAGCGTGTTTCCCAGTAGGCATTCCACGACCATTATCTTTTACAGTAAGCGATTGGTCCTTATGAATTGTAACTTCAATCTTTGTTGCATAACCTGATAAAGCTTCATCTACTGCGTTATCCACAATCTCGTAAGCTAAATGATGAAGTCCGCGGTGATCTGTTGATCCAATATACATCCCTGGACGTTTACGAACAGCTTCAAGGCCTTCTAAAACCTGAATCGCATCATCATTATATTGATTCGTTACTTTGCTCATTTAATACGCTCCTTTTTTTGTCATCTTATCTATAATACTTGTTTTTCGCGATTTTCGCAAGATTTCTCCTTAGAAATGGCGCTAAATTAACCTTTCTCATCCGTTGTATAGACAGCATCTTTTATGTTAAACTGTCACTAGACTGTTTTAAGGAGAAATGAGTTTATGTCATTTACTTTTATTATAGGTGCTCTTGTAGCGTACCTACTCGGGTCTATTCCATCTGGATTATGGATTGGACAAACATTCTTTCAAAAAGATATTCGCGAATTTGGTAGCGGGAATTTAGGATCTACAAATGCGTTCCGTGTTCTTGGTCCAAAAGCAGGTTCTATTGTGTTATTTTTCGACGTATTCAAAGGGTCCCTAGCAACAATTCTTGCGATGACTATCTTCAAACAACCAAGTATTTCACCACTTTGGATTGCATCTTTTGCTGTTATTGGTCACACTTTCCCACTCTTTGCATCGTTCAAAGGTGGAAAAGCCGTAGCAACTTTTGCCGGAATGATTTTAGCCTATCAACCATTATTATTACTCTACGGATTAATCATTTTCTTGATACTATTAGCAATCACGCGTATGGTTAGTTTGACCGCAATGGTGACTATTTCTTTAGGTGTTCTATTATCACTACTCTTTAATGATTGGGTACTAACAGCATTTGCACTTGCCATTGATATCTTTATCATTTATCGTCACAGAGCCAACATTCAACGAATTCTAAATGGAACTGAAAACAAAGTCCCAATGCCTTGGGATAAGAAAAATAAAGACACTAAGTAAATCTTAGTGTCTTTATTTTTTATTCAAATACAAATGTCGCACATGATTGATACGGTGTATCTTTCGTAATTCGGAGAATATTTTTCTTTTCTTCCAGATTTAAGGTAGTCTCACTTGCTAAGTCTGGATAACCATCCCATGGTTCAAAACAAATAAACGGTGAATCATCTGCCATTGTCCAAACTCCAACTGCTTCGATTTCGTTTAAATGAACCGTTACACTTCTTTGTCCTTTAGGAGAATACAATTTCCCTTTAAACTTAGGGTCTTTTGATTTAAATAACAATACATCATTTGTAAATAAATCATGATGCAATGCAAAGTCTCCTTCGGTAAAAGGAACACCCTCTAAAGATGCTAGATAAGGAATTTCTAGCTCCAATTTAGAAACATGAGCTTCACTCTCTAATTGAATATGATAATCTTCAAAAGTAAGACCTTTCTCAAGAGGTACTGCGAATGCAGGATGTCCACCAATTGCAAAGTACAATTCAGGACTTGTAGTGGATATACTATAAGTCATTTTTAATTCATTAGATTCTAAAGTATATTGAAGTCTCAGTTCAAAATTAAACGGATATTCTTCCTCTATCATTTCATTTGTTAGTAAGAACGTAGCGAAACTCTCACCTTGCTCTTCTAGTCGGAAGGCATAATCCCGTGCAAATCCATGCTTTCTAGCAGGGTATGTCTTCCCTTCATATACAAATGAATTCTCTCTAATGGCTCCAATATTCGGAAAAAGAATTGGAGATTGCTTATTCCAATGGATTCCATCTGGTTGATACATATATTCTGTAT
Organism: Streptococcus sp.; assembly: GCA_015264885.1. GTDB lineage: Bacteria > Bacillota > Bacilli > Lactobacillales > Aerococcaceae > Granulicatella. Next base: position 31,827 of record JABZYY010000001.1, on the reverse strand, counting down.
TTGTTTCTTTTGAAATAACTGAAGTGAGTTCTGCTCCAAACAGCTTAATTCCAACTTTTAAGTACTCATTTTCAATAAAGATGTTTTCCATAATCATCGCCTCAATTTACGCGTGTTTTAATTCTGACAATAGTGAAGACTTAATATTTTCATTCTTAATTTTAATATAAGTCCCTTTCGTACCTAAACTTCTGCTTTCGATAATACCAGCTGATTCAAGTTTACGGATAGCGTTCACGATAACTGTACGAGTGATATGGTATTCTTGAGCAATTTTAAGAGCAGTGAAACGCAAATCCATACCATCGAATAGACCCACGATTACTTTGATGGCTTCTAATTCACTGTAAGACAATGAGCTGAGCGCGAGGTGAACATTTTGTTGCTCACGTTTTTCTTGCTCAATCTTGCGAGTATACCAATGAAGCATTTCTGTTCCGATTACTGTAGCTGCGTGCTCTGCCAAGATTAAATCATCTGTAGAGAAAGGTTGTCCTTCTTTCCCCATCACAACGAACCCTAGCTGTTTTCCTGAAGCAAAAATAGGAATTACAGTAGTCATCGCTTCTTGGAAGTTATCATGCAGTTCGACAGGGAAAATTGTTAAGTTATCTGTTACTGGAATATTTTCCTTTGTGAACTTTAAGGTCGTCAATTCTTTCATATAAAAGTCCGGAAATTGACGATTATCCTTATATTCTTTCATACGATCGTTGTTCACTTGAAACTCATCATGAATTCCTAACATTCTCCCGTCGATTGAAGCAATATATAAATCTACCTTTAGCAAAGATCCTAAGATTTCCGTCAATTTATTAAATGGTAAGTCAGCTGTCTCTGAGTCTCTCCAGACATTATCATATTGTACAATTTCGTTAATTTTCCGTAAATCAGCTAATACAGTGCGCACGAGTATTTTCTCCTTTTTATAAAATGTATTTCGTTAAATCTTGATCCTCACGAATCGCATTTAGTTTACTTTCAACATATTGTTCTGTAATTTGAATGCTTCCCATTTGCATAGATGGAGCTTCAAATAATAACTCTTCAAGGACCGTTTCTAAAATCGTATGAAGACGACGAGCACCAATATTTTCCATTGTGCTGTTCACTTCAAAAGCAATTTCAGCCAGTTTAGAGACGGCTTCTTTTGTAAAGATGACTTCCACATTTTCAGTTGCTAGCAATGCTTTGTATTGTTTTAATAAAGCATTCTTAGGTTCCGTTAGAATACGTTCGAAGTCTTCTTTAGATAAATCTTGTAATTCAACGCGAATTGGGAAACGTCCTTGTAATTCTGGCATTAAATCACTTGGTTTAGCGACATGGAAGGCACCAGATGCGATAAACAAGATATGGTCTGTGTTAATCACACCGAACTTCGTATTCACTTGGCTTCCTTCAACAATCGGTAAGATGTCACGTTGAACCCCTTCGCGAGAAACCTCACTACCGTTATGGCCTTTTGCTGCAATCTTATCAATCTCATCGATAAAGATAATTCCAGAAGTTTCAGCAAGTTTCAACGCTTCTGCATGCATATCTTCTTGATTAATTAAGTTGTTAGCTTCTTCCTCTGTTAGTAATTCTAACGCCTCTTTCACCGTAACAGTACGGCTAATTTTCTTCTTCGGTGTCATTTGGTCAAGAACGGATTGAATTTGCATCATTTGTTCCATTTGATTTCCAGAGCCAGCCATACGCATTGGTTTCTCTGTTAATTCAATCGTCACTTCTTTAGAATCAAGAAGGCCGTCTCTTAATTGTTGCTCAATATCGCGTCGTTTTTGAGCAATCTCTTCAGTGACTTCTTCTTTCATCTCAGGTTCAATACCAGGATTTTGGATTCCCATTTGTTGGAACATACTAAAAAGTGAATCTTGTTGCGGATTTGATACTTTCTTCATGATTCCTGGTTTTAAAACCTTCGCTAATTTCTTAACGGCTTTATCAAACGCATGAGGTTTAACTTCTTCTTGTTTTAATTTAGTAACGATTTGAATCGCGTTTTCGACTAAGTCACGAACCATCGATTCTACATCACGTCCAACATAACCCACTTCCGTAAATTTAGTGGCTTCCACTTTTGCGAATGGTGCATCGACTAATTTCGCAAGACGACGAGCTAATTCAGTTTTACCTACCCCAGTAGGTCCAATCATCAATAAATTCTTTGGTGTCACTTCTTTTTTCATTTCTTCGTCTAATAATAAACGACGGTAACGATTTCGAAGAGCCACCGCTAAAGCACGTTTAGCATCGTGTTGACCAACGATAAATTGATCTAATTCGGACACCACTTCTCTTGGTGTTTTACTAATATTTGCTTGCATACAACCACTTCCTTACGCTAACGTTTCAGTAATGATATTATCGTTTGTAAAAATATCAATTTCTGAAGCGATTTTTAAACTTTCACGAGCGATATCTTCTGCTGTTAAACTCGAATCTCCAAATCTTAGGAGCCCTCTAGCAGCTGCTAAAGCGAAGTTTCCACCAGAACCAATTGTTAGAATTCCATCGTCTGGTTCAATGACTTCACCCGTTCCTGAAACAAGTAGAACTTGTTCTTTATTCATCACGATTAACATCGCTTCTAATTTTTGTAAACCACGGTCACTTCTCCATTGTTTTGCCATTTCAATAGCAGCACGTTGTAAGTTCCCTTTAAATTGTTTGAGTTTATCTTCAAACATTTCTTCTAAAGTGATAGCATCTGCAACGCCACCCGCAAATCCAACAAGTACTTGATTGTCGAAAATACGACGGATTTTACGAGCGGTTCCTTTCATAATCACTTTTTCACCCATTGTTACTTGGCCGTCACCAGCCATCGCAACTTGGTTATCTTTTTTTACTGCACAAATTGTAGTCATGATTTTCCTCCATTGTTCTTATTAAAGGCACTTGCATCAAATTCACTCTTCCCAGCTTTAGACCTTGGAAAATATAATTGGTAATTTTGTTGAAGAGCTTCTTTTGTCACATGTGTATAAATTTGAGTCGAACTAAGACTTACGTGTCCTAGAAGTTCTTGCACTGTTCTCATATCCGCACCGTTATTTAACAAATGAGTCGCAAACGTGTGTCTAAGCATATGCGGATGAATTTTAAGTGTCAGACCACTTTCTTGGATGAGTTTTTCTAAAATATAACGAACCCCATTAGTCGTCAGTGGATCGCCTAAATGATTCACGAAAACGTAGGAATGGTCCTTACGTTCTTTCGCCATCAAGTCTTTGCGTCCTTCTTCAAGATACGTTTCTAAGGCCGTCCTTGCAAAGTCACCAATCGGAACATAGCGTTCTTTAGAACCTTTACCAATGACGAGAATAATGCTATTTTCAAGGTCTAATTGCTCAAGAGTTAAATTCGTTAACTCACTGACACGCATACCTGTAGCATATAATACTTCTACTAGAGCTTTATTACGTTGGTCTAAAGACTGATTTCCATCGATTGAATCAATAAATTTTTCGATTTCATCCTCATAAAAGAATTCAGGCAGACGCATTTTACCCTTCTTGTAACTGATAGACGCAAAAGGATTTGTTTCTACGATGCTTCTTTCGACAAGAAAATGATAAAACGAACGTAAACTCGAAAGAAAACGAGAAATACTCGAACGGTTATAGTTTTCGCGGTGCAATACACCAAGATAAATTCGAACATCAACGACTGTGACATCATTCCAAGAATGAATTGGAACTTCTGTCAAATAGTCATAAAAATGTTGAATATCACGGTCATACGCATGAATCGTCTCTGGCGAATAACGTCGTTCAACTTTTAAATACGTTAAAAAATCTTGCATTTCGTTCTTCATCGTCTTCCTCCTATCGTTAACTTTATCACAGAAAGCACTTTCTTACAACCGAATTGTCAAAATTATTACGACAATTAATACATATTTAATATTTAGGATACGAGGGCGAACGCTCAGGAATGAAACACTGGACCGAGACGACGGAAGGAACGTGAAACGTTCTGCGTACGTCTCGGGAAGTGGACGTCAGTCCTGTGAGCCCGAGTTCAACTCCACAGGATGGCAGAAAGACAGAAGTAAAGAATATTTTTGCAGTGCAAGAATATTCTGCTTCGTCGTCTTTCGCCCGCAAAGTTTATTAGACGTTCTTGAATCATGAGTGATGAAAAGAACGTCAATAAACCACTGCGTATAAATCAAAGCACTGTTATTATTCAGGGCAAAATTAAAGAGCACCTAGATTTCTCTAAGTGCTCTTTATCTTTATTTTTGAACAGCTTCTTTGTAATCGCAATTGCTACATGCAATTTGTTTTCCGCCGCGACCTTTTTTCTCTACTAAGTAGTGGTCACATTTTGGACAATTACGTCCGATAGGTTTATCCCATGATACAAATTCGCATTCTGGGTAGCGATCACAACCATAGAAGATACGGTTTTTCTTCGACTTACGTTCGATAACTTTCCCTTTACCACAAGTTGGGCAAGTAATACCGATATCTTTCACGATAGCTTGTGTATGGTGACATTCTGGGAAATTGCTACATGCGTAGAATTTACCAAAACGACCTAATTTAATGACCATTGGATGTCCACATTTTTCACAGTTAAAACCAGCTGGTTCATCTTTAATTTGAACTTTCTCAATTTCAACTTCTGCTTTATCCACTTCAACTTTGAACGGTTGGTAGAACTTATCAATTACTTGTACCCACTCTTCTTTTCCTTCTTCAACAAGGTCGAGATTATCTTCCATTGAAGCTGTGAAATGAGTATCGACAATATTTGGAAAATATTGTTCAATGATTTGATGTACTACATAACCAAGTTCTGTTGGTTCAAAACGCTTAGAAACTAATTTAACGTAATAACGTTTTTGGATTGTTTCAATTGTTGGTGCATAAGTTGATGGACGACCAACACCGATTTCTTCTAGTGTTTTAATTAAAGTCGCTTCAGAATAACGTGCAGGTGGTTGCGTGAAATGTTGTTCAGGATTTAGTTTAGCTAATTGAACTTCATCCCCAACTTGCATTTCAGGAAGCACATTTCCTTTTTTCGCATCTGCATTATCTTGATAAACTTTTTGGTATCCAGCAAACTTGATAGTTGAGCCGTTTGCTTTAAACACATGGTTATTTTGTTCTAAATCAACTTGTACAGTGTCATAAACTGCAGCCGTCATTTGGCTAGCAACGAATCGTGACCAAATTAATGTGTACAATTTCAATTGATCTTTTGTTAAATAACTTGAGATTGAATCTGGTGTACGAAGAACTGAAGACGGACGAATGGCTTCATGCGCATCCTGAGCTCCCTCAGCGTTCTTTACAGCGCGTTTAGTAGCAAGACAGTATTCTTTACCAAACTCTTTCTCAATGAACTCAGATGCCTCATTTTGAGCAGATGCTGAGATACGAGTAGAGTCTGTACGCATATACGTAATTAAACCGACAGAACCACTACGTCCAAGTGATACCCCTTCATAAAGTTGTTGGGCAACCATCATCGTTTTACGAGTTCTGAAGTTTAAGCGATTTGACGCATCTTGTTGCAAACTACTTGTTGTAAATGGTGCTGCAGGATTGCGACGACGTTCTTTTTTCGTCACTTTAGTAACCTTGAATGGTTTCTTCTCAGAAAGTTCTGCCATTACTGATTTTACAGTCGCTTCTTTTTCTAAAGCGGCTTTCTTAGCTGTTGTTCCATAGTAATTAGCCGTGAAAGCTTTCTTTTCTTTCTTGAATTGTCCTTCAAGAGTCCAGTATTCTTCTGGAACGAATGCTTTAATTTCGTTCTCGCGATCAATGATTAATTTCACAGCGATACTTTGAACACGCCCTGCACTGAGTCCCTTTTTCACTTTTTTCCATAAAATAGGAGATAAAGTATAACCCACAAGACGGTCTAAAATACGACGTGCTTGTTGCGCGTCCACTAAGTCCATATCAATCTTTCTAGGATTCTTGAACGCTTCTTTAATTGCATCTTTTGTAATCTCATTAAATTCCACACGAATAGGTGCGTTTAAATCAAGTCCTAATAAATGAGCTAAATGCCAAGAAATAGCTTCTCCTTCTCTATCCGGGTCACTCGCGAGATAGACAGCATCTGCTTTTGCTGCTTCTTTTTTAAGTGATTTGATTAAATCACCTTTCCCACGAATTGAAATATAATGAGGTTCATAATTATGTTCAATATCTACGCCCATTTTGCTTTTAGGCAAATCACGTAAGTGCCCTTTACTAGCAACTACTTTAAAGTTTTTCCCTAAATAGCGTTCAATGGTTTTAGCTTTTGTAGGAGACTCTACAATTACTAGATTTTGCTTCACCATTAAATGGCTCCTTCCCTAATCCACTCTATCTAACAGTTCTCTCAAGCTAAGAAAGCCCGAGAATAGTGAGATTGCTTAAATTATCTTTTGTCATCATATCTAAACACATTCTTTTTGTCAAGGCAACAAAATAATCTCTTAAACTGTTAGATTGTATTTTTAAGGAAAATATTTCAGATTTTTAGAAATGGTATCGCCGTTTTTAACAAGACACGCTCCTGCTTCAATCAAGCTATTGGTTCCCTTTGAATGGGGCGAAAATATATTTCCCGGAACGGCAAAAACTTCTCTATTTTCACTCAATGCTAAGTTTGCGGTTATGAGGCTTCCACTTTTCTCTTTCGCTTCGATCACACATACTCCATGACTTAGTCCAGCGATGATGCGATTACGGTATGGAAAATGGAATTTTAAAGGTCGACTCTCTAGTGGATATTCAGAAAGGAGTAATCCTCTTTTCGCAATCATGTCATAAAGATTCGCATTTTCAGGTGGATAAACGACATCTAATCCACTTCCAATAACTGCAATAGTATTCCCGTTAGTCTTGAGGGTTTCTTCATGAGCTAATGTATCCACACCTCGAGCTAATCCACTGACAACTACAATACCATCATTAACGATGGGTGGGATTAACTCATGAATACATTCTTTAGCATATTTAGAATGATCTCTTGATCCCACAATAGCTACTGCTCTCTGATTAATGAGTGATAAGTTTCCTCTATAAAATAATACAATAGGAGGTAAATAAATTTCTTTTAATCGTTGGGGATAACCACCGTCCAAAACGGTCAATACCTTCACTCTTTTTTCCTGTAGTCTCTTGATTTCAACATCCCAATCCATTGATTCTATCCACTGACTCGTTTCTTCTGGCAGTGCGTATTTTAAATCCCCTAGAACAAAAGTGTCGTTTAAGGAGACATCTTCATTCAACCGTTCATAGAGCTCAAAGAATCGTTTGCTCGTCAGCGTATCGCTCATCGCAACAGCAATCAGTAATCTACGTTTTGTCCAAATCATAAAAAAACTCCTTCTCGAAATAGTCTTTCAATACTATTTACGAGAAAGAGATCTGTTTTGGATTTTATTGATAATCTTTCACTGGAGCAAATGTCATGCGGTGAATTGGTGTTGGTCCTAATTTTGCAAGACCTTCAAGATGCGCTTTCGTACCATAGCCAGCATTTTGAGCAAAACCGTAACCTGGATACAGTTGTTCGTAATCCTTCATCATTTGGTCACGAACCTCTTTTGCAACGATACTTGCTGCAGCAATAGAGATGCTTTTAGCGTCCCCTTTAATAATACCTTCTTCAGGAATACCAGTATCCAGTTTCATTGCATCAATCAATAAGTAGTCTGGCTTTTCTGGCAATAATTCAATCGCTCTCTTCATAGCCACTTTACTTGCTTCGTATATATTAATCTTATCAATGGTAAACGCATCTACAATACCGATACCAATTGCGATGGCTTGTTCTTTAATGATTTCAAAAATTTCAGCACGCTTCTTAGCACTTAATTTCTTCGAATCATCCAGACCGATATCTTCCATTCCTTCAGGTAGAATAACGGCAGCTGCTACGACTGGACCAGCAAGTGGACCGCGACCCACTTCATCGATTCCAGCAATCATTTTGTAGCCTTTTTGTTTAGTTGCACGTTCAAAGCTTTGCATTTCCTCAAAGTGAGCAGCACGTACTGCTTTTTTAGCGTACTGACGTTCGAATTTGGCAATTAAATCTTGAACTCCTTTACGCTCGTCACTTCGAAGTTCTGTTAAACGCTCATCCGACAACGTTTGAATTCCTTGAAGAATCAATTTAATTTCTTTGATAGAACGTTTTTCCATTATGCTTCCCCCGTTAACGACACAGTCGCTTGGTCCAATGTATAACGACCAAGTTTCCCTGAACGAATATCAAACACGATTCGTTCACTTGCCTTTTCATAATCTTCTTTAAAGCCTAAATTCTTTGTAATTAACATTAATAAATCTACGTTTGAGAGTTCTAAATCATCATCCGTTAATCGATAAGCTTTCTTTAAATACTCTGGATAATCCAATTTGAACTGACTAAGAGCAAATAATGCAATATCATCCATATGAAGGAGCGCATCTTTAATAGCTCCAGTTAACGCTAGCTTATTTCCAACTTCTTCACTTTCAAACTTCGGCCATAGAATTCCTGGTGTATCTAATAACTCAAAATCATTTCCGATTTTCAACCAACGTTGTCCCTTTGTAACACCAGGACGGTTGGCAGTTTCTGCTTGGTTTTTATTAATCATACGATTAATAAAAGTTGATTTCCCAACGTTTGGAATTCCAAGAACCATTAAACGAATCGGTCTAGGACGGATTCCTTTTTCTAGATTCTTTTCAAAGACTGGTGCCATTAATTCTTTAATCGCAGCCTTTACTTGCTTAATCCCTTTTCCGTCTTTTGCTTCTGTTGTAAGAACTTTAATTCCTTGGCTAATAAAATAATCATTCCAACGTTTTGTTTGAGATGGATCGGCTAAATCGACTTTGTTTAATAAGATTAATTGTTTCTTTTGTCCTTTAATTTCTTCGATAATAGGATTGCCACTTGATTCTGGAATACGAGCATCTACCATTTCAATCACAACATCGACTAGTTTTAATTTTTCTGTTGCTTCCCGGCGCGCTTTGGCCATATGCCCAGGGAACCATTGGATTGTTGCCATACGTTTCGAATCCTTTCTATTTAATCTTTAATAAATCATTCATATAGAACCATCAAACATTATACCATGTTTTCATTCTTTTTTCCGTTCTCTTCCTCATCCCTATAACGAAAAATCTCAGTACAACAACGATTCCTTGTCATTGCACTGAGATTTCATTTATATGCAAAAATTTTAGTCGATTACTTCGTAAATACTTTCTGTATTCCAACGAACTTTTGGTTTAATATCTTCGTCTCTATAACCAAAAGCACACATAACAGATACTCCAAATTCTGATGTATCCAGAACGCCTTTTTCTTCTAAATAAGCTTCTACTTTATCTTTATCGAATCCTTCGATTGGACATGAATCCATCCCCATTAGAACTGCCGCATTCATCATATTTGTCATTTGGATATACGTTTGTTTACTTGCCCAGTCAAAGAGTGAACGTTCATCGTTCAGCTTTGCATCACTTTCTTGGAAACTCTTAATACGATGCGCATAAGCAGAATCGGGATCATAACTTCTATGTCTTACTTCTTGCATTAATTTTTCGATATAAGGAGTTTCATAGTTTACACCTTTACGAGCTAGATAAATCACAAAATGACTAGCACCATCAAGCATTGAAACAGCGCCCCAAGCCATTGATTTTAAATCTTGCTTCATTTCTTTGTTATTTAATAAAAGCATTTTCCAAGGTTCAAAACCAAGGGATGATGGAGCTAAACGTCCTACTTCTACTAATGTATCCCAATCTTCATTTGAAATACGACGATTCGGATCATATTTTTTCACTGCAAAACGTTTATGTTGTAATTCAATCACTTCATTTCTGTTCATCATACAAGTCTCCTTAAGTGTAAAATTTACAAACAATATATGTCATTAGTTTAACAATTTAGAAATAGAATAGCAATCCACCTAGTTAAATTAAAAGAGACTGCATTGCTTCAGTCTCATCTGTACTATTGAGGATTGTTTTCTGACGACTTGAACTTCACTTTCTTAATCTTGAAATCAATATGTCGTTCCCTGATGGTTGCTTCAATATCATCAATCGAAATTTGTTTGTCATTTTCAATCTGAATGTTAATTTCATATTTACCGCCGATGTCTTTCACATCAACATTCGCAATTTGATATTGTTTTAAATCACAGTATTGATAAATATCATGAACGAGCGAGATATCACCTACCGTCCCATTGATGCTTGCTTGGTAGATTTGATGTTGTTTTGTAAAATCATGTGTTAGCCATTGGATCAACATAACGAACACGCTACATACGAGGCCAAAGAACCATAAACCTCCACCAATCGCCATACCGATACCGGAGGTCGCCCAAATACCAGCTGCAGTTGTTAATCCACTAATTTTCTTGTCACGCATGAAGATAATTCCCCCACCGATGAAGGAAATACCACTAACGATTTGTGCTGCGACACGTGTTGAATCAAAGTCATGAGTATCAAGAAACGCTTCTTTGGAAATAATCATCATCAATGCGGAAGTTAAACAAACAATAACGTGGGTTTTAACACCGGCTTGTTTATTTCTGGCTTTTCGTTCGTATCCAATTAACAGTCCGCAAACACATGCGAGGATAATCGATGTAAAATGTCTAAGTTCTAACATCGCGTCAAATGAACGCACAAAAATTTGATCCATACTCTTCCTCCTTTAAAAATGTACCTTTCTATTTTACGCATATTTCGATAGAAAGTCAACAAAAATGAAATCGTTTTCTAATAAAAATTATTCTACAAGCAAAAGAAAAAGAGACAGAAATCTGCCTCTTTACTCTCTATTGATATAAATTCGAATAGTCTTTCAATCCACCAATACGGTTAAGCGGCCATACTGTAAATACGGCTTTTCCTTCAATGGCGGACTTATCAATAAATCCAATCATTCGACTATCTTTCGAAACGCCTCGATTGTCTCCCATGACAAAGTATTTACCTTCAGGAACCTTGTCCTCTCCAGTCAACTCTTTCAATGTAAAATCATCGATGAAGACTGTCTTCTTGTCGTTATTTGTGTTAATAAATGGTTGCTCCACTTCTTTTCCGTTAATATACAGAACTCCATTTTTCGCTTCAACCGTATCACCAGGCATTCCGATGACGCGTTTGATATATTCTTTATCTTCCTCTGGAGCTTGCAATACAACCACATCAAAACGGTTAATACCGCCAATTTTTGACATAATCATATGATCTCCATTATGAAGGGTTGGATACATCGATTGTCCACTAACTGTAAATGGACGACCTACAAAGAAGTAGAGAATCGCCATAATGATACTTGCAACAGCAATAGACCAAATCCAACTAAGAATTTCTTCTAGAATTTCTTCTAAAATCGGATGTTTTTTCTTATGATCATTCCCTTTTTTCTTACGAGAGTTTAGTCTCTCTTCGATAGAAGCTAGGGCCGAATTTTCCACTTGGTTATCTTCGTACATTCCCATCCTCCTTTGTTATTGTAAAGCTTTTACAGCAGCTTTGTATTGAGTATCGTTTGCTTTCAATGCATCCCGAATCGCACTCATTAATGCTGTACCAGTTTTTTCATCTACTTCGCCAGTTTCAGATAATCCTTTTGATTTTTGGAATTCTTTTACAGCTTCAGTAGTTTTACTATCAAAGTACCCATCTGCAGTAACATCGTATCCTAAACCTTTAAGGATTGTTTCAATTGTTTTCACATTGTCAGACACAGCGCCTTCTTTAACGACTTCACGCGTGTCGATAATCGTGATGTTGTAATAATCTGGCATTGAGACTTCTTCCGTTGGTTCAATACCTGTTTTATGAATCCATGTTTTGTTAGGTGTTAACCATTTTGCAATTGTGTATTTTAGTTCGGCATTTTCACCTACTTCAATTACAGACTGAACGGTACCTTTACCATAAGTCTTCTTACCGATTAATTGAGCATCCGCAGACTCTTTTAAAGCTGCTGCTAAAATTTCAGATGCAGAAGCACTACCTTCGTTTACAAGTAATACATATGGTTCAGTAATCTTGAATGTTCCATAGTCTTTAGAAGCTTTATAAGTCTTAATTTGCCCATCACGGTTTTCAACGTTTAGGATTGTTTTTCCTTCTTCAACAAACATATTGGCAATCATAATCGCTTGATCTAATAGACCTCCAGGATTATAACGAACGTCGAAGATAAATTTCTTAACACCTTTTTCACGTAAATCTGTCACAGCCTTTTCAACTTCTTTTGCAGTGTTTTTAGCAAATGAGTTGATTTGAACGTGACCGATTGTCGCATCGGTTGAATCCACAGTTCCTTTAACCGTTTCAATAGCAATTTTAGCGCGAGTAATCTTTACTTCTAGCTCTTGTGTGCCACGTTGGATTGTTAGGGTTACATCTGTTCCGACTTCCCCACGGACCTTAGAAACAACATAAGAGATGCTCTTACCTTCCATGTCTTCACCATTCACTTTAAGAATAGCATCATTTTCTTGAAGGCCAATCTTTTGAGCAGGTGTTCCTTCACGAGTATTACTAATGATCACTCGGTTATTTTCAGAACGTAATTCCGCACCGATTCCTCCAAATGAACCTGTCATCGTTTCATCGATAGCAGCAGTTTCATCGTTCACTAAATAGTTCGTATATGGATCACCTGTCGCTTCTGCCATTCCTTTTAAGGCTCCGTTGATAAGATCATCTTTGCTAATATTTTTATCAACATAACCGTTCACAAGTGTGTCATATACAAGTTCTAGTTTTTTTAAATCTTCATTTGTAAGTGTGTCACTTGATTTGGCAGTGGTACTATTTGAATCATTCTTTGTCTCAGATTGAGCCACTTGATTTTGTGAAGTTCGAGCAGCATAGCTCGTACCAAAATAAGTAAATACTCCCGTTAATAATACTGCTAAAAATAATATCCAAACGGAAACTTTTTTCGACTCAAGACCGCTTTGAACAGCTCCTTGAGGTTTTGGATTATTTCCCATTCGGGTTCCTTCTTTCTACTTCAAAATTTATGCACGAACAGTTTCTAACGCGATTTCCATCATATCGTTAAATGTTTGTTCACGTTCTTGTGCAGTTGTTTCTTCACCTGTTAATAGGTGGTCACTAATTGTAAGAATCGCTAACGCTTCTTTTTTGTGTTGTGCTGCTAACGCATATAATCCAGCAGCTTCCATTTCCACACATAGCATTCCGTAATCCATTAATTTCTTCTTGTCTAATTCAGCGTTATAGAAACGGTCAGAAGACAATACATTCCCTACGTGAACGCCAACACCACGGTCTTTTGCTAAATGATACGCTTTATCTAATAAGTTAAAGCTTGCGATTGGAGCAAAAGTTACTTGGTTTTGGAAAATGTTGTTGAAAATGGATGAATCTGTTGTAGCTCCTTGTGCTAAAACGATATCACGAACTTTAACATCTTCTTGCATACCGCCGGCAGAACCGATACGGATGATGCGTTCTGCGCCAGATTCAGTGAATAATTCATTGGCATAAATCATAATAGATGGAATCCCCATCCCACTACCTTGAACAGATACACGTTGACCTTTATACAAACCAGTGTAACCAAACATGTTACGGACTGCATTGTATTGTTCTACTTCTGTTAAATAATGTTCAGCAATAAATTTTGCACGCAATGGATCTCCTGGCATTAAAACTGATTCAGCAACTTGGCCTTTTGTAGCATTAATATGAACACTCATTTTTTATTCTCCTTTTATGGGAAACCCCGTTATTGATATATGTACTATTCTACTATAAAACACAAGTAATGGGAACTTAAAACCGCCTATTTAAGCCTTTCTTAACAACGATTGTACGTCAATTTCACAAAAAAGTCCTAGAAAGTCTGTTGGACAAAAGATGTTTTGCCTTCTATAATGAGAGTTATCGAAAGGAGTGTGTTGCGATGAAAGCATCTACTTTAAGAAAAGAACGAAAAGCTCAATCCATAAAATCTGAAATTATTGGTGAAGTGTTAAATGCCGTGACGCATGGTATCGGTGTCGCTCTTGCGATTACTGCTCTTGTATTACTTTTAATGAAAGCCGTAGCGGTTAATAATACTACTCAAATTATCGCCTTTAGCGTTTACGGCGCGTCGCTAATTCTTTTGTTTTTAGCTTCCACACTCTATCATAGCTTTAAGTTCACGAAAGCAGCTAAAGTATTTCAAAGAATTGACCACTCGTCCATCTATCTCTTGATTGCAGGGACATACACTCCATTTTGTTTAATTGGAATTGGAGGCCAACAAGGATTAATCTTCTGTATTGCTATTTGGGTCTTCGCAATTGGTGGCGTGATTATTGAAGCATTCTTCTTGGAGAAATTTTCTAAAATCTCAGTATTCCTATACTTAGCAATGGGTTGGGTATCTATCTTTACTCTAAAACCATTATATGAAAGCATGGGCTGGGGCGGTATTTTATACCTCTTCCTTGGTGGATTAAGCTACTCACTTGGTACAATTTTCTATAAACGTAAATATCACAATTTCTACCATGTCGTTTGGCATCTCTTTGTACTAGCTGGAGCGATTTTTATGTTCCTAGCAGTGTTCAAATATTTATAATTAAACGCAAAAAATCTCTTAGATTACTCTAAGAGATTTTTTGCGTTTGCTTTCAATTAGCATTGAATGTCATTTTTACATGAACCAGTTTCAACATATTCTTTTAAGTTTTCAAAACTTGTTTCAACCATGTTTAATACTGCTTCATCAGTGTAACTACCCATATGAGGTGTTAATAATACACGTGGGTACATTTCAACTAATTTGCGGATAGCAGGATTTGCGATTTCTTGACCACGTAAGTCTTTGAAGAATACTTCGCTTTCTCCTTCTAATACATCTAAACCAACACCACGTAAGTGACCAGATTCTAAAGCTGCGATAATCGCATCGATATCTTGTAATTCACCACGAGCAGTGTTTACTAGGATAGCACCTGGTTTCATTTTACTGATGAATTCTTTAGTGATTACTTTTCCGTTTGCTGGAATGTATGGAGCGTGAATTGAAATCACGTCTGATTTAGCTAATAATTCATCTAAAGAAACTTGTGTACAGATATGGTCAACGCCTTCTTTAGGGAAAGCATCGTATGCTAATACGTTAGCACCTAAACCTTTGAATAATGTAGCTGTAGTTAAACCGATACGTCCGATACCAACAACCCCAACAGTACAGTTACGGATTTCTTTAGCAAACATTTGAGTGTCTACAGTGAAATCTTGTTGGCTTGTTTTTGCTGCAGTATATGCAACGTTACGTAATAATGTCATTGCTAATGTTACAGCTAATTCACTAATTGCGTTTGGAGAATAGAAAGGAACGTAACCTAATTTCATTCCTAATGATTTTGCGTATTCAGCATCGATGTGGTTTACACCAACAGTACGAGTTAATACGTACTCTACTCCTAATTCTTTGTAGATATCTAAAGTTTCTTTGTTCGCCCAGCAGTTACCACGTAAGATAACAGCTTTGAAACCTTCTGCTTTGCGAGCAGTTTCTTCAGAATTTAAGTATTCTGGAATACAAGTTAATTCGTATCCAAATTTTTCGTTTACTTGTTCGAAAATTGGTAATTCAACTTCACGAACACCATATGCTAAAACTTTCATTTTAAATCCTCCATTTTATATAAATTGAAAAGTAGACCGAAATTCGATCTACTTTTTTTGGTTTAACCTACTCCTGGGAAAATAACAGATCCAACAACAATCCAGAAGACGATTGCGAATACTGCTAATACAGTTCCTAATAATGAAGCATTACTTGCAAGTGCTGCTTCTTTATCGTATTTGATAGCGTAAGCCACTGCAACTGTTGCTGGTGGTGTAGCTAACATAATAAGAATACCTTTTGAAGCTTCAGGAGCCATTGGTAAGAATGGGCTAACTGCGAAGATCACTGCAACGAATACTGCAGGAACTAAGATTAATTTAACAACGCTGTAGTACCAAACCATCTTATCTTTAACGGCTTCACCTAAAGAAATGTTTCCTAAAGTGATACCGATTGCTAACCATGCAAGTGGTGAGCTTAAGTCAGCTAAGTAAGTAATAGCTTTGAATAACCATGGAGCTGTCTTATCGATACGTAAGAAAGCGTACATAACTTCTTTAGTTTCTTCACCAACTTTTACTTGTACAGCAACTTGTGGTAATGAAGCTTGGAAAATCCAGATTAATAATCCTGCAAATGTTGCGATAACGATGATGTTACCGAAAATCATTTTTAAGTTTTTCTTCTCGAATTTTAATCCGCTCATACGAATTAAACCGTAAGAGTATAAGAATACACGGTAAGCTAGGTTAAAGATGTTCGCGTATAAAGTACCAGTCGCTCCTAACAATCCGTTAATAATTGGAATACCGAAGAAAGTTGTAGAACCGAAAGTTGTTAATACTGATAAAGTAGTTTTACGGTCACCTTTCTCCTTAATAAAGAATAATTCTCCTAAAAGAATTAAAATGACATAAGCGATAAAACCAAAAATAAATACGTTTAAACCAGTTGTGAATGTTTTGTCGTTAATGTCAACCATGAAGGCTTTGAACGCTAACGCAGGAATCGCAACTGAAAGTAAAACGTTAGATAAGACTTTACCACTGTTTGCATCAACAATATTTTTCTTACGGATGATGTAACCCACTAAGATAATTGAAATTGTTGAGAAGATAGCAGACACAAATGTTGGTGCTGTTAAGATCTTAACGATATTTTCCATTGGATAGATATCCCCTTTTCTTATATTTTATTTTTTTGCATTTAAAATGCCATAAGATATGATACCACATTCTTTAAGAAATGTTTAACAATATCCCCTGTTTTCAAAAAATTTCATTTTTATTTTCATCAATCAAAAACGATTGGAAAACGTTATTTCCAAGAAACTTCCCTTGGTGAGTTAGAACGTACCCATCAGAAGTAGTTGTGAGCAATTCCTCTTCAATTAGTTCTTGAATAACTTCTCCGTAGATTTCATCCATAGAATTTCCAAATCTTTCCATAAATTCCTTCTTTGAAACACCTGAAAACTTTCTTAACCCTAAGAACATAAATTCCTCAATCAGTTGTTTTTTTGTTAACAAAGTCTCTGAAAAAATAGGCAATTTTTCATCTCTTAACGGAGTCAGATAATGTTGAATAGGTCCATTATTTTGGTAACGAACTCCATTCACATACCCATGAGCACCCGCACCAAAAGCAAAGTACTCATCCGCCTTCCAATAATGGAGATTATGTCTTGATTCATATCCAGGAAGTGCATAATTACTAATCTCATAATGATGACGACCGAAATCCTCCATCGTCTTCATCGCCAGTTCAAACATATCAGCCTCTTCATCCTGACTCGGCAAAGGAAGTTTCCCTTGTCTCATCAAATTATAGAAAACCGTCTTCTGTTCCAAAATAAGCGAGTATATGGAATAATGAGGCAAGTCTAGCGCCATCGCCATCTTTAGACTTTCTTCGAAATCAGCAATGGTCTGTTTTGGAAGTCTAAAAATCAAGTCGATACTCATATTCTCAAATCCGACTTGTCTTGCGTTCTCGATAGTACGAATTGCCGTTTCTTTTGTATGCTTACGACCAATGGCTTTCAGTAAATCGTTATTGAAGGTTTGGACTCCCATGCTGAGACGATTCACGCCGCCTTCCTTCATTACAGAAAGAAGTTCAGGTGTGCCATCATCTGGATTGAGTTCCATTGTAAACTCTGCCCCTTTTTGAAGCGGTAAATGTTGATGAATGCCATCTAACAAACGTTCCATTTGGTGTGGATTCAATGAAGACGGTGTCCCACCACCAACATATAATGTTTCCAGTGGTGCAATTTTATATTTTTGCCCAGTCAATTCCATTTCCTTGATAAGTAATTCAATATACTCATCGACTGGTTGTCCTTCAATAAAGACTTTATTAAAATCGCAGTAATAACAAATATGCGAACAAAAAGGGATATGAATATATGCTGCTTTAGTAGACATTATTCATCTCCCTCCTTTCTAAAAAATGGTTCCTTCTTGAACCTTAATATCTTCATCGTTTAAATAATCACGGATTGTCTCAATCGCGATTTGTAAAGCTCTTGTGCTCTCTTCAAGCGGTAGAGACGGTTTATCCGTCGTTTGTTCTGGAATAAACGGAATATGCATAAATCCTGCTTTAAAAGGCTTATCGGCCTTTGTTGCAGCAAATAATGATTGATACATGATGTGATTACATACAAATGTCCCAGCGGAATTGGAAACTTCCGCCGAAATTCCTGCTTCACGGATTGCTTTTACAATTCGTTTGATTGGTAAAGTTGTAAAGTACGCAGCTTCACCTTCAGTTTGAATCGTTTCATCAATCGGTTGTTGACTAATATTGTCTGGAATTCTCGCATCATCGACATTTATCGCAATACGTTCCATTGTAATCCCAGGTCTTCCCCCTGCTTGACCAACGCTCAATACTGCGTCTGGTTTCACATCATTAATGACTTCATTTAAACGCTTTGCTGATTCCTTGAATACAGTCGGTAATTCTAAACGAATGAGTTCTACTCCTTCAATTTCTGGGAGAGCCTTCACACATTCAATCGATGGATTAATCGTTTCCCCTCCGAAAGGGTCAAATCCCGTCACAATAATTTTCATAATATCCCTCTATTTCGGTTTATTATTTCTTAACGCTTCAACCTTTAATGGATCTGGCGTGATATACGTATTTTGCTGACCTTCGTAGACTACAAAACCTGGTTTGGCACCGTTTGGTTTACGAATTTTTGAAACTTGAACATAATCCACTGGAACCGTTCCAGAAAGACGATATTTTGAGTAGTATGCAGCAAGCATCGCGCCTTCACCAATCGTTTCTTCCGCTGGATTACTAGATTCAATAATCACGTGAGACCCTGGAATATTTTGCGCATGAAGCCATAAGTATTCCTTCTTCGCTTGTCGAAGTGTTAATTGGTCGTTTTGTAAGTTGTTTCGTCCAACCAAGATTCGTGTGCCGTCTGTTGCATAAAACACATGTGGTTTCGCGCCACCTTGTTTCTTAATACCTTTTTTCAACGCAGAACGTTTTAAGTAGCCACTTTCAACAAGTTCTTCACGAATGGCTTCTAAGTTAAATACATCCGCTTCTTCGATTTGATAAATAACACTCTCGAGGTAGTCCATTTCATTCTTCGTTGCTTCTTGTTGCTCGTGAATATGAGCGACTGCATTTCTAAGTTTTTGATATTTTTTAAAATACGCCTGCGCATTTTGAGAAGCCGTTAATAATGGATTTAATGGAATCGTCACTTCTTCATAGTCCTCGTAGAAGTTTTGAACCGTTACACTACTTGCACCTTTTTCAATTTGGTGTTGATACGTATTAATTAAATCACCGTAAACACGATAATGATCTGCATCTTCAGCTCTGGCTAAATCTTCATCGAGTTTTACCATCTTCTCACGGTTCTTTCTAAGTTCAGATTTCAACATTTGCAATAGGTGTCCTGCTAATTGCTGAATCTTCTCTTCTTGAATCTTCTGTACATAGTATGCACTTAGTAATTCAGATAGACTCTCAAAGCTTTGGGATTCACCCGTCTTACTTAAAAATGGAAATGGTAAGAAGTACGTCTTCCCATCCTCTGCCTTTGTAAGTGTAGGCTGAATTGCCGTATTGCCTTCTTCGAGATAGTGATGTAAGGCTTCTGCTAAGCTTTGACCCTCTCTTTCACTACGTTCCACAATTTCATGAGCGGATTGCTTACTAATCCCTTGAAAGACATTCATTAATGTTCTCTCTCCTGGTTCTCCAATAAATGGATGAAGTAAACTGTCTAATTCAAATAGCGAATAGTCAAAAGGATTCTTCTTCTGCGTTTGAGGTGGCATCACATAGCTTGCACCTGGTTGTAAGGTGCGATAACTGTTTTGACCAAGAGAGACACGTTTCACACAATCGATAATCGTGTTATCTTCTTGATTGACTAAAAACAAATTACTATGTCGTCCCATAATCTCGATTGTGAAACGATATCCAGCCTTATCCCCAAGTTCATCACGCGTTGAAACGTCCATATGTAGAATACGGTCATTTTCTACTTGAGTGAATGATTGGATAATAGATCCTTCTAAATACTTACGAAGAATCATACAAAAGTTAGGAGCAACTTCTGGATTCTCTGGTTTCTCAGAAATAAATTGTACACGAGCCATCATTGGGTGTGCCGAACAAACAAGTAAGTAGTTCTTACGGTTGGCACGAATGGTGAATTGTACATCGTATGGTAATGGTTGATGAATCTTTGTAATACGTCCTCCAACTAATTGAGGCGCCACTTCGTCCATCATCCATTTGGTGAAAATACCATCAAATGTCATGAACTCACTCCTTTCTTTTTACTGTTAAAAATTATAGCGCTGCTAAACGAGTGATTTCGATAATTACTTGTGTTGCTTTATCCATTGATTCCACAGCAACATATTCATAGCGTCCATGCATGTTTTCGCCACCAGCAAAAATATTTGGAGTTGGTAATCCCATGAATGAAATCTTAGAACCATCTGTACCACCACGAATTGGTTTAATAATTGGTACGATGTCTAAGTTTTCTAACGCTTGTTTTGCCACATCTACACAACGGAAATCTTTTTCAATGATTTCAGCCATGTTGTAGTACTCGTCGTGTAAATCAACAGTAATACGGTCTGTATCTAATTCTTTATTCATACGAGTCGCAATGCGTAGCATCATGTCTTTTTTCGCATTGAATAATTCACGGCTGTGGTCACGTAAGATGTACACTAATTTAGCTTCTTCCACAACACCTTCCGCTGCTACTAAGTGGTAGAATCCTTCACGTCCTGTTGTGTGTTCAGGAACTTCGAACTCTGGAAGTGCGTTTTGGAACTTACGAGCTAATTCAAGTGCACTTACCATTGTATCTTTAGCAGTTCCCGGGTGAACGTTCTTTCCTTGAATACGAACTGTAGCGCGGCAAGCGTTGAAGCTTTCATATTCTAATTCACCAACTGGTCCACCATCCATTGTATAAGCAAAATCACATGCAAATTGTTCCACATCGAATAAATCAGCACCGCGTCCGATTTCTTCGTCTGGACCAAATGCTACACGAATTTTTCCGTGTTTAATTTCTGGATGTTGTAATAAATAAGCACCTGCTGTAACGATTTCTGTCACACCAGATTTGTCGTCAGCACCTAATAATGTTTTACCATTTGTTGTGATTAATGTTTGTCCAACATAGTTCTTTAAGTTCGGGAAGTCTTTAGGGTCTAATACGAATTTTCCTTCTTCGTCTAGGACAATTGCTTCACCGTTATAGTTTTTATGGATTTGAGGTTGAATATTTCTAGCTTCAAAGTCCGCTGTATCCACGTGAGCAATGAATCCAATCGTTGGCACTTCATGGTCAACATTTGATGGGATTGTTGCTGTTAGGAAGCTGTTTTTAGGATTTAAATAAACTTCTTGGAATCCTAATTCATTTAATTCTTGCTCTAAATCTTTTAAAAACGCTGTTTGAGAAGGCGTTGTTGGGACTGTTTGACTTGTTTCGTCAGATCTTGTTTCTTTCTTTACGTAACGAATAAAACGTTCTGTTAATTCTTTATGCATTTTCTTCACCTGCTTTATAAAATTCAAATGGATCTGTAAAAGTTTCACTTTCAATCACTGTTACATCCCAATTGTTTTCTTCTTTCCATTCACGAGCCCATTTGGCTAATTGTTTTCGACATACAACCTCAATATGATGACCAGCATCCACTAGGAATAATGAAGTTTCTTGAATATCATGGGCTGTATGGTAGAAAATATCACCTGTTACAAAGGCATCCGCTCCGTTTCTGAGCGCATCCATGTAATAATTTCCGCCTGAGCCACCCATTACAGCGACTCTTGAAATAAGGCCTTCTGGGTTCACACGAGATGGAACATAACGTAAGCCTTTTAGGTTAAATCGCTCAGTAACAAAAGCGATAAATTCATCCCCAGTCATTGCTTTTGGAAGATTTCCAACGCGACCAAATCCTAAAGTCTTTCCAGAATTCTTCAATGAGAAAACGTCGATTGCTGGCTCTTCATAAGGATGTGCTTCTCTTAAGGCGCGTAAAACATCACTTAACACCTCTTCAGAGCATACAACTTCTAGTTTGACTTCTTCTACAAATTCTGGTTTATTTAACGATCCGATTGCAGGCTTGGCCCCTTCGACGGGTGTAAATTGTCCTACGCCAGAACTTTGGAACGCACAGTCTTTATAGTTGTCACCGATAGTTCCAGCTCCCGCTTCAAACATCGCTTCTAAAACTTTATCAGCATCATTTTTAGGGACAAAAGTAATCACCTTGACAGATGGAATTGTAGTTGTTGGAGACATCACTGTTACATCAGATAATAGCAATTCATCTGCCAACCAATCATTCACACCGCCTTCAACGACATCAAGGTTGGTATGTGCAGCGTACACCGCAATATCATGCTTCAGAATTTGTTGGAACATTTTATTTTGCGGAACGGTTAAATCAAATAACGCAACTGGCCTAAAAATTGGTGGATGATGCGCGATAATTAAATCAACGTTTTTAGAAATGGCTTCTTCGATGACACTTGGACGAATATCGAGCGTCGTCATAATCACTTTAACTTCTTGATTCCAATCTCCAAAATGAAGTCCAATGGGATCTTTTGGAACCGAAAGACTCTTTGGCACTCGTTTTTCAAAACGACTTACCAAATCTCTAACTGTTGGCACGATCAATCACTCCTTGCAATTCATTAAACGCTTTTTCAAACTGCTCAATTTTTTCATGTTGAGGCGTCTTACTCTTTTGTAATTGTTCCAAAATCTCTTTGTTCTTACGGTTTGTTCGTTTCCATTTTGCAACACATAATTCAGATGGTTGTTTCAATAAAACCGGACCGTATTTTAATTCTAGTTCTGTGTATTCTACACGTTCATTTACTGGTTCAGCGACAATAATTTCATATAGGCGATGGTTATCTTCAACGACCGTCTCATGAGTAATACGATATGAATGCTTCATTAACCATTCACGTACAAAATGCTCCGCAACGTTTGGTTGAAGAATGAGACGTTCTTTGCCGTTTAAATGACCGCCAGTGTATCCAGCTTCTAGGATTCGAGAAATGAGCTCTCCGCCCATCCCACAAATCGTAACAGCAGTAATCTCATCTTCTTTTGAAAGAATTTGCAATCCGTCCCCAAAGCGAACTTCAATGCGGTCTTCCATTCGATAATCACGAACTGTTTGCTTCGCTGATAAGAACGGTCCTTCAACTACTTCACCCGCAATCGCTGAAGTAATCTGATTATTTTGAATTAAATACACTGGTAAATACGCATGGTCACTACCAACATCGCATACCTTTGAACCGTTTGGAACAAAACTAGCAACACGAGTTAATCGTTCTCCTAATTCAATCATTTTATACCTCTACATTCTTTTTCATTACGAAATAAATAACACTTTCACACCGATACTCTTCAAATAAGCTACGGTTTCAGGGTCAGCGGTATGGTCTGTAATTAAATGAGTAATCATATTACAATCCGCTGTATGAAAGTTTGAATCACGACCAACTTTGAACCCTTCCGTTACAATGATGCGATGCCCTGTTGTACGTTCTAAAATCACACGGTTCACTGCCGTCTCTGGCAGTGCATACGTTGAAATCCCGTTTTTACTAATTCCTCCAACACCTAGGAAACAAATGTCTGCACGCGCTTTTGAGAATGAGTTAATCGCAAAATCCCCAACAAGAGATTTTTTCTGTTCGAAAATTTCTCCACCACTAATCACGATTGACGCTTTCGTAGACGGCTTTTTGAAGATGGAACGACCATTATTCGTTAAGATTGTAACGTTGGCATCCGCTAGAAAATTTAATAACAAAAAGGCAGTAGAGCCTGAGTTAATAAAGACCATATTATGATCTCGTACTAATCCCGCGGCTCTTCTTGCGATGTTTTTTTTCATGGAATTATATTGGATTTGTTCCACGTTTTCATGTTTAATTTTTCCAGCAAGATACCGCGCGCCTCCATAGAAGCGCTCGATAACTCCTTGATCTTCAAATTGTTGTAAATCTCTTCGAATGGTGATTTCAGAAACTTCTAACTCTTTCGATAAGTCTTCAACAGACATCTCAGTGTTCTCTTGTAAAAGATGAAGGATACGTTGTTGTCGTTTAAACACAACACCTTTACTACTCTTCAAAGTTTCTTCCTCCTTTTAAAATTCCATTCAGTTTTATTTAATTTTTAATGAAAGCTCATCTAATTGTTTTGCTGACACTTCACTTGGAGCTTGTGTCATTGGATCCACTGCGGAGCTGTTCTTAGGAAACGCGATAACTTCACGAATGTTATCTTCACCAGCTAATAACATTACTAAACGGTCTAAACCAAGCGCAATTCCTCCATGTGGTGGGAATCCATAGTCTAATGCGTCTAATAAGAATCCAAATTGACTTTCAGCAGATTCTTTTGTAAATCCTAAAACTTTGAACATCGCTTCTTGCATATCGCGACGGTAAATACGTAATGAACCTCCACCTAATTCATAACCGTTTAATACGATATCGTAGGCTTGTGCTTTCGCAGAGGCCGGATCATCGATTAATGCTTGGAAGTCTTCGTTCACTGGACGAGTGAATGGATGGTGCATTGCTACATAACGGTCTTCTTCAGCGTCATGTTCTAATAAAGGCCAATCAACAACCCATAAGAAGTTATATTTAGATGAATCGATTAAGTTATGTTTTTTACCGAAGTGTAAACGTAATTCAGATAATGATTGAGCTACCACTTCTGGTTTGTCCGCACAGAAGAATACGATGTCTCCTACTTCAGCATTAATACGTTCACGAAAAGCTGCTTCTTGGTTCACGAGGAATTTCGCAATTGGTCCTTTTAGGCCATCTTCTTCTACTTTAATCCAGGCTAACCCTTTAGCCCCAAATTTCGCAACAAAGTCCGCTAAGCTATCTGCATCTTTGCGAGAATACTCTGAAGCGAGCCCTTTTAAGTTAAGGACTTTTACTTCTCCGCCGTTTTCGACACATGAACTGAAAACTTTAAGGTCTGAATCTTTCATGATATCGCTCACGTCGATTAACTCCAAATCGAAACGAGTATCTGGCTTATCATTACCGTAGCGAGCCATTGCTTCAGCAAATGAAATACGTGGGAATGGCGTTTGAACATCCACATCCAATGTGTCTTTCATTACTTTCTTCAATAAGCCTTCCATCATTTCTTGAATTTCTTCAGCGGATAGGAAACTTGTTTCAATATCGACTTGTGTAAATTCTGGTTGACGGTCTCCACGTAAGTCTTCGTCACGGAAGCAACGAACGATTTGGTAGTAACGGTCTAATCCAGCACCCATCAACAATTGTTTAAATGTTTGTGGTGATTGAGGTAATGCATAGAAGCTTCCTTCGTGAACACGTGAAGGTACTAAGTAGTCACGTGCTCCTTCTGGTGTAGATTTAGCCAAAATTGGAGTTTCAACGTCGATATAGCCTTCGCCATCTAAATACTCACGAATTGAACGTGTCGCTTTGTGACGTAAGCGTAAGTTTTCTAATACTGGGCGACGACGAATATCTAAGTAACGATATTTCAAACGTAATTCTTCTGATGCTTTTTGTTCGTCATCGATATAGATTGGAGAAGTTTTTGCTTGAGAGAACACTTCTACTTCATCGACTAATAATTCAAATTTACCCGTTTTAAGGTTTGGGTTTTCTAAGCCTTCGCCACGATACGCCACTTCACCCGTTACTTGAATCACGTATTCAGAACGTAATTTTTCTGCAATTTCAAACGCTTCTTGGTTGCGCGCTGGATTGAAAACAACTTGCATAATGCCTTCGCGGTCACGTAAGTCGATAAAGATTACTCCACCATGGTCACGACGTTTTGCCACCCAACCATCTAATGTGACTGTTTGTCCTACTAATTTTTCACTAATTAATCCACAATATTCCGTTCTTCTTTTCATATCTATCCCTCTTTCTATTTACCAAAGTACTCGTCAATGGCCGTTGTATCCATTGTGATTTGACGATAAATGCTATCGAAATCATCATAGAGTTCTTGTAAATTAATTTTTACTTCTTTACCAGTTTTCATTACTTTCACTGGTACTTGTTTTGTTTCTAATTCTTCTTCACCAAGTGTGATGACCACTTTAGCGCCATATTTTTGAGCGTTCTTGAACTGTGGTTTTGCTTTACGTCCGAAGAAATCACGATCTACTGAGTACCCTTGTTGACGGAGTGAAATAGAAAGTTTTAATACTTCCTCTTCTGTTGCTTCACCGAGTCCAACAATATATACATCTAGTTCTTGTAATTCAGGAACTTCAACTTGTTCATCCTTCATTAATAACACAAGACGTTCGATTCCAAGTCCAAATCCAAATCCTGGAGTTTCAGGTCCATCGAGTTCTTGGACAAGACCGTCATAACGTCCACCACCACAAATTGTAGTTTTAGCACCAAATGACTTAGAATCTGTCATGATTTCAAAAATTGTATCTTGATAGTAATCGAGTCCACGTACCATTGTTTCATCGATTTCAAATGGAATCTCTAGTGCGTTTAAGTATTGTTGTACTTTTTCAAAGTGAGTGCGTGCTTCGTCTGATAAGAATTCTAAAATGCGAGGTGCATTTTTAACAATTTCGATATCACGTTTGTCTTTACTATCTAAAACACGTAATGGATTTTTGTGAAGACGATTCTTTGAATCTTCACTAAGTTCATCTGCAAATGGTTCTAAGTAACGAATTAACGCTTCACGGTATTTAATACGATCCGCTGTTTTACCTAGTGAGTTAATCACTAAGCGCATATTTGATAATCCGAGTTCTTTTAATAAATCCCAAGCCATCGCAATCGTTTCAACGTCTGTAGCAGGATTTGTAGAACCAAACACCTCAACTCCTAATTGATGGAATTGACGAAGACGTCCTGATTGTGGACGCTCATAACGGAACATTGGAGCCATATAATACACTTTATAAGGTTTCTTATGTTCTGGTCCATATAATTTATTTTCTACATAAGCACGAACAATCGCTGCAGTTCCTTCTGGACGAAGTGTAATGTGGCGGTCTCCTTTATCGTAGAAATCATACATCTCTTTTGAAACGATATCACTCGTATCCCCAACACCACGGCTAAATAAATCGTAGCTTTCAAACATTGGTGTACGCATTTCTTCAAATTGATAATCGCCTAAAATGATGCGTGCTGTTTCTTCGATATAGTGCCAAATTTTGAGTTCTTCAGGTAATAAATCGGCTGTCCCTTTTGGTTTTTGAATCATATGAATCATCCTTTCTTTCGATAAAAATAAAAAAATCCCAACTTCAATAGAAGTCAGGACGAAATTTTCGTGGTACCACCTTAGTTCGGAAAGAGCTCTTTCCCTCTTAATGATAACGGAATTACCGGAATAACTTTGCATTATTCTCCTCAAGAGTGTCTTTCCTTGTACGGTTAGAAGCTTTCAGCCACGGCTTCTATCTCTTTAGTGTACGTTTTATGTCTCTGTCTAAGGATTTATATTGTTGCTATAAAGAATACTAGAGGAATGCCTATTTGTCAAGAAAATCTAATTATTTTTTAATCTCAAACTCTACCAAAAACGAAAAGAAAAATCTAACATAAAAGTTACACTTTGCTTTATGAATTCTTACTGAATTAACTGGTCAATGGCTTTAATAACACCATTGTTTTCATTCGTATCTGTGACGATATCAGAAACAGCTTTTACTTCTTCACTTGCATTTCCCATCGCTATGGCAAGTCCAGCGTATTTTAACATTTCGATATCATTAGCAGCGTCTCCAATTGCTGCGATCTCACTTGATTGAATATTTAGTTCTTTGGCTAATTTTTCTAATCCAAAAGCTTTATTAACGCCCTTAGTTAGAACTTCTATTAAATACTTCTGACTACGAACGACATAAAATTCATTTCTCCACTCCTGAGGAATAAATGTTTCAAACTCATTGAGTTGTTCTTCATCACCAAGTAAAAGAAGTTTATAAAAGTCAGTGGATAGAGAGTCCTCAATTGTAATTCGTTTTAACTTTCCACTAACGATCTTAACGTCAAACTCCATCCATTCTGTTGGATCTTCATCGAACGAATAATAGTAATCCACGCCAGCTCCCATCACGCTAATACCGTGAGTCTTCCCTAATTCAATCCATTTTTGAATTGCTTTAGAATCAACGAATGCATCCATCACACGTTTCCCAGTTTGACTCTCATAAATATTGGCGCCATTTTGGCTAATAATATAGTGATTTTCTTCTAAATATCCTAAGTCTTTTAAATACGGACGAATTCCACTTTCAGGACGTCCTGTACAGATCACTAATAAAGTTTCAGTGTTTTTGTTATGAAAGTTCTTGAAATATTGTTTCGTCTCTTCTAATAATTCTTTTTTACTGTTTAATAAGGTACCATCCATGTCGATAGCAATTAATTTAATCATTACAACTGCTCCTTTTTATTCAATACAAAGATTATTTTATCACAAATTATCTAGCAAAACACACTCAACAAAAAAACACTCTCTTTCCGAGAGTGTTTTTTCGTTTAGTTAAAAATTCGAATCGTAACGTTACGTCTTCCCCATTGATTTGCTTGATCTACTGTTGTGAAGTGAAGGTCAATGATATTTCCTTTAATTGCTCCACCAGTATCTCCAGCAATCGCAATTCCGTATCCAGGAACTTCTACTAAGCTTCCTAAAGGAATCACGCTTGGGTCAACCGCAATAACTGTTGGATTCTTACGTAAGTCGATACCAGTCGCTGTATAAGGGCTTAATCCTGGCTCATTATAAGAATATCCAGTTGCTTGAACGTTTAAGGTTCTTCCACCAGATTGGTTGCTTGCTGCAGCTGTTTGCGTCGTTGGTGTTTCTGAAGTAGCAGATGCTTGTGTTTGAGCAACCGTTGTAGCTGGTTCAGCTGTTGCAGCTTGAGTAGTTGGTGTTTGCTGCGTAGATGAGGCTACAGCTGGTTTATCTGTAGTTAATTGTGCAACTGCTGTAATAGCTGAGGCCACTGCTCCAGATGCTTCTTTCTTTTGTTCTTGAACTTTTGCAAGAGCTTCTTTGTTATCAGCAATTAATTTTTTCAAATCATTGACTGAACCTTCGAACGCTTGACTATCAGCAGTAAGTTGTTCTTTTTTAGCGACTAAGTCAGTTGACGCTTGTTCTGCTGCTGTTTTCAGGCGAGATAATTCAGCTACTTGCTCTGATAAGTTCTTCAACACTTCTTCATCCGATTGGAATAATTGTTGAAATACAAATAATCGATTTAAGAAATCTGAAATACTTTCTGAATTTAATAAATGTA
The DNA here is from genome assembly GCA_015264885.1 of Streptococcus sp. GTDB lineage: Bacteria > Bacillota > Bacilli > Lactobacillales > Aerococcaceae > Granulicatella. Next base: position 2,347 of record JABZYY010000001.1, on the reverse strand, counting down.
AAATACTATAAGAAACAAAGTCAGAAACTTGAATTTGTTGCAATCGTTTGGCTGCCACTTGTTTACGTTCTTCCACTTTTGCTTCTTGAGTCGTAATCTTTTCAGCAAGTGTTTCTTTCTCTTTATTAAGAGAATCGATTTGTTGGTTTAAACTTTCAATTTCTTGATATTTCGTATTCACTTTTTGTAATTCTGAAGTTAGTTGCGCTTCAAGCTTCTGGATATCCGATTCTTCCGCAAATGCTGAAGGTGCTAACGGTCCAGAGACTAAGATAAAAGCCATTAACGTCAGAACAATCTGTTTCATCTTTTTCAAAAGTGATTTTCACCACACTTTCTCCAACTTACCTCACATTTTACATGAGAAACATATTGAGAAAGTATCAGTTATATTACAGAATTGTAACAAAACTTTACAATTTTATGATTCCTTTAGATAGGCTTTTAGCGCTTCAAGGAGCTCATCACTGCTAGAAACAATCTCCCCGCGAAGCTTCACAAGACCCGCAGTATAAAGGTTTACGTAGCTAAATTGGGACTCTGCTACTTCTTGTAAAGCCTCTAATTTTTGAGGATTATCTGCTCCTTGTTGACGGCTATCTGTATATAGTCCAAGAATTGGCATATCCGCATGGTACGCTACTCCAATTTCACTGGCAACACCGACGTCAATCACTGCGCCATCTAAAACAGCAATCATCAAATCTGATTCTAATAAGGCATCTGTGTCATATTGAGCGATCATCGTTGAGTCCGCGTATGAGCTCTTATCATTAATCGCCATTTGTTCTTGCGGTAAGTACACCTCTACCCCTGGGAACTGGTTGCGAATTTTTTCTACGAGTACTTTGTTAAAGGCTAATTCCATTTCTGAGAATAATGGACTTGCAAAATAAATTTTTGTCATTTGAATACCTCCTCTAATAATCTTATCCTACACTAAATACCCAAAAAAGACCAGAAGACTTTTCTCTTCTGGTCTAAACATTTATTAATTGTATAAAGCATCTACACGTGCTTGAACAGCTTCATCTTCAAGGAACTCATCATAAGTAGAACCAAGACGGTCCACAATGCCTTTTGGTCCGATTTCGATAATGCGGTTCGCTGTTGTTTGAATGAACTCGTGGTCATGACTTGAGAATAGTAATGAACCTTTGAAGGCAATTAAGCCATCGTTCAATGCAGTGATTGATTCTAAGTCTAAGTGGTTTGTTGGGTCATCTAAGATTAACACGTTTGCTTTAGATAGCATTAATTTAGATAACATACAACGAACTTTCTCTCCCCCTGAAAGAACCGTTACTTGTTTCATAACATCGTCTCCAGAGAATAACATACGACCTAAGAAGCTACGTAAGAATGTGTTATCTTGTTCTTCTACTGGTGCGTATTGACGTAACCATTCTAAGATATTTAAGTTCTCGTTTGAGAATTCGTCTGTCATATCTTTTGGCAAGTAGGCTTGACTTGTCGTTACACCCCACTTGAATGTACCGCTGTCTGCTTCCATTTCGCCTGTTAGGATCTTGAATAATGTTGTAATTGCAATATCTGAACGGCTTAAGAACGCTACTTTATCGTCTTTTGATAATTGGAAGCTTACGTTTTCGAAAATAACTTCGCCATCAATTGTTTTTGATAAGCCTTCGACTAATAATAAGTCATTCCCGATTTCACGCGCTGGTGTAAAGCCAACGAATGGATATTTACGGCTTGAAGGTTGAATATCATCCAATGTAATTTTATCCAACATTTTCTTACGAGAAGTCGCTTGTTTTGATTTAGAAGCGTTGGCAGAGAAACGAGCGATGAATTCTTGTAACTCTTTGATTTTTTCTTCTTTCTTCGCGTTTTGGTCAGCTAATAGTTTCGCAGCTAATTGGCTTGAATGTAACCAGAAATCATAGTTACCAACGAATAATTTAATCTTACCAAAGTCAACGTCCGCCATATGCGTACATACTTTGTTTAAGAAGTGACGGTCATGGGATACAACGATGACTGTATTATCAAAGTTGATTAAGAACTCTTCTAACCATGCAATTGATTTTGCGTCCAAACCGTTTGTTGGTTCGTCTAATAAAAGAACGTCTGGTTTACCGAATAATGCTTGTGCAAGTAACACTTTAACCTTATCCGCTTCGACTAATTCGCTCATTAGTTTGTAGTGTTGGTCTTCAGTGATACCTAACCCTTGTAATAATTGAGACGCATCACTTTCAGCTTCCCAACCGTTTAATTCAGCAAATTCGCCTTCAAGTTCAGCGGCACGGATACCATCTTCATCAGAGAAATCTTCTTTCATGTAGATAGCGTCTTTCTCTTTCATGATGTCATATAAATG
>JABZYY010000019.1 GCA_015264885.1 Streptococcus sp. | reverse complement strand
GTACTGAAATTTCATCCACTGTATATTCATACGCTTTACCATTAAGTGATTTTGGTAGTCCTGTAAAGGTATATTTCCAACCATTGGCTGCATTCAATGTCACTGGAGTACCGTAAGCCACTCCATTTTGTTTCAATTGAACCGTAATTGGAGCACGAAGACCTAATTTATCTTCGCTATCATTCCAAGTTTTTTCTACAGTATGCTCGGTTTCCACACGCTTGTTTAACACAGTAAATCCTTGCGTCGATTTCTCTTGAGTACCTTCGTAGTCATCACCATAATTCTCTGGTAATTTCTCACGAACTTTCCAATCCTTAATATTTGGATCGATGATGGTATCTTTGCTTGTCTTCTTCAATGTACCCTTCCAGCCGTTTTCTTCGTTTAACTCGATAGTGGCAACGACTTTATCTGGTTCAGACTCACGATACAATTCCATCGTAATACTTGTGACTTCTGAACTGCGATTTTTCCAGTCTTTTTTAACAAGGAAGTACTGAGGCAATTGGTTTTGAACCGTATTCGATACCCCAAAGTTTGTTAAATCTGCCGCGTCACGGTTGACGTAATACGTGTTTGAAGAAATCTTTCCGTTCAACTCTCCGCTCTCTTCATAAGCTGGCGATTTCATCGGAACATCGAAGTTGATATCTTCTCCTGGTTCGATAACTTCTGGATTAACCATCACGATTTTCAGCGCGGTTACTTTGCTATAGTCGTCCACGTTTTCTACCCAGCCGGCTGCATTCACGCCTTCTGCTGGATTGTCTGGTAAATCGGAACCAGTATTGTAATAGACTTTAAATCCGCTTGGTGCAACGACCGGTCCAGTCACGATATTGGCAAACCCATGAACATCGCCCTTCACTGGCAACTTGTCATAAAGCACAAAGTGACGGAAAGTCTCGTTCGTGTTATTCACCGTACGTAGACGGTACTTGAAGTTTTCTTCATAGTCCATCAATTGAAGCGTCTTGTTCCAAACCGTATCTGTATCTTTTTTGATTAATTTTTCAGAACGAATTTGAGTTGGTACTGTCACAATGGTGTTAGAACGAGCTCCTACAAGACGTTCTGTCTTATCTCCGTTGCCATTGACATCGTACTCATCCACTTCACCCTTGCTATTTAACTGAATAAAGGTTTTATCATCAATACTTTCCTTATCGGTTACAAAGTAGACGCGGTTTTCATTTTTCTTGAATGTATCTACTGACGAAGGAGTTGCTTCTGCTGTGATACGCGCCTTGAACGTAATTTTTGGATAAGCGAGTTTTGTTGGCTCCACTTTTTCTTTCAATTTGAAAATAACAGCCTGACGATTCGAGTCATTATAGTTGTCAATCACTTCAACGTCTACTGGAATATTTGAGTTTTTCAACTCTTCAAACTTAATTCCTTCTGGTAATAAGTCGATAAAACGAGGATTCTCAAACTCAACAACTGAAGGAAGTGAGAAGAAGTCTGCTGAAATATTGTATTCAACCACTTCATCAACCGCTCCTGTATCGTTGCTTGTTGTTGTTTTTGCTAGTCCAATCTTGATCGCAAGTTCTTCTGCTTGAATCTTCCCGATATGTTCTGAATTAAATGGAATTTCTTTACCTTCTGTCGTCAGAAGCTTTCCTGTAAACTTCGCTGTATTTGGGAAGTCTTTATTTAATAAAGAAGCATTGTCATAAAGGACTCCTGTAGAAACATGCATACGGAAAGTAAAGCCTTCGTTTGGATCAATTTGTTTCCCATCTTTTAGACGGATGATAATTTTCTTAATCGTTTGTTGTGTTTGTGGGGCTTGTTCTTTCGTGATTTCTCCAGATTGTACTTTGGCTGCCGTATCTTTATTTTGTTGAACAGCTGCCTTATCCACCACTTCTTCAGGTGCAATTTCTGTTTCGTTACCATCTTTATCCACTGCAAAGAATTGCACTTTTTCAGCTGGGCCATATAACGCCTTAATGCTGTAGAAGAACAATTGTGGATCAAGATCTTTATCTTCAATCGATAATTCCGTAATTGGGTATGGTGTTTGGTTGTTCATTTCAATCAAATACGTACCCATACTATTTTTCGTCATGTCGTGGTTTGAACCTTCGCGAATCTTCAACTTGTTCTCTCCACGTTTCACCGTGAAATTCCCTGGAAGAAGATTTGGACGCAAGCGAATCGTTACATCATCTTCTGCTGATTTTTGGTCCGCTGGCGTTTCATTAAATGGATGCCAATCTACTTTCACATGGTTCAAGTAATAGTCCTTATCGCCGGTTTTAGCTCCTGGGAATTTTAAATACAATTCTAGTTTTGCTAATTGATTCAGCGCATTGGCTTCTTGCATATTGTCTGCTGTGATGGTATACGAAACCGTACCATCCCCATTATCTGTCCAACCTGGATTTTTAGATGCATCAAATTGTGCCGTTCTCGTATTTCCTTGTTCATCCGTATAAGTTGGAAGTGTATCCTTCACGACAATCTTTTCCATGAGTCGATTTCTTTGATGCCAAGTTCCTTCATGGTTAAAGTCTGCACGGAATTTGAAAAGAACATATTCCGGATTATCGATATAGCCATTTGCATTCGATGTTCCGCCGTATTGTCTAGTGTCATCATAGGAATAATAATCATTTCCTGGAAGCTTCAACACATTCATATCCAATGTTTTCACACGGAAAGTTGCGTCTCCTGTTGCTTCTTTAATAACTGTACCGTCTTCTTGTTTCCAAGAAACATTCGCACTGACTTCATACCCTTTAGGCGTCAATCCTTTTTTGAAGTTCATTGTATAAGAGAACGTTACAGAAGTAGTTGAATCGAGCTCTTTCAAATGCACACGAGCAATTCTGTCATTTCCTTCTGTTAAATATTCGACATCTTTAATAAAGCTAGCATTCCCAACTTTAAAAGTATCGATATATTTCCCTTCATAACGAATATCAATGTATGAATCTGTCAGAGTTCCTGTTAACCCTTGCGCGTCTAATGCAACTTCTCCCACACGCATCGATAGTGGCCAGTCTTCTGCTCCCGTTGAAGTGGAGATTTTAACGGAGTTTTTTCCTACTGCTGAAGTGTCCCGTTTGCCACGGACACGAGCGACTTCTGTTGTATTCGCCGTACCTTCTGGCGCTACCGTCGTTTCAGATACCTGTTCTGTTGATTGCGACGTTTCAGTAGTAGCTTCCGTACTTGCAGTTGTTGTCTCTTGAGAGGTAGTCGATTCTAACTGTTCTACCGCGACTACACTTGCCGGTAGAGCACTTGCAAGGAATAAGTTCATTAACATCACTAAATGAACAATTCTTGTATATGTTTTTTTCATAGTTTTCTCCTTTAAATTTCGCATTTTAACTCGATTCTATTATAACAATAAAGTTAACATTTGTTAATTTATTTTAAGAATTCTTGTATCCACAAGGTTTGAAGCGACACATCTCATTTTCCCCAATTTCGTTTTCAATCTCCAACAACAAAAAAGAGAGCTTTTTCAAAGCTCTCTTTCATTATCGTTTATTCTAAAATTAGTCAATTCCAACTTCTTTGCGAACAACATCCGCGATACGTGTAACGTAGTCGTGAACCAGTTCATCTGTTGGGGCTTCTACCATGACACGAACAAGCGGCTCTGTACCACTTGGACGTACAAGAACGCGGCCGTTTCCTGCCATTTCTGCTTCAACAGCATCGATGACTTCTTTAATCGCTGGAACTTCCATCACGCCATTTTTATCGCTCACACGGATGTTCACTAATTCTTGTGGGTATGTTGGCACTTCACTTGCTAATTCGCTTAATGATTTGCCAGTTTGTTTCATCACATTCATTAATTGAATTCCTGAAAGTAAGCCGTCCCCTGTTGTGTTTAAATCAAGGATAACGATATGTCCTGATTGTTCTCCACCGAAGTTGTAGTTGTTTTTACGCATTTCTTCAACAACGTAACGGTCACCTACAGCTGTTTGAAGGGCAACCATGCCTTCTGCTTCCACCGCTTTATGGAATCCTAAGTTACTCATCACCGTTGATACGATTGTATCTTTGCTTAGCGTTCCTTGGTTCTTGAAGTGTTTACCAAGGATGAACATGATTTTATCGCCATCAACGATTTCGCCATTTTCATCCACTGCGATACAGCGGTCGCCGTCGCCATCGAAGCTTAATCCAAGGTCTGCGCCTGTTTCTTTCACGAATGCCACTAACGCTTCTGGATGTGTTGATCCAACGCCATCGTTAATGTTCACGCCGTTTGGTTTGTCACCCATTGTGTGGAATTCTGTGTCTAAATCAGCGAATAGACGCGTTAACATTGAAGCCGTTGCTCCGTTTGCGCCGTCTAAAGCGACTTTTATGCCTGATAATGAATCCACTGTATTTTGTAGGAATTGGCTGTATTTCAACGTTCCTTCTAAATACTCATCCACTGTTCCTAATGCATCTGTAGAGGGACGTGGTAATGTATCTTCTTTAGCATCTAATAATGCTTCGATTTGTGCTTCCGTTTCATCCGTTAATTTGAACCCGTCTGAACCGAAGAATTTAATTCCGTTATCTTGTGCTGGGTTGTGTGATGCTGAAATCATAACCCCAGCTACAGCCCCTTGCATACGTGTTAAGTACGCAACACCTGGAGTTGGAATGACTCCAAGTTGCATTACTTCAATCCCTACAGAAAGTAATCCTGCGATTAAAGCATGCTCTAATAATTGGCCTGAAATACGAGTGTCACGCCCCACTAATACGCGTGGATGTGCGTTTCCTTCCGCTTGTTGCAATAAAACGTAACCGCCGTAACGACCTAGTTTAAATGCTAATTCAGGTGTTAATTCTGCATTCGCTACTCCGCGAACGCCATCTGTTCCAAAATATTTCCCCATAGTGTTGTTCTCCTTCACCCGTTATTGGGCTTGTGTTGTTTGTTCTTTTGTGGTTTCTGTAGGTTCTTCTGTTGTCACAGTTTGTGTGGTCGACGCCTCTGTCGCCGTTAGACTGTTCCTTGTCACCGTAATTGTAACCTCGATGGTTTCAGGTGAAATGCTATGCACCCCTGAAGGCAGCGTCAACGTAATTGTTTTAGTTGTCGACTGCGTAATATTGCTCACGTCCACCAATACAGGTATTGCCTTGATTTGGTCTAAGCTCGACTGAGCTCCTAAAATTGTAACTTGCTTAGTAGTAGAATTCAATAAATATGAATAGTTCGATGAAGATCCTGTTGTCGTTAAGACTAATGGAACGGTCTTTTGACTCGATGAAATTGACACGCGAACTTGTACGCGTTCTGGATCAATTTTCACCGCTACCGGTTTTCCTGTTGCATCTAATGCTTGTAATTGAGCCGTAGTTGTATAGTCTGTTTTCGTTCCTTCAGGAATCGCCACATTTGCGACGACTTTATCCACTTGATTTACGATGGATGTTGCTGCTTTCACTGTTACAGTTGCTGGTGAAGCGACTCCTTCGCCGACTTGATAGCCATTTCCAACACTTGAAGCATCGGCCTTCACGACAACCGGAACTTCCTTCGTCGTAATCTTTTCGATGTTAATTTCTACCGTTTCTGGAGACACGATTCCATGAACTCCTGTCGGTAATCCTGTCACCTCAAGTGTGATGGTGTGTTTTCCTTCGCCTAATTCTGTTAAGTTAGGAGTTTTCACACGATAAGTTCCATTTCCTGTTGTACTTAAAATTAAGCTATTTGGGCCTTCCAGACGTAGCGCAACAGAATCAGGTAATCCTGTTACTGCATATTCTTCACTATTGATATCAACGTAGATAGGTACATTCGTAATCGTATTTGAACTTGATTGTGGATTTAATGATGATGACCGCAAGCCCCCATTTGCATCCGTTGCTAACGCGAAGAGGAAGATGGTTAAAATAAACGACATCACTAGTAAGAATGATTTACGATTCATCCATTCAGCCATTTGAACGACCTCCTTTGAAGAAGTCACGTACCCAACGAACAATCGTTGGCTCTGCATCTCCTTGGTCTTCAACCACTAGTTGTTCAGATAGAACCTCTACTAATTCGCTTGAACTTAACTCACGGTGTAATTTTTCGCGAATCGCAACGCTGACTTTCCCTGTTTCTTCAGAAATGATAATCGTAATCGCATCGCTCACTTCACTAAGTCCGATGGCGGCACGGTGACGCGTTCCTAATTCTTTCGGAATCATCTTATTCTCAGAAAGTGGTAAGTAGCACGCTGCTGCGGCAATCTTGTAGTCACGAATAATTACTGCCCCATCGTGAAGCGGTGTGTTTGGAATGAAAATATTCGTAATCAACTGATTCGAGATATCTGAATGAATCGGAATCCCTGTATTGATAAACTCTTCCAATGAGTTGCCTTGTTCGATAGAAATCAACGCCCCGATACGACGTTTCGCCATATATTGAATCGCTGTATTCAATTCGGAAATCATGATTTCTGCTTCGTTCGCACTTTCGTATTTACGAGAGAAGAAGTTCGAACGACCGATATGCTCTAACCCACGACGAATTTCTGGTTGGAAAACAATCAGCGCCGCCACAACTCCCCATTGAATCACGAAGTTCATAATCCAGTCCAAGGTGTTCAACCCAAGGAAGAAACTGAGGAACTTAATTGCTGCGATTACCGCAATTCCCTTCATTAGGTTAATCGCACGAGTTCCTTTAATAATGACTAAAATATTATAGAGTATATACCACACAATCAGAATATCAATCAGATTGCGAAAACTCCCCCATGAAAATAAACTGTCCCAATTTATTTGCATAAAGTTAACCTCTCTTCCACCAATATGTACCTTTCTATTATAGCACAGATAGCCCCTAAACTAAAAAGTGCACGATTATTAATATAACAATAAAAATCAAGTGTGTTAAAACGCAAATGTTCTTACAGAATTCGGAAAATAATCATTTACAAAAACGCTTACATATGTTAACCTGAGCTTGAAATACCACTACAAAATAACATCCATTCAAAAGGAGGAACTATCATGAAAGACGATCGTAAGGGATACTTTATTGCTGGAGTTTTAGGTTTGCTCACTTATTTTGTAGGAAGCACCATTTACTATTTATTAACTCATTAATAATTTTGTACAACAGATATTTACAACAAGCGCGAGGTTCTAGAAACTTTTTAATCGAAATGAAACTAGCATTGGTCCCTATGATATGTATGGAAATTACCTAAGACCGTAACAGGAGGTCAACTATGTCAGTTTTTACTCTAGGAAATTATACAGTGCATCTAGGCACAGATTTACTTGGGTTTCAGTTACCTGAAGGGTTAAAGATTTTATCTTCTCGCACTCTTCAAACTTACTTATTTATCCTATATAACTCTGACACAGACAGCTGTGATATTATCAATGGTGGTAACTCATCTTACATGATTCAACACCATCAAATTTTCGTCGAAATAGCGTTTCCTGATGAATTTCAATACATACTTCACCCTGATTTTGAAGGACACAGTCATCATTTAGGGGGGATAGAATGACATTCCAAAATTTTTTCATTGGAGATTATACAGTTCAAATTCCGCTTTCTTTTGAAGTGATTCATCAAGAAAACGAAGAGCTAATAGTATTAACTCCACCTACTTATCACAGTACTGCACGTATATATATCTGCCCAGAAACTAAACAATTACACTTCACGAATCTCGGGTTGATGAAAGTAAGAATTGCGGAAGAAAACATTCAAATAATTCCGTTAAAAAAAGAAGAGTATTCTTTTCTGAATCTGAATCGTGATGCTATTGATTTAATGGAGGAGTAAAAATGGAGACAATAAAATTAGGAACTTATTCTATTCATATCTCACCTAACATCGACACAGTAATGGATATAAGTAATAAAAAATTATTGCTTTGTCATAAGAGTGCGTTAAATACGATTGGATTGCTCACTTATAACGAGCAAACTGATACTATAAAATTTAACTGTCGATGGGCTATCGACTTTGAAATGCATGAAAAAGACATTACAGTCGTGCTGCCAGAAGGACTAGTCTAGAATAAAATAAAAAAATAAGCTTTCATCTTTTTGAAGATGAAAGCTTATTTTCTTTTATGCTGCTTCAATATTTGCAATGTAGTAAGAATAACCACCCGTCACTGCGATTAAAATAATCATAATCATCGTTGCGACAAGAATTGCAACATTATTTCCCATGAAGATTCCTGTAAGCATCATGAGGACACCTGCCACTACAGAGGCAATTCCGAAGAATCGTTGTGTTTTACGGAAGGCTGCGTCATTGTTTTTAAGCCATGAAGCGCGGAACCCAAAGTGTTTTGAATTCTCTTTAATTTTTGGCGCTAGATTTCCGATAAGGATAAAGAATACCCCTAGAATAAATGTGATGAATCGGCTCATTTGCGCACCTGCTGTCATTCCACCTAGGTATAACCAGAATTGGAAGTAAGCAATGACATTCAATAACAATAAGAGAATCCAGCTAATTGAGCGAGCCGTTCTTACATTGCCCCCTGTTAATTTTGGAGATGAGCTTGCAACACGAATCGCAAACCCAAGAATCGCTACAAGAATTGGGAAGAGAAAGATTGAGAATCTACTTGCCGTTGCCGTCACATTTCCCGCCAAGTCCATGCGCGATACAATCGTTTCAGGTAAGAACCATACCACAAAGAGTGATATAACGAGTGGTGCAAACATCAATGCGAGATAGGCATATTTTTTAAATTGTTTTACTTGTTCCATGTTATTTTCCTCCAATAATTTGATTGATCCATACAATGGCTTCATCCAGTACGGTCAAATTCAATTCATAATAAATAAAGTTTTTATAGCGTGTTTCGTAGATTAAATCAGCGTTTTTTAGCTTTCTAAGGTGATAGGATAAAGCTTGCGGCGTCATCCCAATCATCGTGGCAAGGTCACCGGTGTTGGTCTTCCCTTTTCGCAGGATTTCCAAAATCTGGCGACGCGTTTCATCAGAAAGAGCGGCCATTACTTCGTTCACTGCCATGATCTCATCTTCTTTCTATTTAAATTTATCTTTAATTAGAGTATACTCTTGCGATTCGTAAAAAGCAATAGTTATTTAAAAATATTTTTAATAACTTTGCGTGTAAAAGATGATACCTGAGGTTCCTTACGGATTCCTTCGGTATCATCTTCTTAAATTTGTTCTTCTTCTGAGTGTATTTCCACCATTAAAGTGCGTCACTTAAGCGGGCGAACTCTTCAATCGTCAATGTTTCTGCACGTCTAGATGGGTCAATGCCTGCAGCTTCTAGCGCAGCGGCTAAGCTTTCTTTTGTATGGCTATTCCCAACGTAAGCTTTGGCTAAATTATTCCATAGCGTTTTACGACGTTGCACGAAGCTGTTTTTCACGAGCGCGAAGAATTGCGCTTCGTCTTTTACTTCCACGAGTGGTTTTTCACGACGTTTTAACACCAAAATCGCAGAATCCACATTCGGAGCTGGATTGAAGACCGTCTTCGGTACGATAAATCCGATGCTTGCGTCGCAGAAATATTGAATCGCAATCGTAAGTGATCCATACGCCTTCGAATTTGGCTCAGCGGTCATTCGTTGCGCTACTTCTTTTTGCATCATCATTGCAAACCCATCGATTGGCAATTTCGATTCCAATAAGTTCATAATGATTGGCGTTGTGATATAGTACGGCAAGTTGGCCACGACTAATAACGGCTCGTTGATGTCGAAATGCTCTCCAATCACTTGCTCTAAGTCGACGTCCAAAATGTCGCTATGAACCACCGTTACATTATCGTATGGAGCCAATGTTTCATCGAGCACCGGCAATAAACGGCCATCGATTTCAAACGCCAGCACTTGTTTGGCTTCTCTTGCTAGACGTTCGGTCAATGCACCAATCCCTGGTCCGATTTCAATGACGTTTGTTGTTTTATCGACTCCCGCCACTTCTAGCATACGCGTTAAAATATTCGGTTCAATCAGGAAGTTTTGCCCTAGACTCTTCTTTACCGTTAGCCCGTGACGTTCCATAATCTCGCGCGTTCTTTTCGGCGTCGCGATATCCTTTATTTCATTCATGTTTGTCCTCATTTTCTAAGACAGCCTCAAGCGCCGCCCTTAATTGTTCTTCTGTAATACCAAATAATTGTAATCTTTTCGCGAACTGTTTTCCATTCGTATGGCCGATTTTTAGAAAATCCGCCACCTTTTGACGTCTCGTTGCTGAATCTGGTCGTCCGATAAACCCAAGCGCCATCAGTGTTGATTGCGAAATCACGGGCTCTCCGGGCTCTGTTGAAATCTCATGCACCGATTCAAGCGCTCGCTGAATAGATGCGGTACTCGCGTGTTCCACCCCAAGGCTCTTATGATTGTCTTTTCTGACGGCTTCTGCACGTTCGATAAAGGCATGTTTCACGCCAGGTACGCGCTCTTGAATGATGTTGCGAATACGAGTTCCTGGATAATCTGGGTCCGTAAACACAATCACTTCACGTGTTTGCAGCGCCTTTTGAATGAGCGCAATCGTTTCTTCGTCAATTGCCGAACCGTTCGTTTCAATCGTTTCAATATCCGGATAGATTTCTCTCAAGCGTCTTGTATCGTCTCGCCCTTCTACGACAATGACTGGATTCATAGCAAGCCTCTTTCTTCCATGCGGAATAGCTTGATGGCATTTTGTGTCGTTTGAGCCGCCACTTCTTCCCAAGCAAGGCCGCGTTCTTTGGCAATCGTTTCAACCACATAACGCGTATAGCCGGGTTCGTTTCTCTTTCCACGGTAAGGCACCGGAGCTAAATACGGCGCATCGGTTTCCACTAACATACGGTCGAATGGGACTAATTTTGCACATTCACGAACTTGCGGCGCGTTTTTAAACGTCGTCACCCCGCTAAAGGAAATATGCATGCCTAAGTCTAAGAAACGTTTCATAAATTCCACATCGCCATTATAACTATGCATAATCCCCCCGATATCTTGAATGCCTTCTTCTTTTAGAATCTTGTAGCAATCCTCGGTCGCATCGCGGTTATGAATCACAATCGGCAATTTCATTTCTTTGGCAATCGCAATTTGGCGACGGAACACCTTGTCCTGTTCCTCGGGCGTTGAATCTTTCCAATAATAATCCAGACCCATTTCCCCCATCGCAACTACTTGCGGATGCGTCAAACGTTCCTGTAGCCATTCTTCGATTTCAATATTGTATCGATAAGCTTCAGTTGGATGCCATCCGATAATTGAAACCACTTCTTTGAACTCTTCGCTAAGCTCCAGACTACGCGTAATCGTGTCCGTATCGAATCCCACCACCGCAAAGCGCGTCACTGCTAGCTCCTTTGCACGCGCGATGACCTCTTTTTCTTCTCCTTCAAACGCAGATACATTTAAATGCGTATGCGTATCAAAAATCATAATTTCGCCTCTTATCTTGTTGCGCCATTTAAGAATGGGTTTGTCGCAATTTCATCTTTTAGCGTTGTTGGTTCCCCGTGTCCTGGGAAAATCACTGTTTCAGCAGGTAATGGCAATAAATACTTATGGATGCCTTCCATTAACTCTTTATGGCTTCCGTATGGGAAATCACTACGTCCAACGCTGCCTTTAAACATCACGTCTCCACCGATGACGAATCCATTTTCTCTGAAAATGAAGATCGTTCCACCAGGTGAGTGCCCTGGAATATGTGCTAATTCTGGTTCAAAGCTTCCGATTTTCCATTTACCCATTTCTTTAGGGAAATAACCGTCCGCTGGCTTCACTGTAATATTTTCGCCAGAGTAGTATGAACGGTTCAATTCAGGATCGTGTAAGAATACTTTTTCCAACTCGTTCATATACATTGGAATATTGTACTCCTCACGAAGCGCGTCCACGGCTCCGATATGGTCTCCGTGCGCGTGTGTTAATACAATCGCAACTGGCTTCAATCCTTCTTCTTTAATTAGTTCTTTAATGTACTCGGCTTGTGCACCTGGGTCAAAAATCACTGTTTCTTTATTCTCATCAATTAAAAAGTAGACATTTTCTTCTAAACGTCCTACTGGAATGCTTAATAACTCCATTTGTATTCCTCCTTTAGGTCTCCTCTTAACTCTACATAAAATAGTGAGTTCTTGCAATCAAAAAACGCCCAAGCATCGTGCTCGGACGTCTGTTGATTAATCATTGATTAATTTTTTCAAATCGATGGCTTTGTTTAATGCCGTCATCAACGGAACACCCGCTAATAATACGACGATTTCACCAAAGAATGTTTCACCATAGCTTAACCAGAATGGTAATTCTAGCGCTAAGTTCAATTCAATCGCTACTAAGAAAATCATCACACTGAAGACACCTGCTAAAACAAACATACGTGTTTTAACATCTTTCACTGATTTGAAGATCAATGCGCTGATAGCGAATGAAACAATAGAATGTCCTAATCCGAATACTAAGTCATACCAACCTAGACCAGATGCTGACATAAATACTGAGTTGACAAGTAATACACCGGCAACCACACCGATTCCGTATTTTTTGTCAAAAGCGAATAAGTGGTTTAGAATTTCTGCGATACGGAATTGAATATTTCCAAATGACATAAATGCTGTTAATGATGTAACGACCACATATAGCGCTGCGACGATTGCGTTAATGACAATCAATTTTGTTTTTTTATTTTGCATGTTACTGCCTCCTAGTTTTTTATTGAGGGATGGTTTCGAACCTCATCGGCAAAAAAATCGCCACGAGCTATTGTACTACAAACCGTTTCAGATTGGTAGTCATAGCTTTAAAAAATTAACCAGCAAAATAAATCCGTCTACTTTTAGCGTCACCCTTCTCCAATATAGTCTTTGAATTTCTTCTTGCACCGCTTGTGAGCTCCCTTGATGGACGTGACCGATTTATCAAAATGGTCCGCCATCTCCTCAAACGTCGCCCCGTCCAACACTCCTAAAAACACATCCCTTTCAAAGCGGGAAAGGTGGTGAAAATATTCCTCCGCCTCTTCATGCAAAAGCACTTGCCGCTCGCACGAATCCACCGATGCCGAGAGTAATGCGAGTTCCGCCTTTTCTCCGCGAACGACTAACTCGTGTGGAATGAGCCGCTGCCTGTGTTCCCTGCGCAGGCACTCCACCGCTAGATTTTTCAAGCAGCGCTGGTAATATCCAGCAAATGAGACGGCATGATTCTCATCGTACTTATGCACCGCCCGAAGCATCATGATACGGGCTTCCTGCGCAAAATCGTCTTGATCCATTTCATGAAAAAAATAATGGTGATGAATGCTCATAATCAATGGGTCAAAACGCCGCAATAATTCGGTGATTGCTTCCTCTTCATCCTCCTTTGCTAAATGGACAACCTCCGCTAACCCTTTTCCTTCCATAATTTATCCTCCTAATTTAGTGTCAGCTCTAGTATATCCGCGTAAATACACAAAAAACCTTGTCTTTCTCATAGAAAAACAAGGTTAAAGATGAATTGTTCGAATCGTTTGTTTTGAAAAGCCAACGTCGGATAAATTCCTGCCTCCTGTACAAAGAGCAATAGTCCCTATTCCTTTTCTCCGACCTTCTTGAAATAATGAACGCCATACATTTGGAAGAAATCGACTTTCAATTGTACAAATCGTTTCAAATCGCGTAATAACTGATATAACTGCGCACGTTTTTCGAAATCACAACGCGTTTGTGGCAGTGGTCGTTCGCGAAAATGTTCCAACAAGTCTTCAATGTCATCGATTAATTGACTCGCCGTATTTTGTTCCGCTAACTGCTGTGCGGTCTGTTTAAACATCCCCGACAGAATCGCCATCTCTTCTCCGTCCCAGCAGAACTCGTTTAAGTTAGCAGCCATGATTTCCAAGAGCTTGCTTTGATCGCGGCGCATTTCGAAATATTGATAATCGTAAGTCACTTCTTTGGTTAAATGATTTTCCTCTTCGAGTCGTACATATTCGCGTGCCTCGCTCAACTTTTCCTTCAACAACTGAAGCACTTCGCCATCATTTCTTCCATTTCCAATCGTCAGGAATCCTGACATCTTCAAGAGAACTTCACGCATTTTATCTTCAATTTCCTCTCGGACACGTTCGATTTCTTGGCGATACGATGGCATATACCAGTTCAGTAAAATCGCCACACCAGCCCCAATGGTGACAAGCAAGAGTTCATTGACGAAGAGGCTGAAAGTAAGTTGTTGCTGCGTCCAAAGGTGAATCACAAGGACGGTACTCGGAGCCACGCCGATATCCACTTTTAAGAGATACGCTAAAGGAATGTAGCAAAGAAGATACAACCCGAAACTCGTCACGTCAAATCCAAAAACAGCGAATATTCCCATTCCGATTACAAGCGCCAAAACGGCTGCCGCGAGCCTTTGCCCTGTAGCCGCAAGCGAAACTTTCTTCGTGTCCATGACACTGAGAATCGCAATAATGGCTGCCGCGGATGGCGTCGTTAAGTTCAGTGCCTGTGCCACGAGTAGCGCCACAAACGCCGATACAATGACCTTTGCAATTTTAAGCTTCATGCCTTTCTCCTTTCGACACTTTGTCTTTTGTGATGCGATGCCCCTCAAGAGCAAGCAGCGCGCGTTTTCGCTCCACACCTCCTGCATAGCCTGTTAATGCTCCTGTTGTAGCTACGACGCGGTGGCATGGTACAAAGAGACTGATTGGATTTCTTCCGATGGCTGTCCCCACCGCTCGCGAGGAAGTCTTTCGCCCTAGCTTTTCCTCGACACGTTCGGCCACGTCTTTATACGTCCACACGGTTTGATAGGGGATTTCTGTCAAGACGTCCCATACCGCTTTTTGGAAGGCTGTCCCTCCTACAAATGCAATTGGCACGGCAGAAGTTACATCGCCCACTCCTTGGAAATAGTCCTCCAGCGCCTGTTTCACAGTCTTCCACAACGGCAACGAATCGTCCCATACTGCGTCTTCCACAAAGGCGCACTCGTATTTTTGCCCTGCAAACCATAATCCCGTCAACGACTGCCCGTCACTAGATACAATTACGGTTCCTAATGGTGTTTCTATCTTCGTTAAAACCGCCATGGCGCACTCCCCTCGTTTTTCATTACAAATCTATTTTTCTATTATATAATATTTTCTATCGAATGAAATAGGAAAGGAGCACATTCATGCTCATTAACGAAGCCGTTTTACATATTTTAGATAAAAATTCAGGAAACTTACTCTTATCACAGGCGCCACTGCAACTGGGCGACCCATTTCTCATTGAATACATCACAAAACTCGTAGATAAAATCAAAAAAGGCGACCCACATATCGGTCAATTAGCTTCTAGCGAACCGCTTCTTGGGTATCTGGCAGATGAAAGCATTTCTTTCTTAGAAAAGACGCAACAGTTAGCCGATAAGCTCTTTGCTCTTATTGCTCCAGCAGAAGAAATCGGACCAGCGGATTACTTATTCTTTACAGGAACAAGCGATACAGGTGGTACACTATTTGGAATGATTCGCCTCGATTACAGTTCAAAAGTCACTCACTTTGTCGATTATGAAGGCGAAGCCGTTAGCAATACGATTTTACAAAATCACGCCATCTTACCAAACGCGACGCAAAAACCTTCGGAAGCTTTTATCGTGGATTTATCAAACGGAAACTACCACTTAATCGAGAAAAAAGTAGTGATGGAAGGCCAAAAGACTGCCTATTTCTCTGAAAAATTCTTAGAAATCACGGTGCCAGTCACAACGAAAGAACAAATCAAGGAAATCAAAAAAACGGTCACTCATATCGCGAAAAAACACGACGAGGAACCGTACAAAGCGCTAGCAACGACGCAACAAGCCATCTTCCACCAGCTGGAAGAACAGGACGAAATCGATGCCGCAGCCATCTTCGATAAGGTGTTCGAGGAAAAACCACTCGCACGTGAAGCCGCACAGTTAGCCATCACCGAAGAACGCGTTCCAGAAAAAATTGCCGTAACGAACGTGCCAAAATACGAACGCAAATATAGCAAGCAAAAATTCAAACTGGACAACGGAATCGAAATTACCATTCCAAGTGAAATCTATGAAAACAAGGAAATGGTGGAATTCATTAACAATCCAGACGGCTCTGTTTCAGTACTGATAAAAAATATCGAAAGTATCTTAAATAAATTTAACGCGTAATACTATCTAACCTTAAACAAGAAACCTCCTAGAAAATTTCTAGGAGGTTTTCGCTTATAACGGCTTCTTCAATGGAAGGCCTGGTTTTCTTGGATATTTATTCGGTGTTTCCTTCGTCTTTAAAATCGTAACAACATGACGGTTTCCACCTTCATATGGCAAATCGAAAGAGACATCCCCTTCTACTTTCCCACCAAGAATCGCGATCGCTTTTTTCGCTTCTTCCAACTCTACTTCCGTATGCGCTGCTTTTAACGCGAGGAAATAGCCCTGCTTTTTCACGAGCGGCATGCAAAATTCGCTCAATACACTAAGTTTGGCAACGGCACGAGCAGTCACCACATCAAACGACGCACGGAAAGCCTTGTTTTGCCCAAAGGTTTCAGCGCGGTCATGGAAACACTGCACGTCTTTTAGCCCAAGCGTCTCCACTAATGTATTCAAGAAGGTAATGCGTTTATTCAACGAATCCACAATCGTCACCTTCAAGTCTGGGAAGACGATTTTTAACGGAATACTTGGAAATCCTGCGCCCGCACCCACGTCGCAAAGCGTTTGATCCGTCAATTCGTGGTGGAATCCAAGCGCCAATGAATCATAGAAATGCTTCAAATACACGCCTTCTTCATCCGTAATCGCCGTCAAGTTCATCTTCTCATTCCATTCCACTAATAGATGGAAATATTGGTCGAACTGCTTCTTTTGTACATCTGATAGTGTAATCCCATGCACTTCTTGGAGTCTTTGATAAAATTCTTCTGGTTTCATACGCGCCTCCTTATTCTTGTACTTTAGCAATCTTGCCTTGTTCGATATAGACCATCAAAATCGATACGTCGGCTGGGTTCCCCCCACTAATACGGCTCGCTTGCGCAATCGTTTCTGGTTGAATCAATTTCAAACGTTGACGCGCTTCGGTCGCAAGTCCATTAATCGCATCATAGTCGATATTGGCTGGAATACGTTTGGCTTCCATACGTCTTAATTTCTCCACTTTTTCAATCGCTTTGGCAATATAGCCTTCGTATTTAATCGAGATTTCTACTTGTTCTTTCACTTCACGAGAGACTTCCACCGTTTCACCGGCAAAGCCTACTAATTCGTCATAGCTTAATTCTGGACGTTTCAACAAGTCGCTTAAAAGGATGCCGTCTTTCAATTCCGCAGATCCTTTTTCCGCCAAGAACGCTTGTAATTCAGCGGTCGGTTTCAAGCGAATCGATTGCATGCGTTTGATTTCGGCTTCAATCGCTTCTTGTTTTGCTTGGAAGGCGGCATAACGTTCGT
>JABZYY010000197.1 GCA_015264885.1 Streptococcus sp. | reverse complement strand
CTTAATGGGTGCGAACATGCAACGTCAGGCGGTCCCTACTTTACGTGCTGATAAGCCGTTAGTAGGTACAGGTATGGAAAAACCAATCGCACTAGACTCTGGTGTGGCGGTTGTAGCAAAACGTGGTGGTACAGTTCAATACGTTGATGCATCTCGTATCGTTATCAAAGTAAATGAAGACGAAACTGTAGCTGGCGAAGCGGGTATCGATATTTATAACTTAATTAAATACACCCGTTCTAACCAAAATACCTGTATCAACCAAATTCCTTGTGTGAATTTAGGCGATCCAATTAACCGTGGTGAAGTATTAGCAGATGGTCCTTCAACAGACTTAGGTGAATTAGCATTAGGTCAAAATATCCGTGTGGCGTTCATGCCTTGGAACGGTTATAACTTCGAAGACTCAATGTTAGTTTCTGAGCGTGTAGTACAACAAGATCGCTTTACGACAATCCACATTCAAGAATTATCTTGTGTGGCGCGTGATACTAAATTAGGTTCTGAAGAAAT
>JABZYY010000196.1 GCA_015264885.1 Streptococcus sp. | reverse complement strand
CTTCATAACCTTTGGCACTGACCCCCGTAAATGAGAATTAAATAAAAACACCCCAAAAGTTAGATTTTCTGTCTAACTTTTTGGGGTCAGTACAACCATTTTAGAACCTATTCTTTGATTTTCAATAAGCGTAAACTGTTTAATGTTACAAGTAAAGTTGCTCCCATATCAGCAAATATCGCTATCCAAAGTGTTAACCAACCGGGCATGACCAAAAGTAATGCCACTAATTTAATCGCCAAAGAGAAGGTAATGTTTTGCTTGATGATTGCTAAAGCCTTACGACTTAATTTTATTGTATATGGCAATTTACTCAAATCATCAGACATTAAGGCGATGTCAGCCGTTTCTAAAGCTGTATCAGTTCCAGCACCACCCATTGCTACACCAACGGTAGATGCCGCAAGGGCTGGAGCATCATTCACGCCATCTCCGACCATCCCCACACTTTGATGTTTTTCTCGAAGTTCTTTAATAAAATTAAGCTTATCTTCTGGAAGTAAGTCAGCTTTAATA
>JABZYY010000195.1 GCA_015264885.1 Streptococcus sp. | reverse complement strand
TGCTGGGTCTGAGTAGCAGGCAGCGATATCACCTGGGCGGCGTTCTACGATGCGGTAAGGAATAGGACGTCCCACTGCTTTTTCCATATTTTGGATAATTTCAAGAACGGAGTAACCTTTACCAGTTCCAAGGTTATAAATGTTAAGACCTGAACCTTTTTGGAGTTTTTTCAAAGCTGCAACGTGGCCTTTGGCTAGGTCTACGACATGGATATAGTCACGAACACCAGTTCCATCTTCTGTATCGTAATCATCTCCAAAAACTTGCACTTGTTCTAGTTTGCCCACTGCTACTTGTGAAACATAAGGCAAGAGATTGTTTGGAATTCCATTAGGATTTTCTCCCAAGTCTCCACTTTCATGCGCTCCGATTGGGTTGAAGTAACGAAGCAAGACCACATTCCATTCTGAGTCTGCCTTATAGATATCCGTCAAAATTTCCTCTAACATGAGCTTAGTACGGCCGTACGGGTTGGTCACTGAAAGTGGGAAATCTTCTAAGATTGGAACTGTATGAGGG
>JABZYY010000194.1 GCA_015264885.1 Streptococcus sp. | reverse complement strand
TGTCCATCTTTCTTGAAGAGAAGAGTAGGGATAGACATGATACCAAATGCACGAGCTGTATTTGGATTTTCATCAACATCCATTTTAACGATTTTCAAGACATCTTCTGAAAGTTCTTCAGACAATTTGTCCAAGATTGGACCTTGCATACGACATGGACCACACCAAGTTGCCCAGAAGTCTACCAAGACCAATCCGTCTTTAGTTTCTTGTTCAAATGTTGCATCTGTAATTGCTTTTGCCATAGTATTTCTCCTTTTTAATTATATTGGCTTAAATCTTGTTTCATGAGATAGAAGAAAACATCTCCATAAGTCCCATGGTAGTCCAAATCATGACCCTTGTAGGTTAATTTTTGGACAGGGTAGTAGTCTGCGACGCCGATAAGGCAAGCTTGTTGTGAACGATCAAAGTCTTCATAAGATTCGAAAGTTACAGTTTTTTCGTTCTTGCTGGCATCTAGATAGGTAATTTCAATCATGTTTAAAACTCCTTTGTTTGATGATGACTTTATTTTACTCCTTGTAGAAG
>JABZYY010000193.1 GCA_015264885.1 Streptococcus sp. | reverse complement strand
ACTCCATACTATCTGCAATGGAAAATATAACGCCTGGTAAAGTTCCACTTGCACCCGCAGTTGGTGTCGCACAAACAATCCCCATCGCGGCATTCACTTCATTCGTTCCTAGAGCGTACTGCACTCCTGCTAAAATGTTATCTCCGGATAAAGTTTTTCCCTTTTCGCGATATTTTTTCATTTTTACAGCATCGCCACCGGTTAGTCCTGTTGGAGAAAATACACCTTGACCCTGTACACTTCTTTCTACCGCATTTTTCATTGTTTGAAGATTTTTTTCCATCTTCGCCCAAATAAATTCTCGACTTTGTTGGGTCATTTCCATTTCTTGTTCAATCATCACTTCAGAAATAGATTTATTTTGGCTAGTTGCTAATGCGACTAATTCCTGTATGCTAACAAACATCACGAAATTCCTTTCTTATTTTATGTAAAAACATAGATTGTTTTTTCTTGTTGAATGAATTGTAATTTTTCTTGAAGAGTTGGAGAAATTAATCCATTTAATTCATAACTAATAAAGCGTGATGAAC
>JABZYY010000192.1 GCA_015264885.1 Streptococcus sp. | reverse complement strand
GAATATTGCGAAGAATGTGGCCATACACATGCCCACGGTGACCACGATCACGATCATCACCATCATGATCACGACCACCACGATCACGACCATGAGCATGAACATCATGACCATGACCACGAACATGAACACCATGACCATGATCACGAACATCATCATCACCACAGTCATAGCCACCATAGCGGTATTAACTCATTCGTTATCGAGACTGACAAACCATTAGTTCTCGCAAACATTAACGAATGGTTGAACGAGCTTGTCTATATTTACGGACCAGAATTATACCGTTACAAAGGAATCTTGAACGTGGAAGGATTAGATTACCAAATCATCTTCCAAGGAGTTCAAATGAGCTTTGATATTTCAAGAGGTCGCGATTGGAATGATACAAAACGCGGCTCAACATTGGTCTTCATCGGAAAGAACCTTCCAGAAAACCAATTACGCGAAAGCTTTATTGCTTGTACTGAAAAATAAATCTAACGAAGAAGGTCGCCCTACTTGGACGACCTTTTACTTTTAATAGAATATTCTACGAT
>JABZYY010000191.1 GCA_015264885.1 Streptococcus sp. | reverse complement strand
CATGTGGATCTAGGATAACTTCACCAGTTGTTGGTTGTAATTCCCCAGATAAGATTTTTAGGAATGTTGATTTTCCGGCACCATTCGCACCAATAACCCCATAACAGTTACCTGGTGTAAAAGTGATGTTTACATCGTCAAATAATTTACGGTCTGAAAATAATAGACTTACGTTTTGTACTTTTAACATTTCGTTCTCCTTTGTTTATGAATTCGATTCATTCTATCATACTCTCACTCTTTTTTAAACCTTTCTACTAACTACAACACAAAAATAAGCTAGCCTGTTGTAGACTAGCTCACTTGCTTACTTTGTAAATTTTAATTCGACCTTATACCCATTCTTTGCAGCTAACTCAATAATGGTCGACAGCCTTGCATTACTCTTCCCGTTTTCAAGAATGGAGACTTTATTTTGCATCAGTTCATTCGCTTGGGCATATTTTCTCTGAGAAAGCCCGGTTTCTAGGCGTAATTCGACAAGTTGCAACGCAATCTTTTGCTTCGAATATTCTTTATTAAAATCCGCTACAAATTCAGGATAAGTAGACTCTAACTC
>JABZYY010000190.1 GCA_015264885.1 Streptococcus sp. | reverse complement strand
GATATTTTCACGTCCAACTAACTCATCGATTTCCACGTTAGCTCCATCTAGAGTTCCTAGAGTTAAAGCTCCGTTTAACATGAATTTCATGTTACCAGTTCCACTTGCCTCTTTAGAAGCTAATGAAATTTGTTCAGAAATATCAGTTGCTGGAATTAATTTTTCTGCAACACTTACGTTGTAGTTTTCAACTAAGTATACATTTAAGTATTTATTTACTTCTGGATCATTATTAATTAACTCTGATAGACATAAAATTAAATGAATGATATCTTGTGCTATGATATATGCTGGAGCAGCTTTACCACCGAAAAATACTGTAATTTTACGTTTTGGTAATTTTCCATTTTTAATATCAAGATATTTTTTTATTACATATAAAGCGTTCATTTGTTGACGTTTATATTCGTGGAATCTCTTGATTTGAGTATCAATAATACTATTTTCATCAAGTTCAATTCCTTGAGTTTCTTTTAGATATTCTTTAAGAACAAGTTTGTTCTCGTATTTGATTTCTTCTAATTTAGCAGCTACTTCTTTGCTATCAACAAATGCTAATAGTTTTTCTAATTTAGTTGCATCTGTTAGGTACTCAT
>JABZYY010000018.1 GCA_015264885.1 Streptococcus sp. | reverse complement strand
AATTAGAAGAAGCAAAATAGAAAATAAGAGGTGGCAAATGCGTGCTGCCTCTTATTTTTCAATACGAAATGATGTGTTTTGTGGTATAATATACTAGATACGTACAATGAGCGTATAATGAAAGCAGAAATGCTTAAAGGAGTTTTATAGTTGATTAAACTAATTGCACTAGATTTAGATGGAACATTATTAACTGGTGAAAAGAAAATAACAGAAGAGAATAAAAAAGCCATTAAATTGGCTAAAGAAAATGGGATTAAAGTGGTTCTTTGTACAGGTCGACCAATTGTAAGTATTGTTCACTTACTTGAAGAATTAGACCTAATGGGAGATGATGATTACGCGATTAACTTTAATGGTGGTTTGATTCAAAAAACAAAACATGGAGAAATCGTCTATGAAACAGGACATACTGTTGAAGATATGAAGTATTGCCATGAAGAAGTCACAAAAGTTGGGCTTCCATTAGTGTTGATTGATACGGTGAGAGCTTATGAGCCAACGCCTCCAGAAGGACGTCCGTCAATTTATAACACATTACCACATCCAATTACATTTGAACAAAAGAATCCGGAAGATTTCGAAGAAGGACATATCTTTAACAAAGCCGTTCTTTGTATCGAACAAGATATTTTAGATGAAGGAATTGCAAAATTACCAAAAGAATTCTTTGAACGCTTCAACTGTATGAAGTCGAGAACATTTTTATTAGAGGTTGTTCCAAAACATGTTTCAAAAGGGAATGGCTTAAAAATGTTAGGAGAAATTCTAGGAATCTCGCTGGATGAAATGGCAGCGTGTGGTGATGAGGAAAATGACTTGCCGATGTTAACGGTTGTTGGTTATCCTGTAGCCATGGGCAATGGCTCAAAAGAAGTCAAAGAAGTGGCAAAATATGTGACAGCGACAAATGAAGAATCTGGCGTTGCGCAGGCCATTTATCATATTTTAGAAATGAATAAACAAGCGTAAAGTGAGGGGAAAACATGGGATTATTTGATCGAATTAAACGTGCCTTTACCGGTGAAGATGAAGTCATTAAACACGAGGAGACGAAAGAGTCGATTGTCATTGAGAAATATGACAAAGGGATGGAGAAAACGCGTCGTAGTTTCTCAGATCGTTTAAACGAATTCCTTGCTGATTTTAGAGAAATCGACGAAGACTTTTTTGAAGATTTAGAAGAAACCTTTATTTCTTCAGACGTAGGTTTCGAGATGACATTAGCGATTACGGATGCCTTACGTGATGAAGTTCGTCTGCAAAATGCAACGACTTCTGGCCAAGTAAAAGAAGTCATCATAGAGAAGATGGTCGATATTTACGAAAAAGGGGAAGATAACTTATCTGCATTGAAGAAAGCTGAAGGTCGTCCAACTGTATTAATGTTTGTCGGCGTGAATGGGGTTGGTAAAACAACCACAATCGGTAAAATCGCTTGGAGATTAAAACAAGAAGGAAATAAAGTTTTATTAGCTGCAGGAGATACGTTCCGTGCCGGTGCTATCCAACAATTAGAAGTATGGGGCGAACGTGTAGGCGTTCCTGTCGTATCAGGACGTGAAGGTGGAGATCCATCATCTGTCGTATTTGATGCAATTAAAAAAGCTAAAGAAGAAAACTTCGATTACTTATTAATCGATACAGCTGGCCGTCTTCAAAACAAAGTGAACTTGATGAAAGAGTTAGAGAAGATGAATCGTATTATCTCTCGTGAAATTGAAACAGGTGCAGATGAAACATTATTAGTGTTAGATGCAACGACTGGTCAAAACGCTCTTGTTCAAGCGAAACAATTCGGTGAGACGATTAACATTACAGGGCTCATCTTAACGAAATTAGACGGAACTGCAAAAGGTGGGGTAATCCTCTCAATTCGTCATGAATTAAACATTCCAGTGAAGTTTATCGGATTAGGGGAGCAAATGGATGACTTACAACCATTTGAACCAGAACAATTTATTTACGGTTTAGTAAAAGATATGCTATAATATATCTATAATAAAATTTGAAATGAGGCGAAATAATGGAAAATAATCATTATAGTGTTGAATCCAGTATTGCTGGAAGAAATCAATTTTTTATGAAAGTGTATGCTTGGATGTTTGGAGGACTAGCAATTTCTGCTTTAGTTGCTTACCTATTCAGTACAGTTCCAGCGCTTTATAGTGCATTCTTCAATTTCATGGTAACGACTAAGGGATACGGAATGTGGATTATCATTATTGCGCAATTAGTTCTTGTATTTGTAATGCGTCCAAATTATGAAGAACTTGGTAGACCAATTCGTTATATTGTTTCATATTGTTTATATGCAACATTAACAGGATTTACATTCTTCATAGTAGCACAAGTTTATGAGTTAGGAAGTATCGTACAAGCGTTTATTTCTACTTGTGCATTATTCGTAGGTTTATCAATCGTTGGATTTACAACGAAGAAAGACTTAACAAGTTTTGGTCGTCAAGCAATAGGAGCTTTATTAGGGTTAATCATTGCTAGCTTGATTAACTTGGTCTTCTTCCATAGTTCATTAGTTGAATTAATCATGTCTGGTATCTCATTAGTCATTTTCACCGTGTTAACAATGTACGATACTCAAAAACTAAAAAATATGTATAACTACTACGAAGGACAATCAGCATTAGAAGGGATTGCAATTCTAGGTGCATTAGAATTATACTTAGACTTCATCAATATCTTCTTAGATATCTTACGTCTATTCGGAAGCAGAAAAGACTAATCAATACTTTTATAGCCTAGGTTCGCCTAGGCTTTTTTGTTTGCCTTCATTCAAGAAGTTTTTGAAAGATTCTGAAAAGAATTTAATGCATTTTCACGTGAATTCATGTATACTACATGAGTACGCATTAACGAATTAGGAGGATGTTAAATGTTTGAATTAAATGCATTCGATTATGAGGATATTCAATTAATCCCAAATAAATGTATTGTAAATAGTCGTTCGGAGTGTGATACTACGGTTAAATTAGGTAAACACACCTTTAAATTACCGGTGGTTCCTGCAAATATGCAAACCGTTATTGATGAATCTGTTGCTGAATTTTTAGCAGAAAACGGATATTTTTATATTATGCACCGCTTTGATGAAGCAAGTCGTTTACCATTTGTAAAACGAATGAAAGAACGTGGATTAATCTCATCAATTAGTGTAGGTGTAAAACCTCAAGAATATGATTTTATTGTAGAATTAAAAGAAAATGGACTTGTTCCTGATTACATTACAATTGATATTGCGCATGGTCATTCAAATTCAGTGATTGACATGATTAAGCACATTAAAAAACATTTACCGGAAGCATTTGTTATTGCTGGTAACGTAGGTACTCCAGAAGCCGTTCGTGAGTTAGAAAACGCTGGGGCTGATGCTACTAAAGTAGGGATTGGACCTGGTAAAGTATGTATTACTAAAATTAAGACAGGTTTTGGTACTGGTGGATGGCAACTTGCTGCACTACGTTGGTGCTCAAAAGCTGCACGTAAACCATTGATTGCAGATGGAGGAATCCGTACTCACGGAGACATCGCTAAATCAATTCGTTTTGGTGCAACTATGGTCATGATTGGATCATTATTTGCTGGTCACGAAGAATCTCCAGGTAAAACTGTTGAAGTAAATGGAATGCTATATAAAGAGTATTTCGGTAGTGCGTCAGAATTCCAAAAAGGTGAACGTAAGAACGTTGAAGGTAAGAAAATTGTCGTTCCTTATAAAGGTTCTTTAGAAGATACTCTTATCGAAATGCAACAAGACTTACAATCATCAATCTCTTATGCAGGTGGTAAAGATATTGAAGCCATCCGCAAAGTAGATTATGTCATCGTTAAAAACTCGATTTTTAACGGAGATTCAATTTAGAATAATTAACGAGCAGAAGGAGAAATCTTTCTGCTTTTTTGTTTTTCGTATTTATTCTTCGGAATATGTTTGATATACTATGGAAAAGAACTCAGTCAAAGTGAGGCGCGACCTATGTGGTTATTTAATCGAAAAAATAAACGTAAAGATGACTTTGAAATGGAAGAAACGTTTTATAGTGAATCTGTGGAAGTGGATAGTGATTCTGATGAGGAAGCTTATCATCAAATTGCCGATATCATTACTGGTCATAGTGAACGTATCAGACAACTTTTAGAGAGTTATTTTGATAATCCTGATTTATTGATTGAAGAACTACGAGAAGATGATGTGGACTGGAATGATGAGTTCGCTGACCTATTGGAACAAGCGCAAGACGACTATTGGTTACTAATGCTATTAACACTTGAAAAAGAATCCTATGCAACTCAAATTTATTGGAGAGATAATGCTAGTACTTTAGCCAGTAAGCTTCCCAAATTAAAGTTGTTAAAAGGAATCGCACAGCAAGAATTGCAGACTTGCTCTGTAGAGTGTTCTGTATCAGAGTATTTAGAGTGTGTTTCTGCAAAATTACAACAAGCGGGAATCGCATTAGGTACGATTGAGTTGGATGATGAGAATGTTTTAATTTTTTCGATATTAGAAAGAAGAGTAGAACGTCTCAACAATTTAATGAATAATGTTGAAAAAAGTTGGAAGCAAATTTCGTAAAGATTACAAAAATGTTACGAATTTGCTTCTTTCTATTTGAAATCTTAAGAATTTCTTTGTAAAATAAATTGAATTACAAGGAGGATAGGAATGGAAAAACGTAAATTTAAGTTTCTTTTGGGATTAATGACATGTGCATTCGCACTTTCTGCTTTAGCGCCAATTGCTGCTGAAGAAACCACACAAGAACCGGGAGAAGGAACTACTGTTGTTGAACAAACAGAGGCTCCAGAAACAACTGTAGCAACAGAGACAACAGAGCAAACAACGACAACAACAAAGTCGAAAGAGCTTCCGATTGAAGAAGATATTTTCGAGATTACAGCTCGTTATGGGTATGATGTTAGTGAATACTACAAACCTGAAGGGGCTATTTTAGTCGATGCAGAGACTGGGCAAATTCTTTATGGTGACAATATTGATAAGCCATGGGATCCAGCGAGTACAACTAAATTAATGACAGCGTATCTTGTGTATGATGCGATTAAAGCAGGTAAGCTCACATTAGATACTAAAATTACGGCAACAGAAGAAGATAGAGCGATTTCTACTATCGATGATATTAGTAATAACCAAATCAGAGCTGGGATTGAATATCCAGTGCGCGATTTACTTTATCTGATGATGTATCCTTCCTCAAACGTTGCGACTGTGATGTTATCACACGCGATTAGTAAGACAAACGAAGAATACATTAAGATGATGAATGATAAAGCGAAAGAATTAGGAATGACAAATTCTAAATTCTATAATCCTAGTGGGGCTGTTGTGTCAGCGTTTCGTGGATTATATGTTGTTGAAGGTGTACCAGATAAGTACAACCAAACAACAGCTCGCGATTTAGCAACATTAGCATATTACTTCTTAAAGAACTATCCAGAATTCTTAGAAATTACAAGAGAACCTGCTGTTACTACAATGGAAGGAACTCCTGTAGAAGAAACGTTCTATACATTGAATCAACTTGCAAGTGGGATGCCTCAAGGATATTTTGATGTAGATGGATTTAAGACAGGTTCATCACCAAATGCAGCTTTAAACCATGTGATTACTGCAAAAGGAAAAGGCCGTCGTCTGATTGAAGTATTAATGGGTGTTGGTAGCTGGAGCGACTATAACACAAGTGTATTTTACCGTGCACAATTCGGGAACGCTCTTTTAGAAAAAGGCTTTACTGAATATCATGAAGAAACAGTGTTAAAAGCTGGGGTTCATGAAATTGATGGTCAAAAGATTAAAGTAGAGAAAGATATCAAAGTTTTAACAAGAGGCGATGAAAAACCAACATATAAACTTGTTGGAGATGAAATCATTGTGGAACATACTTTCCCAACTTTAACAAAAGAGATTAAGTCCAATGTATTTAAAGTGACAAAAGTGGTTGAAGAAACAACGACAGAAGAAGTTTCATCAACAGAAGGTTCAACGAATGGTGGAATCTTATCATTTGATGAAGATAGTGATCTAGGAACATTTGCGAACTGGTTAAGAAGCCTAAGCAAAAATCCTCTATTATTAGCGGGTATTATTTTAACACTCAGCGTATTTATTAGTGGAATTGTTCTTGCAACTGTTCAAGTCTTTAAAAAGAAAGATTAACATAAAAAATAACCCTTGAGAAAATTTCTCAAGGGTTTGTTTTTGCTTATTGGAAGAATGCCCAGAGCCAGTCGATAATAAATCGTAGGCCGATTGTGTAGGCAGCCAGTGTAAATGGTTTAAAGACTAAGATGATAATAATGAATTTCTTATAAGTCATCTTTGTTAAACCAGCGAGCATACATAAGAAGTCATCCGGTGAAACAGGGAAGAACATCATGAATGCAAAGAAGTAGTCGAACCATTGTCCTTTATCTAACCAACTGATATAGCGATTATACGTATGTTCACTAACCATTGATTTTACGAATTGCTGACCGTATTGTCTTGCAAGATAGAAGGCAATGATTGATCCAATCACAATACCGATGTAGTTATAAATGTTTCCAATCCAGTTACCGTAAATATAAACACCAGCGATACTAGTAAGCGCTCCTGGAATGATTGGAACAACGGTTTGTAAGATTTGTAAAAAGATAAAGATTGGTGGACCCCAAATTCCCGCTTGAAGCATATAGGCTGATAACGTCTCTTGTGACGTGAATAGCCCTTTTTGCCATGCCCAAACGATAAAGACCACTGTCGCAATTGCTCCGAGAATTGAAGCAATGTTCATGACTTTTTGAGCCGTAGGGGAAAGTGGTTTTCCTTGTTTAATTTCTTCTGTAGTCATTATTTCTCCTTTTATGATAACAAGTTTCTTTCTGTTGCAACTTTATCATAAAATTGTTGCCACTGTTCTAGAATACTTTCTTTTGAATAGAATTGTTCGCCGCGTTTTGAACCTTCGCAGGCTTTAGCGTAATAATCGGCGTCTTCTTTTAGTTTTGTTAATTCGTCTTTAAACGTTTGTTGACTGTTTGCTTTTAAGTAGTAGTCGAATAAAATTGGTTTGTACTCTGGTAAATCACGTAAGAGTAGTGGGATGTTTGCGTTCATCGATTCTAAAATCGTCATCGGGAATAACTCCTCGAATGACAATTGAAGCATGACATCACCCATATTAAAGAACTCATTCATACGATCACGCTCCACAAGCCCAAGGAAGTGAACGTTATCTGGAAGATCATCCATGTGTTCCATAATTTCTTTACGACCTTCAGAGATACCTTTAAAAGCGAAGTTACCAGCCCAAACAAATTGGATATCTGGCATTTTAGTTGCTAAGTCGATAAACTCAAGAACGCCTTTACGCATTTGAAGCTGACCAGCAGAGACAACGGTAAATTTGTCTGGATCTAATCCGAATTTCTTACGTAAGTCTGCTTTGGATTGGTCTGTAATTTTATAGAACGTTTCACGAGATACGAAGTTTGGAATGTACGTTACTTTAGAACGATCGACCCCATACTTTTCTAAATCATCAATAAAACGAGGGTTTACAGTTACTAAATAGTCTGCTTGTTTATAAAATGATAAAACATATTTATAGAATAACTCTTTAATTGGTTTTGGAAGAGAAATACTTTTTTCTAATGTTTCTGGTAAAAAGTGAACGGACGCTATTGTCGGTTGCTTTTTATTGTTTAAAAATGATTTGAAAAGAAAATCTGGATTAATAGTGTGGATGTGGTTAATATCAGCAATTTTAAGCTGATTTACAACAACGTTATAGCCCTTTAATCCTTCTGTTACAAGGTTTATTTGTTCCTCTGTCGCAGACATAACTCCTTGACCTTTAACGCTGTCTGCACGAGTTAGCATATTGATTGTAAGCATAGTATCTCCTTATAAGTGTGATTCATAGCTATTTTACCATGAAATCGCGCATTTGGAAAATAGGTTTATAATCTTTGGATAAATTTAATGTTTTTGCCTTCTCGGGTGAATTTTTGTATACTAGACAAGAAGAAAGAAACGAGGTCATTTATGAAAAAAGCGAAAAAGTCAAACCGAAAATCTAAAGATGAAGAAATGACATTAGTGGACTGCTATTATATTCCAACAGTGATTGCAGAACAGTTTCGCTTACTTAGAGAACACTGTGCGCTAGAGGTTGAAAAGGAATTAGCAGCGTTGTTTCCAAAAGTGACAAGAGAATCTAGAGAAGATGTTGGAGAAGTTGTCGTTTCTTATGATGCAGACGGAGTTTTAACGTGTGAAGTCACATTAAGCCCTGTTGAAGTTTCTAAATTAGAAAAGGAAATCTCAGCAGACCGCCTGAAAAAATACATCGAATCAAAAATAATAAATTAAGAATCATAAACTGGGCAATTGTCCAGTTTATTTTGTTTTTAAAGCCGATATTTTAGAAAGGGTCTATTAGTTTTGGTACAATTAAAGTAAGAAGTAACGAGGTGATTTGAAATGACACATGAAATTCAAAATTTTACATTCCAAAATCTAACAAAGATTTTATTTGGAAGAAATCGTATTGAAGATATTGATAATGAAATTCCTAAAGACGCTAAAGTATTAGTCCTTTACGGGGGCGGCTCTGTTAAGAAAAACGGAGCATTTGATCGTGCTGTTAAAGCTTTAGGGAATCGTGAATGGGATGAGTTTTCAGGAATTGAAGCCAACCCAACATTTGAAACATTAATGAAAGCTGTTGAGAAAGTCCGTGCAGAAAACTTCACTTATTTATTAGCCATTGGTGGAGGATCTGTTATTGACGGGACTAAATTTGTTTCTGCAGCAAGTCTCTTTACAGAAGATCCAATTGATTTATTTGGATGGGGTGTAGGTAAAGGATTACCTGTCCAAGAAGTAGTTCCTTTTGGGACGATTCTTACACTTCCTGCAACGGGTTCTGAAATGAATGCTGGAGCGGTGATTACTCTTGTTGAGAAAAAGGCAAAAGTAAGTTTCCGTGGACCAAAGACATTCCCTGTATTTTCAGTATTGGAGCCTGAATTGACCTATACATTACCTGTTCGTCAATTAGTGAATGGCCTGCTAGATACTTTCATCCACGTGATGGAAAACTATTTAACTTATCCAGTAGGAGCACTACTTCAAGACCGTTATGCAGAAAGTATTTTGCAAACGTTAATTGAAATTGCACCTCGTGTCATTGACACAGACCATATTGATTACAATGACCGCGGAACATTTATGTGGTGTGCAACAAATGCATTAAATGGAACGATTAACCTAGGTGTACCAACGGACTGGTCTTCACATGCATTAGGACATGAAATTACATTGAACCACGGAATTGACCATGGTCGTACATTATCGATTGTCTTACCAGCAATGATGAAAGTGAGAAAACAGCAAAAATTTGATAAATTAGTACAATATGGAAAACGTGTATGGAATTTATCAGGAAGCGATGAAGAGATTGTTGATGAGGCGATTGCTAAAACAGAAGAATTCTTTAAATCATTAGGAGCTCCTATTCGCTTTAGCGATGTGAATTTAGGTGAAGAGGTATTACAAGCTTTAGTGGACGGTTTAACACGTCACAAGAAAGTGAAATTATCTGAGCATGGTGATTTGACGCCAGAAGTTGCAATGGAAGTGTATAAAGAAGCGTTATAGGATAGGTGTTTTGTGTTTCTAGCCGTAGGAGGGGATAGAAATGGGTAAGCAGTCCATCTACGAAGAGTTTCTTCGAAATAGAAAGAGGGTTCCCAAAATTCCGTATTCATTCATGAAAGATGCCGTGGACGGGAAGGGAGAGTTCTTTGCTTTTGCACTCGGAAAGCGAGTGAAGAGTCAAGACCGATTACCGCAATTCTATCATGCGATGACAAAACTACTGAATCCAAATGTGGAAGTATACGAAGGAATTCTAAAGTTTGATATTCCTGTGATTTACTGGATAGAACCTCTACTTATTCATTGGAAGCAGTTTGTCGATCAGTTATCCTCCGAAATGAAGGACTTCCTATGCGACCGATTAACGGTATTACTTGAAGTCACTACAGTAAAAGAAGAATTTAGATTAGTGTTAATGCTACTAGTATTCTTTGATAATGAAATCACTCAGCGGAAGATTCAATACTTCGAGAAACATAGTTCGTATACTTTCTATATTGTATTTGCAAAATCCTACTCTATTCACGAAAGTCAGTGGAAAGACTATTTAGAAAAATTGGAACCTTCTCTTAGCGGATATGGACGCTTATATTACTTATTTTTCTATCCAATCAGAACGAAAGCAGATGCATTTTATTTGCTGAATGTGATGATGAAACAAGTCAGCATGCGACCTATCGCTGCCAAAAGTTGTATGTATCATCCAAAACTACTTCGTGTCATTATGGCCCATGAAATGACTACAGAGGTTGAACGCAATTATCAACTATGTGTATTGCATGGAACGAGTGATGAACAGTTTATCCAGTGGTTGGTTGAATCCATTTATCCATTGTCGTTTTTAACGAAAAAGAATCGCAGTCTCACTATAGAATCGGTAGCATTATTATGCCGAATGAAAGAATGTTTAGAATTAGAACTATCCACTTGCACAGATGTGGAATCTGAGGAGTTTCATCAATTCCATTATTTAAAAGGACTTGTGGATAAAGTTATATGGTCGTCGCAGTCAAAAGTTGAATCTATAATAGAGGCTTCGCTGAAATCATCCAATCGGGATGATGCCATCATTTTATTTGTTTTAAGCAAAACGAATCGTAAACTACGATTTTCACAGTTCAATAAACTGTTAGAAAAAGATCCATTATCGCTAACGGCATTAGAGTACATTGAGAAATCAACTTCGAAAGTGTTTATTGAAGGAACTATTGATTATATTAAAGGGATTGTGCGACCAGAAGTCTATGACTATATGAAGCAACATTCGACTTTAGTTTTACCTCCTCAGTTCTTCGCACTCTCGAAATGGCATGAAGTCATTTTAAATAAGATGATTGAGTTTCAACTCATCGATTACGACTATATTTGGCAAGTGCTTCATTTTCCAGACCATCTTGTCCGCTTGAAAGTGATAGAACTGTTAAAAACACTAAACCTATTGAATACAAAAGAAGTACGGTTATTCTTATATCCAGTGTATAAAGATGAAATGGATCGAGAATTAAAAAATGAATTTGAAAAAATTGTATGGCAACGATAATGATTAGAAAGGAAGATTGAATGGCAAGTGAATTAATTGAAAGTAAATTAAAAAATCTTCCTGATTTACCAGGTTGTTATATTATGCGTAACGCCAATGACGATATCATTTATATCGGAAAGGCAAAAAATCTAAAAAATCGTGTACGGTCTTATTTTAGAGGAGCGCATGATACTAAAACAGAAAAGTTGGTTAGTGAGATTCATCATTTTGAGTATATTGTGACAAAGACCAATAAGGAGTCTCTCTTACTCGAAATTAACCTGATTAAAAAATATCAACCGCATTACAATATTAAACTAAAACAAGGAACGATGTATCCTTATTTGAAGATTACTTCTGAAAAAGATCCGCAATTAGTGATTTCTCATAAGGTAGAAAAGGATGGGGGGATTTACTTCGGCCCTTATCCAAACGTCACTGCAGCAACAGGAACGCAACAGCTCATTCAAAAAATCTATCCACTTCGTAAATGTGGAAAGAACGAAACACGTGCATGCTTTTATTATCATTTAGGGCAATGTATTGGGTGTTGTGACCATGAAGTTTCAAAAGAAGAGTATGATACGCAAATCAAGAAGATTCAACGTTTCCTAAACGGAGATGTTAAGACGATAAAAGATGATTTAGCAACGAAGATGAATGAAGCTTCTGAAAGACTTGATTTTGAAAAGGCGATGGATTACCGTGATCAAATTAAGTACATCGAAGCAACTGTAGAAAAACAAAACATTATGAACGCAGATTTCACGAACCGAGATGTATTCTCTTATGTTGTTGATAGAGGATGGATTTCTATTCAAGTCTTCTTACTCAGACAGTCGACGATTATTAAACGTGAAGCAGCGATGTTTCCAATTTATGACCAGATAGAAGATGAAGTCCTATCATTTATCATTCAGTTTTATGAAGACCAAAACCATATTCTTCCAAAAGAAATCTTGGTTCCAGAAGCGATTGACCAAGAACTATTATCAGAAACGCTCGGTGTGAAGGTGATGACACCAAAACGAGGTTCTAAGAAACGAATGTTAGACCTTGCTACTCAAAATAGTGAGATTTCATTAAATGAGAAATTCAGAAGAGAAGAGCAAAGTCAGTTGAAGACAAAAGGTGCCTTGGAAGAACTTTCAGAAGCGTTAGGGTTAGAAAAAGTTTCAGTGATTGAATCTTTTGACCATTCGAATATTCAAGGGACCAATCCAGTATCTGCGATGGTAGTCTTTAAGGATGGAAAACCAGACCGAAAGAATTACCGTAAGTTTAAAGTGAAGACTGTTGTAGGTAGTCACGAATTTGCGACGACACAAGAAGTCATTCGTAGACGCTATTCAAGATTACTAAGAGAAGGAGCTAGACTTCCAGATTTGATCTTAATGGATGGCGGTAAAATCCAAATGAGAGCTGCTATTGAAGTTTTAGAAGATGAATTAGGTCTAGAGATTCCTGTTTGTGGAATGGTGAAAAATGAAAAACACAAAACCGCTACATTACTCTATGGTGAAGACTATAAGGAAATCGATTTAGATAGAAAAGGACAAGCATTCCAACTAATACAACGTGTGCAAGAGGAAGTTCACAGATTTGCGATTACGTTCCATAGACAAGTGCGAAGTAAAAATACATTTGCTTCGAAATTGGAAATGATTGATGGTGTCGGTCCGCAAACAAGAAAGAAACTATTGCGTCATTTTAAAACGATAACAGCAATGAAACAAGCTAGTCTTGAGGAGTTACAAACTATCGGAATTTCCGAGAGAGTAGCCCGAAATATTCTTGAAGAACTAGGTAAATAACTATATAAAAATTCAGAATGAAACAGGTTGTAAAATCTGTTTCATTTTTATTTTGTTTTTCAAGCTTTATTCATTGTGTTTTAATGGGGAGTATGGTATCGTTCTCTATGTTGAAAAAATAAACATAAGGTGGTTAAACCAATGAAAAAATGGATGAAAGCTGGTTTCGTTGCTGTGGCTACATTATTAGCAGCATGCGGAGCAAACACAACTAAAACACAAGAAACAACTGTATCAGTTTCAGAAGCGCAAGCGAACTGGGACAAAATTGTTGAATCAGGTGTCATTAAAGTATCAACTGCAGGTACTTTATATCCACAATCATTCCATAATGATAAGAACGAATTAACGGGTTACGATGTGGAAATTATGAAGGAAGTTGCGAAACGCTTAAACCTTAAAGTTGAATTTACTGAAATGGGTGTTGACGGAATGTTAACAGCTTTAGACAGTGGTATGACAGATATCGCAAACTACTCAATTGAAGAAGGTGCGAAAAACTTCGACGCATACTTACACACTACACCTCATAAATACTCATTTACATCAATGGTTGTTCGTGGAAGCGACAATTCAGGAATTCATTCTTGGGAAGATGTAAAAGGTAAAAAAGCTGCAGGTGCTGCAAGTACAAACTACATGAAGATTGCTAAAAAACTTGGTGCTGAATTAGTCGTATATGACAACGTAACAAATGACGTATATATGTCTGATTTAGTAAACGGTCGTACTGATGTAATTATCAACGATTACTACTTACAATCAATCGCCGTTGCTTTTGCTAAAGATAAATATGACATTAAGATTAACGAAGGCGTTTATGCAAACCCATATAGCGCAAGTTTCTCAATTTCACTAAACAACACTGTGTTACGTGACAAATTTAATGAAGCTATGGATGCGATGAAGAAAGACGGAACTTTGAAAAAAATCTCTGAACAATTCTTCGCTGGTCAAGACGTAACAGAACCTAAAGATTTCAAAACAGAAAAAATCGATATTTCAGATGTAGACTAATATGTTAAATAAAATTTTCGATATCAATATTGCAATCAATAACTTTTGGTTTATTCTTAGTGGATTGGGATATACATTAGGAGTTGCATTAACGAGTTTTGTTTTCGGAACGATTTTAGGATTCGTTCTTGTTTTAATGAGACGTTCAAGATTCCGTTTATTAAGATGGATTGCGACATTTCATGTTTCCTTTATGCGCGGAACACCAACTTTAGTATTTTTATTCTTACTATATTTTGGGTTACCATTTTTAAAAATAACGTTACC
Source organism: Streptococcus sp. (assembly GCA_015264885.1). GTDB lineage: Bacteria > Bacillota > Bacilli > Lactobacillales > Aerococcaceae > Granulicatella. The sequence continues at coordinate 3,204 of JABZYY010000018.1, read as the reverse complement.
GGCTTTAGTCTGTGCGCTCCTTTGCTTTAGTATCGCAAGTAGTGCGTATATTTCTGAAGTGTTGCGTTCGGCCATGGACGCAGTGGATAATGGTCAATGGGAAGCAGCGATGTCTCTTGGAATGAGTTACCGACAAACGTTGCAAAAGGTCATCGTTCCACAAGCATTCCGAATCGCCATTCCGCCATTAAGTAATGTGTTACTGGATATGATTAAAGGATCGTCTCTTGTTGCGATGATTTCACTTCCTGATATTTTTCAAAATGCGAAAATTGTAGGTGGACGTGAACAAAACTATATGACGGTTTATATTTTAGTAGCGATTATTTACTGGATTATCTGCTTGCTTTTTGAGCAAGGGCAAAGATATTTAGAAAAGAAAATGTCACTTTAATAGAAATAGAACAGAGAACTGTGTAAGAGCAGTTCTCTTTTTTTATAAAAACGTTGAAACTATTTGAAGTATAGCCGTTTCTTCGATAAAATGAATAGGACTCAAAAGAACAATGGTTATCGGAAAGGAAAATTATGAATACAAAGACTATTTGGGAGCAACATGGCTTCCACACATTAACACCGATACAAGAAAAGACACAAGAACTGATTAAAGAGGGAACAGACGTTGTAGCTATTTCGCCAACAGGGACTGGAAAAACATTAGCGTATGTTGTTCCTATTTTGGAAAGAGTAAAAGCAGATAAAACGCTGCAAGCTTTAATTGTGGCGCCTTCTCAAGAATTAGCTCAACAAATTGGTGCAGTGATTAGAGAATGGAAAACACCTGAAATTCGTGTGCAAGTTTTAGCGGGTGGAGCAAACGTAAAACGACAAGTAGAGAAGTTAAAGGAAAAGCCAGAAATCGTTGTAGGAACACCTGGACGATTACTAGAACTTTCTAAGCTTCGTAAATTAAAGCTACACCAAGTAGAGATGCTTGTATTAGATGAAGCCGATTATTTACTCGATCCAGAACAATTGAATAACACAAGAGAACTTGTTAAGAAACTTCCTTCAGAAAGACAAGTGCTTTGTTTCTCGGCGACAAAGAATAAGAATTTAGAAGAAGTTAATAAATGGATTAATATGCTTCCGACTTTTGTTGAAGTTTCAGAGGGAAACTCTGTGCATTCGAACGTAACTCATGGATATATTGAATGTCCAACTAGAAAACGTGATGAAGTGTTAAGAAAGCTTGCTTTCTCCGAAAATGCAAATCCAGCGTTGGTTTTTGTTAATTCGATTGCAAATGCTGCATTACTTGGTGAAAAGTTAGCGTATCATCAAGTTCCAGTTGCACTTCTTTCTAGTGATGCTCATCAAACGGAACGTAAGAAAGCTATCGACTTATTTAAGAAGGGACAGATTCCATTCTTACTGAGTACCGATGTCGCACAGCGTGGCCTTGATATTGAAGATTTACCACTTGTCATTCATTATGATATTGCAGATTCTACGGAGCAATATACTCACCGTTCTGGACGTACAGGACGTATGGGGAAAGAAGGATTAGTACTTAGTCTCGTCAATGACCGCGAACTAAGAGACTTGAAGAAGGTTGCTGGGAAACATAAACTAGTTCAGTTTGAACTATATGCAGGACAATTAAAACCATTTACGCAAACTAAAAAGAAAGAAGTATCTTCTAAGAAACCAGTTCAGAAACGAAAGAAGGGGAATAAGAATGGAAATCATCGAGGATTTAAAAAGTCAAATTAGTTTTTTGGGATTCGAAATGACGGATGCTGATAGCTTAGTGGCTTTGGAAAAAGGGGAGCAAACCTTTGTACTCTATTGGGCTAAAAATGGTTTCGTTCTATTTGAAACTTCTAAAGAAGGTGTATGGAGAGCGAATAGACCAATTGTTATCCCTTCTGAACGCATTCAAAAAGTTTCTGTTGAGAAGAAACTCTTAGGAAATCCCAAATTAACATTGCAATATTTAGATAAAGAGGAAACTTATGTGATGCCGATGAAATGTGGATTTCATCAAAATCAAAAAGCAGAAGTCAAGAAACTGATTAGTACAATAGAAGGATTAAAAGGGTAGTTGCATGGATATCATTAGTTCACCTAAAAACGAAAAAATTAAAGAGCTTGTTAAACTTCAGACTACAAAAGGTCGTAAAAAAGCAGGGATGTATCTTCTTGAAGGAGAGCATCTCGTAGAAGAAGCGGTTAAAGAAAATGCGCCGATTGAATTAATAGTAGTAAGTAGTAATCGTCTTGAAGATTACCAACTTTTATTAAGTCAAACGAACGCACAGCTTCTAGTTGTATCTCAAGACGTCTTCCAAAAGTTATCAATGACAGAAACTACTCAAGGGATTTTAGCAGTTGTGAAGATTGTTAAACAGGATTCATTACCTTATAGCGGTCGCTTCATTGTGTTAGATGCAGTTCAAGATCCAGGGAATTTAGGAACGATTGTGAGAACGGCTGATGCTGCTGGATTTGATGCTGTTGTATTAGGAACGGGAACAGTTGATTTATATAACGATAAAGTCCTTCGCTCGATGCAAGGAAGTCATTTCCATATCCCAGTTTTTCAAACGGATTTGAAAGATTACTTGCCAACGCTTAAAGATAAAGGTGTGCAAGTGGCTGTAACAGCACTTCACCGTGATTCAAAAGACTACACTATCTTACAAGGCTCAACAGATGTTGCTATCGTCGTTGGTAATGAAGGCCAAGGAGTCTCTGATGACGTGGTTGATTTAGCGGATGTTGTAGTGACGATTCCGATGTTTGGAAAAGCAGAGTCGCTGAACGTAGCTATTGCTTCGGCGCTATTAATGTATAAAACGAAAGAGATGAAGGAGTAACAATGGATAATAGACCAAATCCAATGGGAAGGAAACGCCCAATTCTTGAAACGGTTAGAAATATGACCATTATTTTCTTTGCGTTAAGTGCGATTGCAGCATTATATAATTTTGCCTTGGCAGCAAGAGTGCTAATTATGGCAGTAGTGATGTTCGTTATCTATATCTGCATGTTTCTCTCTAAAAAGAAGAATACAGAGAGCAAAGAAAAAGAAACAGAAGAGTCGTAATAAAGCTGTAAAATCAATTGACAGAATGTTCGTCTTTAGGTATACTAATTTAGTACTGTTTCAGTAGCTCAGTAGGATAGAGCATTCGCCTTCTAAGCGAACGGTCGGGGGTTCGAATCCCTCCTGGAACGCTAAATTACGAAGAGGATTAC
>JABZYY010000189.1 GCA_015264885.1 Streptococcus sp. | reverse complement strand
ATCTAAGAGATAACATGGTTGTTTACAAGGAAGAATTAGTTCAAAGAGGACTTAATTATGCAATAGTTGATGAGGTTGACTCAATTTTAATTGACGAAGCTAGAACTCCACTTATCATTTCAGGTGAAGGAGATCAATCAACTGATTTATATGCACTTGCTGATAGATTCGTAAAGAGTTTAAAAGGAAGAATTGCAGATCCAAATGAAGAAAATGAAGATTTCTATAATAGAGAACTTAGAGAAGAAACTGTTGACTTTGTAGTTAATGAAAAACATAAAACTGCAAACTTAACTGAAATTGGTACTGAAAAAGCTGAAGAATTCTTCGGTCTTGTTAACCTTTCAGATCCAGTTAATATGGAAGTAGCTCATCATATCAATCAAGCATTAAAAGCAAATAATACAATGCAAAGAGATGTTGACTACGTTGTAAGTGAAGATGGAGAAATCTTAATCGTTGATGAATTTACTGGACGTATCATGGAAGGTAGAAGATATAGTGAAGGATTACACCAAGCGATAGAAGCTAAAGAAGGTGTTGAAATCAAATCTGAATCTAGAACTCTTGCAACAATTACTTACCAAAATTACTTTAGAAT
>JABZYY010000188.1 GCA_015264885.1 Streptococcus sp. | reverse complement strand
GTTTGTAGTACATGAAGCACCAGAGATAACTGTTTCAGTACCATCAAGAATGTCATGGTTAGTGTTGAATACAACTGTTTTAACGTCGTTTCCACCAGGAGCAGTGATAACAACTTTTTTAGCTCCACCTTTAAGGTGTTTTTCAGCAGCTTCTTTCTTAGCAAAGAAACCAGTTGCTTCAAGAACGATTTCTACACCGTCAGTAGCCCAGTCGATTTGTTCTGGATCACGTTCAGCAGAAACTTTAACGAATTTACCGTTAACTTCAAATCCACCTTCTTTAACTTCCACAGTACCGTCGAAACGACCTTGAGTTGTGTCATATTTCAACAAGTGTGCAAGCATAACTGGATCTGTAAGGTCGTTGATGCGAGTAACTTCAACACCTTCTACGTTTTGGATACGGCGGAAAGCAAGACGACCGATACGTCCGAAACCGTTAATACCAACTTTAACTACCATTAGTGATTTCCTCCTTATGAAAATCATGAAATTTTTATTGTGAAAAGAGTAACTTGAATCACTACAAATCACCTTTCAACAAACCTATTATATAACTATTTGAGTTTAATTGCAAGCGCTGACCTTGATTTTCTATGCT
>JABZYY010000187.1 GCA_015264885.1 Streptococcus sp. | reverse complement strand
GTTCCTCTACTTGTAACTGAGGCGCCATATGTTGGTACAGGAATGGAGTACAAGGCAGCTAGAGACTCTGGTGTTGTTTCACTTGCTAAGCATGCAGGAACAATCGAGTTTGTAGATGCTGATGAGATTCGTATTAGAAGAGATGACAATAACGAAGTAGACGAGTATAAGCTACTCAAGTTCAAACGTTCAAACCAGGGAACATGTATCAACCAGAGACCTATTGTTAATCATGGTGAGCATGTTGAAGAGGGTGAAGTAATCGCTGATGGTCCTTCAACAGATCTAGGTGAAATCGCTCTAGGTAAGAACCTTTTGATTGGTTTCATGACTTGGGAAGGTTACAACTACGAGGATGCTATTATCCTTAACGAAAGACTTCTTATGGATGATGTTTTGACATCACTTCATATCGTTGAATACGAGTCAGAGGCAAGAGATACTAAGCTCGGACCTGAAGAAATTACAAGAGATATTCCTAATGTCGGTGAAGACGCACTTAAGGATCTAGACGAGGATGGAATCATCCGCATAGGTGCTGAGGTAAACGCTACTGACATTCTGGTTGGTAAGGTTACACCTAAGGGAGAGAACGACCTGAGC
>JABZYY010000186.1 GCA_015264885.1 Streptococcus sp. | reverse complement strand
ATACCCTGTCTTGATTGCTCGTATTCCTAAAGGTTGGACTGGACCAAAAGCTTGGGAAGGTACGCCAATCGAAGGTGGATTCCGTGCTCACCAAGTTCCAATCCCAGTAGATGCTCACCACATGGAGCATGTGGATGCTCTGCTTTCTTGGTTGGAATCATACCGTCCAGCTGAGTTGTTCGACGAAACTGGTAAATTACTTCCTGAGATTGCTGAAATCGCACCAAAAGGTGACCGTCGCATGGCTATGAACCCAATCACAAACACAGGTGTCATTAAACCAATGGACACTGCTGATTGGAAGAAACATGCCTTCAAGATCGAAACACCAGGTGCTATCATGGCGCAAGATATGATCGAATTTGGTAAGTATGCAGCAGATCTTGTGGATGCGAACCCAGATAACTTCCGTATCTTTGGACCAGATGAAACCAAATCAAACCGTCTTCAAGAAGTCTTTACTCGTACAAGCCGTCAATGGTTAGGACGTATGAAACCAGACTACGATGAAGCTTTGAGCCCTGCTGGACGTGTGATTGACTCTCAATTGTCAGAGCACCAAGCGGAAGGAATGCTCGAAGGATATGTCTTGACAGGTCGTCAT
>JABZYY010000185.1:276-608 GCA_015264885.1 Streptococcus sp. | reverse complement strand
AATCGTAGTTACAGCTGCGGCATCTCAACCAGCACCACTTCTTTACATTGCACCTTATGCAGGGGTAGCGATGGCAGAAGAGTTTATGTTTAATGGTAAAGATGTAGTTATTGTTTATGATGATTTATCAAAACAAGCTGCTGCATATCGTGAATTATCATTACTATTAAAACGACCACCAGGTCGTGAAGCATATCCAGGGGATGTATTCTATCTACATAGTCGTCTTCTAGAACGTGCTGCTCGTGTAAATGAAGATTTTGGTGGAGGAAGTATTACTGCTCTTCCATTCGTAGAAACTCAAGCTGGAGATATTTCAGCATATATTCCTA
>JABZYY010000185.1:0-266 GCA_015264885.1 Streptococcus sp. | reverse complement strand
CGTACAGTTGAAGTATTAAAACAAGACTTACATAAACCACTACCTGTAGAAAAACAAGTTATGATTCTTTATGCTTTAACTCATGGGTATTTAGATGATGTTGAAGTTAAAGATATTCATAGATTTGAACAAGAACTATATGCTTATTTAGATGCTCATGAAACAGAAGCAGTTAAACATATAGTAGAAACTAAAGATTTACCAGATGAAAAAGTAATGAATGAAGCAATTGAAGCTTTCAAAAAAACTTTTTCTTAGAATCCAAA
>JABZYY010000184.1 GCA_015264885.1 Streptococcus sp. | reverse complement strand
GCGTTTCGGTTCAGAACGATTGAAGGGTGTCTTTGAACGTCTCAATATGTCTGACGAAGCAATCGAATCTCGTATGTTGACACGTCAGGTCGAAGCAGCACAAAAACGTGTTGAAGGAAACAACTACGATACTCGTAAACAAGTCCTTCAATATGACGATGTCATGCGTGAACAACGTGAGATTATCTACGCACAACGTTATGATGTCATCACTGCAGATCGTGACTTGGCTCCTGAGATTCACGCTATGATTCGCCGTACGATTGGACGTATTGTAGATGGCCATGCTCGTTCTAAACAAGATGAAAAACTCGAAGCAATCTTGAACTTTGCGAAGTACAACTTGCTTCCAGAAGATTCGATTTCACTTTCAGACCTAGAAGGTTTGTCAGACCAAGCTATCAAGGATGAACTATACCAACGTGCATTGAAAGTCTACGATAGCCAAGTTGCTAAACTTCGTGACGAAGAAGCAGTGAAAGAATTCCAGAAAGTCTTGATTCTACGTGTTGTAGATAACAAGTGGACAGACCATATCGATGCCCTTGATCAGTTGAGAAATGCTGTTGGTCTTCGTGGTTATGCCCAAAACAACCCTGTCGTGGAATATCAAGCGG
>JABZYY010000183.1 GCA_015264885.1 Streptococcus sp. | reverse complement strand
ATCGTTAGTGTTTCTGCTCGACGATTTGGTTCAATCGAAACTGCCTCAAGAGCTTCTTGGATTTGTTCTTTTGTTAGTTTTCCTGGTACATATGCTTTGACCAAATTATTCCATAATGTTTTTCTACGTTGAACAAAACTATTTTTTACTAAATCAAAGAAGAAAGCTTCATCTTTGACCGTTACTAGAGGTTCTTCTCTACGTTCCAATACTAAAATGGCTGAATCTACATTTGGCGCTGGATTAAAAACTGTTTTAGGAACAATAAATCCGATTTTGGCATGGCACCAATATTGAATTGCCACCGTTAATGAGCCATAAGCTTTTGAATTTGGTTGAGCCGTCATTCTTTCTGCCACTTCTTTTTGCATCATCATTGCAAACCCATCAATTGGTAAACCAGATTCTAAGAGGTTCATAATAATCGGTGTCGTAATATAATACGGCAAGTTTGCAACGACTAGCAATCTCTCCTCCACATTGAAGTGTTCTTTAATAACTGTTTCTAAATCAACTTTTAAAATATCTTCATGAATGACAGTGACATTATCATGATCAGACAATGTATCTTCTAAAACAGGAATTAAGCGTCCATCAATTTCAAACGCTAATACTTTTTTAGC
>JABZYY010000182.1 GCA_015264885.1 Streptococcus sp. | reverse complement strand
TCCTGGTATTGTTTCAAGTAAGGCTTATGCTGAATCTGTTCCAGTGACGGAAGTTTATGATAAAGAAACCAACAGAATTATTTATAGTAATGGCGATTATTTAGTTTTGAAAACACAAAGCGAAACGCAAGAAAGAGCCATTGGTACTATAACAGTATTTGTTGGCCAATTGGTTATCGGTTGGATAATCGATGGAGTGTTTGAAGCAGCTACAGGATATACTCCGAGTCAGTGGATTGCTAGAGCTTTAAGATATGCTTTTTCACATCCAAATGTTTCAGAAATTCATTTAGATACTCTTGGTTGTTCTGTAAATCCAATCCATTCTCAATATGGTTGCCATTAGCATGTAGGAGAGAGTTTATGAAAACGAACAGAACACGTTTTTTACTGGCGCTCCTTGGCATTTTAGCAGGTATGTTGCTTAGAGAGCTTTATGTATTTTTCTTTAGATAAAAAGTCCCCCTTTTTGATATGTACCCCCTTTACTGGACAAACCAGTAAAGGGGGTATTTATTATGCGTTACTCATTTGAATTCAAAATGAAATGTGTAGAATTGTATCGACAAGGAATATGGGTAGAAACGCCTGAAAAAGTTAAGCAACAGAGTTTTAGAAGAAAAATACTGAATTGGGATAA
>JABZYY010000181.1:259-642 GCA_015264885.1 Streptococcus sp. | reverse complement strand
GGCCATGGTGGTGAGTATGACTCTACCTTCCATCACTGGGCAGCTGACTTGACTTATGGTGGCTATACCAATAAAGGTATCAACAGTGCTATTACTCGCTTTATCCGTAACCACCAAAAAGATGCTTGGGTTGGTGATTACAGAAGCTACGGAGGTGCGGCAAACTACCCACTTCTAGGCGGATACAGCATGAAAGACTTCGAAGGCTGGCAAGGTCGTAGTGACTACAATGGTTATGTAACCAACTTGTTTGCCCACGATGTTATGACTAAGTACTTCCAACACTTCACTGTTAGCAAATGGGAAAATGGTAAACCAGTAACCATGACTGACAATGGTGGCACTTACAAGTGGACACCTGAGATGAAGGTTGAATTGGTCGA
>JABZYY010000181.1:0-249 GCA_015264885.1 Streptococcus sp. | reverse complement strand
ACTTGACACCATGGAACTGGGATGCAAATGGTAACAAGCTTACTGGTGACAAGAAAAAAATGTACTACTTCAATACTGAAAAGGGTGCAACAACTTGGACACTTCCTAGCGACTGGGCAAACGGCAAAGTTTACCTTTACAAACTAACAGACCAAGGTAAGACTGAAGAACAAGAAGTGGCTGTCAAAGATGGTAAGATTACACTCGACCTTCTAGCAAATCAACCTTATGTTCTTTATCGTTCTAAAC
>JABZYY010000180.1 GCA_015264885.1 Streptococcus sp. | reverse complement strand
GGGCTTTTGGGAAGCGATTGGGTAAATATGACCAGGTAGACCAGCTCTTCCGTCATCGCAGAGCGACCGTTTCTCTGGGCTATATCGGACTCTATGAAGTCGCGACCGTTTTTTATGGTCCAAATTGGGAACACAATCCGGAAGCCAAGCAATTCACGATCGATATCATCAAGGATATGAAAGCACGTGTGGAAGACTGGTCTGACCAGTATGATTACCACTTCTCGATCTATTCGACGCCGTCAGAAAGTTTGACAGATCGCTTCTGTCGCCTGGATACGGAGAAATTTGGTCAGGTTCCGGATATCACAGACAAGGAATATTACACCAATAGTTTCCACTACGATGTTCGCAAGAACCCAACTCCATTTGAGAAGCTGGATTTTGAAAAAGTCTATCCAGAAGCAGGGGCCTCCGGTGGCTTTATCCACTATTGTGAATACCCTGTTCTCCAACAAAATCCAAAAGCCCTAGAGGCGGTTTGGGATTATGCCTATGACCGGGTCGGTTATCTCGGGACCAATACGCCGATTGACCGTTGCTACAAGTGTGATTTTGAAGGGGATTTCACACCAACCGAGCGGGGCTTCACTTGCCCAAACTGTGGCAATAGTGATCCTAAAACAGTAGACGTTGTTAAAC
>JABZYY010000017.1 GCA_015264885.1 Streptococcus sp. | reverse complement strand
AGTAAGGACGATTTAGTTGATATTTTAACGAAACCCAAGAACGCCTTAGTGAAGCAATATCAAAAACTCTTTGCAATGGATAATGTGGAACTAGAGTTTGAACCAGCAGCGCTTCAAGCAATTGCTGCTAAAGCAATCGAACGTCGAACAGGTGCGCGTGGTTTAAGAAGTATCATTGAATCCGTTATGATGGATTTAATGTTCGAAATTCCAAGTCGTGAAGATATTACAAAAGTAGTTGTGACAGAAGCGATTGTGAACGGAACTGGGGAACCTGATTTGTATGATGAAGAAAATCGATTGATTTCCTAGGGATTTTTAACAAAATATGTTAGGATAGAATGTGATATAGTGGGTGCATTATATTGCATTCTATTTTTTATTAAGAGTTATTACATGAATTGAAGGAGACAACAATATGAAAGGATTGAAATCCTTAATAGCGAAACATTATACAAAAGAAGAATTTGCTTGGATTATGCAAGACTGGGCTAATTCGGTTTATTCTTTAATGATTACAACCGCCATCTTCCCGTTATATTTTAAGACGGTATCATCAAACGCCGGCATTAGTGCGGCTGATTCAACTGCATTTTTAGGATATGCAAACTCGATTGCGACATTTGCCGTTTCTATTATGGCGCCGGTTCTTGGAGCTTTAGCGGATTATAAAGGCTATCGAAATCCGATGTTTACTTGGAGTACATTACTAGGTGTATTCTCAGTTATTGGAATGATGTTTGCAGAAACAGATCAATGGATTTTATTACTAGCATTGTATACTTTATCGGCTATTGGATATTCAGCTTCAAACATTTTCTATGACAGTTCGATTATGGATGTCACAACTTATGATCGAATGGATAGAATTTCTGCAGCGGGCTATGGATATGGCTATATTGGAAGTGTCTTTCCATTTGTATTATTTATGATGATTATGCAATTCAGTGGATTAAATTCAAATGCAATCGTTATGATTGGATTCTTTATAACAGCCGCATGGTGGTTTATCTTTACCGTTCCATATTGGTTATATGTGAGTCAAAAATCATTTATAGAGAAACCAAAAAATCCAGTTAAAGATAGCTTTATTCGTTTATGGGGAACCATTAAACGTATTGGAGAACATAAGCAAGTGTTCTTATTCTTACTCGCTTACTTCTTCTATATTGACGGAGTAGGAACTATCATTAAAATGGCGACAGCAATCGGTTCGGATATGGGACTCGATAGCAATAGTTTGATTGTCATCTTATTAATTGTTCAAATCGTGGCATTTCCATTTAGTTTACTTTATGGTTACTTATCCAAACGATTCGGTAACAAAAAAACATTATTCCTTGGAATCGGTACTTATATTTTAATTTGTGTGATGGCATTGTGGTTAAATTCATACACAGATTTCCTTATCTTAGCAATCCTTATCGGTACTGCTCAAGGTGGGGTACAATCACTGAGCCGTTCCTTATTCGGTCAATTGATTCCAGCTAACAGAGCTAACGAATTCTTTGGATTCTATAATATCTTTGGTAAATTCTCATCCATTTTAGGGACAACATTACTTGGGATTACAGCTCAAATGACAGGAAATTCATTAGATGGTGTGTTCTCTTTAATCATCTTGTTCTTAATCGGTTCAGTTTTACTATTCTTCGTGAAGTTGCCAACTCAGAAAGGATTAGAAAATGAAGGTTAATAAAGCCGAATTTACAATTAGTGCTGTAGGACCAGCGCAATATCCTTCTGGAAATCTTCCAGAAATAGCATTATCAGGTCGTTCAAATGTTGGGAAATCTTCTTTTATTAATAAGTTGATTCAACGAAAAAGTCTAGCCCGTACCTCAAGTAAACCTGGTAAAACACAAACATTGAACTTTTATCATATTAATGAGCAGTTCTATTTTGTAGATGTGCCAGGATACGGATATGCCAAAGTATCTAAGAAAGAACGTGAAAAGTGGGGGAAGATGATTGAGGAGTATATTACGACTCGAGAGCCACTTCGTTTAGTGCTTATCTTAGTAGACTTTAGACATGAACCAAGTCAAGAAGATGTTCAAATGCGTGAATTTTTAGAGTATTACAATATTCCATATCGAATTGTGATGACGAAATGTGATAAGATCCCTCGTGGAAAATGGAATAAGCACGTAAGCGTGATTCGAAAAGCATTTGGCAAACCACCAGAAGAGCTTTTCTTAACATTCTCATCTGAAACAGGTGAAGGGGTAGAGAAAGCTTGGGCGTGGATTGAACAATTTATTGCTGACTAAAATAACAAGTGATACCGTATACGGTATCACTTGTTTTGTTTTAAAAAAATGAAGCCACTTGTAAGGAAAATAAAACTTGCTCCATTGCATTAAATCGCGAATTGTGATATATTATATGCTGTATCATTAGGCGTAGTGTATGGAGGGAGTTTTTTTATGAGTCAACAATTATCAAAAGAAACGATTCAAAGTATACAATCGCAAGTGAATATTCTCGATATTGTAGGGCAGTTTGTCCAATTGAGAAAGCAAGGAAAGAGCCTTTTTGGCCGATGTCCTTTCCATGATGAAAGAACACCTTCGTTTACCGTCACAGAAGAAAAACAGTTATTTCACTGTTTTAGTTGTGGACGCGGGGGAAATGTTTTTAACTTCATGCAGGAATTGGAAAGTTTATCTTTTCCAGAATCGGTTGTTAGGGTAGCAGAAATTGCGCATATTCCTCTCGATGTAGAAATTCCTTCTAGTGAACAAGCAATTCCTCAAAAAGAGAGAAAATTGTTTGCGGCACATGAAAAAGCGAGTGAGTTTTACTCGCACGTCCTATTTAATACAAAAGGTGGACAAGAAGCACTTCATTACTTAACGGATCGTGGTTATACGATTGATACGTTAAAAGAATTTGGATTTGGTTTCTCGTTAAAAGACCGCACGCAGCTGACACAGCTCTTACAAGATTTAGAGCTAACAGAACAAGAAATGGAAGCGACAGGTCTATTCGTTGAAAGTCAAACTGGATTCTTTGATCGTTTTAATCAGCGGATTATGATTCCTCTTCGTAATGAACATGGACAAATTGTCGGATTTTCTGGACGTGTGTTGCCAGGTTATTCGGATGAGTTCGCTTCACAGGCTAAATATTTAAACAGTCCTGAAACACCGCTCTTTGCGAAAAGAAACTTCTTATTTAACTTTGATTTAGCAAAGAAGAATATTCGTAAAGAAAATAAAGTTATCCTTTTTGAAGGATATATGGATGTAATTTCTGCTTGGCAAGCGGGAGTTCAACTAGGGGTAGCCTCAATGGGCACGTCTCTGACACCAGAGCAAATTCAAAAGCTTCGTCATGTGACGGATACGATTTTGATTGCTTATGATGGTGATAGAGCAGGTTTGGAGGCGACAAACCGTGCAATTGAAATGATTCAATCCACGAATGCTTTTACGATTGGAATTATTCCATTTGATAATGGACTGGATCCAGATGAGTTTATTAAACAACGTGGACCCCAAGCGTTTATCGATTTAGTTGAACACGGGCAAGAAACCATCTATCAATTTAAAAAGAGATTCCTTTCTAAGAAATATCAGATACAAGTTGAGAGTCAAAAGATTCAGTACATCGAAGAGATGATTATTGAACTAGCGAAACTCACAAATGATGTTGAAAAGAATCTTGCGATGAAGTCTCTTGCAGATGAGTTTAATCTTGATTACACAACGATTCAAAATCAAGTAAAACAAAAGCAAGTTCAAACTTCACAGAATTTCCAAGCACCACCTGTAACAAGCATGGAATCTCAAGCGCCTGTTATGAACAGACCGTTTATTAAAAACGAAGGTATTCAAAGGCATTTAATGTACCGCTTGATGCATCATAATGAAGCTTGGACATATCTGAATCGTATTAATCCAGAATTCTCGTTTCCAGATGCACTATATGAGCAATTATTTTTACATATTCAGGCGTTTCGAAATGAAGAAGAGGAATTTGATGTTCAAGAATTTATGTTATTTTTAAACGATAAAGATTTCATGAACAGAAATCTGGTATCTGAAATTGAACTAGGTCAGTTCCCTCCAGAATGTACGGAACAAGAGATTCAGGATTTAGTATATGTACTTTCACAAAAGAATATTCTAAAAGAGCAGTTAGCACAAAAAAAGGAAGAGTTGAATCGAGCTGCTCTTATGAACGATGATGAAGCCAGAAAGAAATTGATGGTGGAAATCATGGAGATTCAACGCCAATTAAGGAAAAGATAGAATGGAGGAATGGTGAATGACAGTTCAAAAAAATGAAAAAGGTCAAACACTGAATGAAGCAACTTCAACGCTTCTTGCAGAACGAAAATTATTCGGTCAAATTTTATACGATGATTTATCTGCACAAATCGCAATCCCATTTGAGTTGGATGCGGAAGGAATGGATAAATTAATTCAAAAGTTTGAGGATGCAGGGGTTAGTGTTGTAGATGCTAACGGTGAACCAACAAGCCAACAATTGTCAGCAGAAAGCCAACGCGAATCTGAGACAGCTGTTGTTGAAGATGATACTGCCTTATCTTCAAATACGAAGATTAATGACTCCGTTCGTATGTATTTAAAAGAAATCGGACGAGTTCCACTACTTAGTGCAGATGAAGAGGTCGCATTAGCGCTCCGTATCCAAGAAGGAGATACTGAAGCAAAACAAGAGTTAGCAGAAGCCAACCTTCGTTTAGTTGTATCTATTGCGAAACGTTATGTAGGGCGTGGAATGCAATTCTTAGATTTAATTCAAGAAGGAAACATGGGCTTAATGAAAGCCGTTGAGAAATTTGACCATACAAAAGGATTCAAATTCTCTACTTATGCCACATGGTGGATTCGTCAAGCAATCACTCGTGCCATCGCTGACCAAGCGCGTACGATTCGTATTCCAGTGCATATGGTTGAAACAATCAACAAGTTAGTACGTGTTCAAAGACAACTATTACAAGATTTAGGACGCGAACCTACACCGGAAGAAATCGGTGCAGAAATGGATTTACCAACTGAAAAAGTTCGTGAAATTCTAAAAATCGCTCAAGAACCAGTGTCTCTTGAAACTCCAATTGGGGAAGAGGATGATTCACATTTAGGTGATTTCATTGAAGACGATAATGCAACAAGCCCAGCTGATCATACAGCGTATGCATTATTGAAAGAACAACTTGATGAAGTTCTTGAACAATTAACAGACCGTGAAGAAAACGTTCTGCGTTTACGTTTCGGTCTTGATAAAAATGGAGAAATCCGTACATTAGAACAAGTAGGGCAAGTATTCGGGGTAACTCGTGAACGTATTCGTCAAATTGAAGCGAAAGCATTACGTAAATTACGCCATCCGAGCCGTTCTAAACAATTAAAAGATTTCTTAGATTAAGAATGAATAACAGAAGCAGTCCTTAGGGATTGCTTCTTTTTTGTTTGCAATTTTTGTGAAATCTCTATTATTTTCATGGAAAAGGGCTTAAATCTAGTGAAGAATTTGATAAACTAACAGAGGTGTACCGCAATTACGGTACACCTCTTAATTTATTTATTCTATAGCATCTGCTTCAGTAACTCCTAAAATTACTGGAAGAATCATTGGATGACGTTCTGTTTTCTTAAATAGGAACGGACCTAACACATCCGTAATTTTATTACGTAGTACACGTTCGTTTAAGACTTCTTCAGAATCTCCCAAGAGTTCTTCAAGTTCATCACGAAGAATGGCTTGTGCTTCGTTAAGAAGTTGTCCTGATTCTTTCATGTATATAAATCCACGAGAGAGCATATCTGGACCTGCTACTAATTCACGGTTTTCGTAGTCAACAGTGGCTACACAGATGACTAAACCATCTTGTGAGAGTGTCTTACGATCACGAAGAACGATATTTCCGATATCTCCGATACCATTCCCATCGACGTAAACGTCACCTGCAAAGAAGTGACCAGCTCTACGTGCAGAGTCAGCAGTAACGGCAAGAACATCTCCATTACTCAAGATAAATGAGTTTTCTTTTGGAATTCCCACCTGAGTCGCAAGATTTGCTTGAATCTTTTGCATACGATATTCACCGTGGACTGGAACGAAGTATTTAGGCTTCATTAAGCGAAGCATTAATTTTTGTTCTTCTTGAGAACCGTGTCCAGATGTGTGGATATTGTTGACTTTACCATGAATCACTTCAGCACCAGCTTCTGAAAGAAGGTTGATAACGCGGTTAACGCTTGAAGTATTTCCTGGAATTGGTGAACTAGAGAAGATAACCGTGTCACCAGGTTGAATTGAGATTTGTCGGTGAGTCCCATTTGCGATACGACTTAGTGCCGCCATTGGTTCCCCTTGAGAACCAGTACATAAAATAATGACTTTTTCAGAAGGGTATTGGTTAATTTCACGTCCATCGATAAAAGTATCATCTGGAGCCTTAATATAACCTAATTCACGAGCAGTGCGGAAGCTGGCTTCCATACTACGTCCAAATACAGCTAATTTACGACCAGTTGCTACAGCCACATCTGTTACTTGTTTTAGACGAGAAACGTTTGATGCAAATGTCGCAAAAATGATACGTCCATCAACGCGTTGGATAATCTCTTTTATCGATTTTCCAACGACTTGTTCTGATTGAGTAAATCCAGGGACTTCAGAGTTCGTACTGTCTCCTAAAAGAACTAGAACACCTTCTGAACCAATTTGTGCCATACGGTGAAGGTTAGCTGGTTCTCCAACTGGAGTAAAGTCAAACTTATAGTCACCTGTAAACACGATATTTCCTGGAGGAGTCTTAATCACAATCCCGAATGCATCTGGAATAGAGTGGGTTGTGCGATAGAAACTCACTTGTGTTTTACGGAATTTAATGACGCTATCTTCATCAATTTCGTGAAGAATCGCATCTCTTAAAAGACCGTGTTCTTCTAATTTATTTCGAATCAACGACATCGCAAGTTTTGTTGCATAAATAGGGATGTTCGCTTGTTTAATTAAGAAAGGAATCCCACCAATATGGTCTTCGTGTCCATGCGAAATAAATAGACCTTTTACTTTATTAATATTTTGAACGATATAACTGTAATCGGGAATCACATAATCGATTCCTAGTAAATCATCCTCAGGGAATTTAATACCGGCATCCAAAATGATCAGCTCATCTTGGAATTGAACGCCATATGTGTTTTTACCGATTTCACCTAAACCGCCAAAAGCAAATACGCCCGTTTCGTTATTTTTAATATTTGGCTTCATATTACTTGAACACCGTTAATTTAAATTCAGGGTTTTGTTTTTCGTAAGCTAAGTGTTTTTCATCTAGCTCTTGGATAAACTCTACGTTGTATTCAGTGTTTTCATCTACAAGGCGGCGGGCTTCTACCTTGTCACTAGCTTCGATATATAAAGCTTCTGTGTTCTCACGACGTGGAGCTTCCGTTTTAGTTGGTTGGTAAGTAATTTTAAAAATCATGTATGTACTCCTTTAAATTTTTTTCATAATGTTTCTATCATATTTTATCATAGAATGCCTATTTTTTCATAATCTTAAAGGCTGATAAATGCCTCTTTTTCCAATTTTAAGAGTAATTCTTTTGGATTTGAAAGTGGTTTAGGGTTGGCATCAGATTTCTTTTCACCAAATTTGAAAAAAATGGTATTCCAATTTCTGTTTTTAGCACCTTCAATGTCATTAATAAGGTCATCGCCAATCATCCAGAAGTCGCTTGTGCTAATATCTGGAAAAAGTTGTTCAACATTCTTAAAGGCTTCTGCTTGCGGTTTTGGAACACCCGTTGTTTCTGAAATGAAGATTCTCGACGAATCGAACCAGTTTTTTAATCCAAGAGAAGTGATTTTTTTCGATTGATGACTCGTTGGTCCATTTGTTAGAAGCACAAGAGTAGAGCGGTTCGATACTTTGTCAAAAAAGTCATACCATTCTTTATCTAATTCGATATGATCCATCACATATTGATAGGTTTCCTTAAAATGAATAACTGATTCTTTTGAAGAATCCAGTCCAAGAGCCGAAAGTGTGCCTTCAACTCGTGATAAGTGGTTTTCTTCTAATGTGATTTGTCCCTTTGTAAACAACTCAAAAGCAATCTCGCTTTTTTCTTGGTAGACCTTGTACACATCGATATCCGTTGTAAATGTTGGATAGCATTTCTTTAAGGCGGTCAAGAAGACTTGTTGTTTTGAGTAAAGTGTATCATCTAAATCGAATACCAAAATGGGTGTCTTATTCGCCAATGACAACCGCTCCTTTAGGGATATACATTGGTTGTGTTTTATTGATGTGGTCATAGAACATCACACCGTTTAAATGGTCAATTTCATGTTGAACAACGATGGCTTCGTAGTCTGTTAATGTACGTACGAATTCGTCTCCGTTCACATCTTGATATTTGACAGTCACGCGTTCGCAGCGAAGAACGATTCCAGGTACGTCACGTTCAACTGAAAGACAACCTTCACCTTCTTTAAGGCAAGCTTTCTTGACTGACTCACGCATAATACGAGGATTAATCCATACTTCGTTTAAGATTGGTTCTTCGTCTTCAAAGCCTGGGACGAGAAGAGCAATCATTTGAATAGACTTCCCAAGTTGTGGTGCTGCAAGACCAACACCAGCGCGCAATTCATATTTTTCTGCGATTTCTGGATTTTGACTGTTATGTAAGAATTCTAGCATTTCTTTAGCTAGTTCTTGTTGTTCTTCAGTTAGTGGGAAAGTAAGCTTCTCGGCACGTTTTCTAAGTGCTGGATGTCCCTCTAACACGATATCTTTCATTGTAATCATGGTTAACTCCTTTATTGGTTCATAAATCTGTTTCTAAGTATACCATTTTTCGCCCTAGAAACCAATCAGGGCCTTTGTTTTTGTAATTTTTTCATAAGGAAAAAGAGAATACTATAAATGACCTTAAACTTCTGTTACAATAGAAAAGAAATACGTGTAAAGGAATGGATAAAATGCTTTTTTGGAAGAAAAAATCAAAACCACAAGAAACAACAGAATCTGTTTCAATTGATCGAGAAAATATCCCACAACATATCGCCGTGATTATGGATGGTAATGGACGTTGGGCAAAGAAACGCAATCTTCCGAGAATTGCGGGACATAAAGAAGGCATGAGTACAGTAAAACGTATCGCAATTGCTGCCGATGAATTAGGGGTAAAAGCGATGACCTTATATGCGTTTAGTACTGAAAACTGGAAACGTCCAACAGAAGAGGTAAGCTTCTTAATGAAACTACCTGGAGATTTCTTTGGAACGTTTATGCCGGAACTTCAAGAAAGAAATATGAAAATCCAACTGATTGGATTTATTGATGAATTACCTGAATCTACAAAACAAGTCGTCTTAAAAGCCGTCGAAGATACAAAGAATAATACAGGAATGGTCTTAACGTTTGCTCTTAACTATGGCTCACGTGCTGAAATTATTGAAGCAACGAAAGCTCTAGCAAACGAGGTTCAATCCGGAGAAATCTCAGTGGAAGATATTAACGATGAAGCTTTTGCGAGTAAGTTACAAACAAGCTTCCTAGGAGATTTACAAGATCCAGATTTAATGATTCGTACAAGTGGAGAAGTGCGATTAAGTAATTTCTTATTATGGCAATTAGCATATAGTGAATATTACTTTACAGATATTTTCTGGCCAGACTTTTCTGAAGAAGATTTACATAAAGCGATTCTAACGTACCAAGGAAGACATCGCCGTTATGGAGGTCTTGCATAGATGAAACAACGTGTCATTACCGCACTTATTGCTTTAGGTATCTTCTTGCCAATTCTTTTTGTAGGCGACATTTGGCTTAGAACACTTTTAGCAATGTTAGCGATTGTAGCGATTTATGAATTCTTCCAAATGAAGAAAATGAATATTTTTTCTATTGAGGGAGCTTTAACATTACTGGCAACATTATCATTTTTATTCTCACAGAAGCCATTAGTAGCCCTGCCACGAGGAATTGACTATTTCTTCTTTTATTTCTTAATGGTGATGTTACTGATGACATTAACGGTTTATAAGAGCGACCGATTTTCGTTTGAAGACGCAGCGTTTTGTTCGCTGATTTCTTTATACGTCGGTGGTGGTTTCTCTGGAATATTATTTGTCAGAAGTATTAGTTTCGGAATGGCGATTTTTGTCTTTATTGTCATTTGGGGAACGGACTCATTTGCCTATTTAGCAGGACGTCAGTTTGGGAAACACAAGTTAGCTCCAGATATCAGCCCCAATAAAACAATTGAAGGGTCTATTGGTGGCGTTCTTGGCTCAGTACTGTTAGGATTGCTCGTTGTTCCATTTTATAATCCAGTTCAATTTTCAGTATTTGAATTTGTGCTCTTAATGGTTTTCTTATCCATTTTTGGACAATTAGGTGATTTGGTAGAGTCTGCTTATAAGAGACAATTTAACGTGAAAGATTCTGGAAACTTTTTCCCAGGACATGGAGGAGTATTGGATCGCTTCGATTCCACATTCTTTGCTATGTTAATGTTCCAGATTGTATTTAAATTCTTTGGGGATATGTGAAAGAGGTGAAATAATTGCAAGGATTAATTGCATTTTTATTTGTATTTAGCATCATCGTGATTATTCATGAGTTTGGTCATTATTATTTTGCAAAAAAAGCGGGTATTTTAGTTCGTGAATTTGCGATTGGGATGGGACCAAAAATCTTCCAAGTTCGTAAAGGCGAAACAGTATATACACTTCGCTTATTACCAATTGGTGGATATGTTCGTATGGCGGGTCATGATGAAGATGAACAAGAAATCAAACCAGGGATGATGATTACCATCGTCCTAGATAATGAGAATGTTGTTCAAAAATTAAATTTTGACGATAAATTAATTATCGAGAATTCTGTACCTTTCCAAATCGAAGATGCAGACTTACATAAGGATATGACATTAACTGGATACTTCATTAATTCAGAAGAAAAAGTGACGCTAACAGTTTCGAAGACTGCAACAATTGTTGAATCTGATGGAACAGAAGTAGTCGTTGCTCCTGTGGAACGTCAATTTAATTCAGCTACTTTATGGAATCGAATTAAAACGAACGCTGCTGGACCGATGAATAACTTTATTTTATCGATTTTAGTATTTATTATTGTTGGATTTATGCAAGGTGGAGTTCCATCGAATGATGCGATTATCGGACAAATAACTGATGATTCTGCAGCGCAAGTAGCAGGGCTAAAAGAAGGCGATAAAGTTCTTTCAATCGACGGCGTTGAGATTCATTCATGGGATGAAATGACAAAAATTGTTCGTTCAAGCGCGGATAAAGCTCTAGCAGTTTCGATTGAACGTGACGGGAAAACTAAGGAAGTTCAAGTCACTCCTAAAGCTGTCGAAGCATCAGATGGTTCAAAAGTAGGTCAATTTGGTGTGACAAGAATTCTTAAAAATGATATTCTTTCCATTCTTGCTTATGGATTTACGCAAACTGTTTCAGTGGTCGTATTAGTGCTCTCAGCACTAGGCTCGCTGTTTACACGTGGGTTTAATTTAAATCAACTAGGTGGACCGGTTGCTATTTATTCTATGACATCGCAAGTGGCTAAAAATGGGTTCATTGATTTACTTGCTTTCATGGGAATGATTAGTGCCAACCTTGGAGTAATGAACCTTTTACCAATTCCAGCACTTGATGGTGGTAAACTAGTTCTGAATGTTATCGAAGGAATTCGTAAGAAACCACTCGATCCAGAAAAAGAAGGTTATTTAACGATTGTAGGAGCTATTTTCCTTTTTGCGTTAATGCTTCTTGTGACATGGAACGATATTATGAAATTATTTAATTAGACAAGAGAGTGTCTCTACGATGGTGGAGCACTCTTCTTATGTAATAAAAAAGGAGGAAACCATGAGTCAATCACAAAAAGATTTAATGAAAAAAGTGATCGAGCAATTTAATATTGCTGACACTAGTATTTTTTCTCCGGAATTTGATGAAGCAAAATTAGTTCGAATTGATATCTCTAAGTTAGATAAAACATGGACGTTTCATATTCAAAATCCAGTCATTTTTATGTATGAAAAATTCAGACTATTTACCGATGCGCTCAATGACACTTACCGCCAATTCGGTGGAAAAGCTGTTATTACAACTGATGATGGTGCAGAGGTAACAGAAGATTTAGTTCAGTCTTATTGGGAATATGTGTTAGAGACATTAAAGGATGAATCTGCAGTTTCTCATCAAATTTTAGCGGATCAAACTCCAAAATATGAGAAAAATCAAATTCAATTGCATTGTCCAAATGAATTAACAAAGACACACTTAACGAATAATTGCGTTCCAAAAATTCAACAAGCTTATATAGAAGCTGGATTCCCTAAATTAGGCATTCAAATCCATGTAGATGGTGAATTGCAGGATCGATTAGCTGAAGAATTTATTCAAAAAGAACAACAGATTGAGCAAGCATTTAATGAAGCTCAAAAAACAGCACAATTAGCAGCTGCTCAAGCTCCGCAAAGAAAATCTGCTTCGCCTGGTTCTTCTAAACCAGAAGGTGTTATTTACGGTAAACCAATTAAGTCCAATAGTGAAGTTCGTGCGCTTGCTGATATTTTCGAAGAAGAGCGCAATGTTGTAATCGAAGGGAAGATTTTTGATATTGAACTTCGTCGCGGTAAAGCCAAGGGGAAGTTGTTCGGAAATATTAAATTAACGGACTATACATCTTCCATCAGTGCGACTTTATTCCCATCAACTCCTGAAGATGAACAAGCGCTTGAAGGCTTGAAAAAGGGGACATGGGTTAGAGCGTTCGGTACGATTGAAGTGAATAAGTTCTCTCAAGAATTAGGAATGATTATTCGCGATATGAATGCTGTGAACCATGAAGGTAGAAAAGACAAAGCAGAAGGCGAAAAACGCGTTGAGTTGCACATGCACACGAATATGTCAGTGATGGATGCGACGAATTCTCCAAGTGATTTGATTAGTCAAGCGGCTAAATGGGGACATAAGGCAATTGCGATTACAGATCACGCCAATTTACAGGCCTACCCAGAAGCACATGGCGCTGGTAAGAAAAACGGCATTAAAATTTTATACGGATTAGAAGGAAATATCGTTGATGACCACGTGAATGTAGCCTATAATCCGCAACATATTTTATTAGAAGACGCGACTTATGTGGTCTTTGACGTGGAAACAACAGGTCTTTCTGCGATTTATGACAGCATCATCGAACTAGCCGCTGTTAAAATGAAAAACGGTGTCGTCATTGATAAGTTTGAAGAATTTATTGATCCAGGCCATCCATTGTCTGCAACAACTATTCAATTAACAGGGATTACAGATGAGATGGTGAAAGGTTCTAAATCTGTAGAACAAGTCTTAAAAGAATTCCACGAATTTTCTAAAGATTGCATCCTTGTTGCGCATAACGCAAGTTTCGATATGGGCTTCTTAAATACAGGATATGAAAATGTGGGAATCCCAAAAACAAACCAACCAGTTATAGATACTCTGGAATTGTCACGTATGCTTCATCCTCAACTGAAGTCTCATCGTTTAAATACTTTAGCGAAACGCTATAATGTTGCACTGGAACAACATCACCGTGCTGTGTATGACTCTGAAACGACAGGTTACTTATGTCATATCTTCTTAAAAGAAGCAGCGACAGAACATAATTTGTTGTATCATGATGAATTAAATACCAATATTCATCCAGAGGAAGTCTTTAAAAACGGTCGACCATTCCATGCCACGATTTTTGCAAAAGATCAAGCTGGACTAAAAGAATTGTTCAAGGTCGTATCTCAATCGAATATTGAGTATTATTACCGCGTCCCTCGTATTTTAAGAAGTATGCTTTCAAGCCGTCGTGATTCATTCTTACTAGGATCAGGATGCGCTGAAGGTGAAGTATTCGAAGCGATGATGCAAAAAGGATATAACGAGGCTAAAGAAAAGGCTAAATTCTATGATTATATTGAAATTATGCCAAAAGCCATCTATCGTCCTTTAATCAAAAAAGAATTAATTCGTAATGAGCATCACTTAGAAGAAATCATTCAAAACTTAGTCCGTCTTGGGGAAGAGTTAGGGAAACCAGTTGTAGCAACAGGGAATGTTCACTACTTAAATCCAGAAGACAAGATTTATCGTGAGATTCTTCTGACATCATTAAACAATGGTGTTCCTCAAGAATATCCAGATTCTCATTTAAGAACAACTGACGAAATGCTGAAAGAATTTGCTTTTCTTGGAGAGGAAAAAGCTTATGAAGTAGTCGTGACAAATTCAAATTGGATTAGCGAGCAATTAGAAGAAATTACTCCAGTGAAAGACGATTTATTCACTCCGAAAATCGAAGGCGCCGCTGACGAAATCACTAAATTAAGCTACGATAAAGCACATGAATGGTATGGAAATCCTCTACCTAAAATTGTGGATGATCGTATTAAAAAAGAGCTAAAGAGTATTATTGGAAATGGTTTTTCGGTAATTTATTTAATTGCTCAAAAACTTGTATTAAAGAGTAATCAGGACGGGTATTTGGTTGGATCACGTGGGTCGGTTGGTTCATCCTTAGTAGCTACTTTAACTGGAATTACTGAAGTAAATCCATTAGCGCCACACTATCGTTGTCCTCAATGTCAATTATCAGAATTCTTTGATGATGGATCAGTAGGCTCAGGCTTTGATTTACCTGAAAAAAACTGTCCAAGATGTAATACGAGGATGGTTAAAGATGGACACGATATTCCGTTTGAAACCTTCCTAGGATTCTACGGAGATAAAGTTCCCGATATCGATTTAAACTTTAGTGGGGAATATCAACCACAAGCGCATAACTATACAAAAGTACTGTTCGGTGAAGATTACGTGTATCGTGCAGGAACCATCAGTACGGTAGCCGATAAGACGGCCTTTGGGTATGTAAAAGGATACGAGCGGGACTTAGGTCTAGAGTTCCGTCAAGCAGAAATTGAACGGTTAGCGAGCGGATGTACGGGAGTTAAGAGAAGTACAGGTCAGCACCCGGGTGGGATTATTGTAATCCCAGATTATATGGACGTGTATGATTTTACGCCAATTCAATACCCGGCCGATGATTTGAGTGCTGAGTGGAGAACAACCCACTTTGACTTCCACTCAATTCACGATAATGTATTAAAACTCGATATTCTTGGACACGATGATCCGACTGTGATTCGTATGTTACAAGACTTATCAGGAATGGATCCAAAGTCGATTCCACCAGATGATCCTGAAGTAATGAAAATCTTTGGTGGTACTGAAGTGTTAGGAGTGACTCCTGAACAAATCGATTCCAATACAGGTACACTTGGGATTCCGGAATTTGGGACTAAATTCGTTCGTGGAATGTTGGAACAAACAAAACCTTCAACATTTACCGAATTGCTTCAAATTTCAGGGTTGTCACATGGTACTGACGTATATCTTGGAAACGCCGAAGAGTTGATTCGTCTTCATAATATCCCACTGGCCGACGTTATTGGTTGTCGTGACGATATCATGGTGTATCTAATTCATAAAGGCGTTGAAGAAGGGATTGCCTTCAAAATCATGGAAGGGGTTCGTAAAGGGAAAGGAATTCCTGACGACTTCCAAGCGATTATGAGAGAGAAAAATGTACCAGAATGGTATATTCAATCTTGTTTGAAGATTAAATATATGTTCCCGAAAGCCCATGCGGCAGCCTATGTTATGATGGCCTTGCGGGTGGCCTATTTCAAGGTGCATCATCCGATTTATTACTACTGTGCTTATTTCTCCATCCGGGCTAAAGCATTTGATATCGTTGCCATGTCACAAGGGAAAGAGATGATTAAGAAACGAATGAAAGAAATTCGCGAAAAGGGAATGGAAGCAAGTACGAAAGAACAAAACTTGCTAACCGTTCTAGAATTAGCCAACGAGATGGTGGAACGTGGTTTCCACTTCAAGATGGTCGACGTGGATAAATCTGAAGCAAGTAACTTTGTAATTGAAGGCGATTCACTGATTGCTCCATTTAGAGCGATTCAAGGTTTAGGCTTGAACGTTGCAAACAAAATCGTTGAAGCAAGACAAGAACAACCATTCCTATCGAAGAAAGATTTGGCGACACGTGGTAAAGTATCGAAGACGCTTATTGACTATATGACAGAAAATAAAGTCTTAGACCATTTACCAGATGAAAACCAATTATCGTTATTCGATGATTTGTTCTAATATCACAATAGTTGGTATTTTAACAAAGTATATGGTATACTAACAAAGTAGAATAGTAGTTGAGAGGAGAGTGAGCGGAAACGCTCACTCTTTTTATCGACATGGACTCAAGTAGCAAGGAGGTTGAGGCTATGAGTAAAGTAACTGAGACGGTAACAGAGCTAACTAAAGAGGTCATCGAAAAAGAAGGCTTTGAGTTATTCGACTTAGAATTTGTAAAAGAAGGAAAGAATTGGTTTCTACGTTTTTACTTAGATAAACCGGGCGGTATCGATTTAGATGACTGTGCGTTTATGAGTGAAAAATTTAGTGAAATTCTCGATGCACAAGATCCAGATCCAATTCCACAAGCTTATTTCTTAGAAGTTTCTTCACCTGGTGCAGAACGCCCATTAAGAAACGAAGAAGAATTAAAAGCTGCCATTGGTTCATACGTACACTTATCGTTTTATCAAAACGTTGAAGGTGAGAAATTCCTTGAAGGAACTCTTCTTTCAGTCGATGAAGAAACGGTAACATTAAACGTACAAATCAAAACAAGAACAAAAGAATTTACAATTGATCGTAAGAATATTGCCAAAGCACGTCTTGCAATCAAATTCTAAGGAGTAAAGGAGTAAACACATGAGTAAAGAAATGCTAAGAGCATTAACGGTTCTCGAAGAAGAAAAAGGAATCTCTAAAGATGTCGTGATTACAGCTTTAGAAGCAGCTTTAGTGTCTGCATATAAGAAAAACTACGGACAAGCTCAAAACGTTGAAGTGGAGTTTGACCAAAAGAAAGGCAACATGCATGTATATGCAGTTAAAGAAGTTGTTGAATATGTATTCGATTCAACTCTTGAAGTTAGCCTAGAAGAAGCACATGCGAAAAACAAAGCATATGAAGTTGGCGATAAAATTCGTTTTGAAGTAACACCTAAAGACTTCGGACGTATCGCTGCTCAAACTGCAAAACAAGTGATTATGCAACGTCTTCGCGATGCTGAACGTACAAATATTTACAATGAATTCATTCAATACGAAAATGAAATCATGACAGGTGTTGTTGATCGTCAAGATTTCCGTTATGTATACGTAAACCTTGGACGTATCGTTGCTGGTATGGCGAAACAGGACCAAATTCCAACTGAAGAGTACTTACCTGATCAACGTATCAAGGTTTTAGTTTCTAAAGTAGACAACACTACTAAAGGACCTCAAATCTTCGTAAGTCGTACTCATCCAGATTTATTAAAACGTTTATTTGAACAAGAAGTTCCTGAAATTTACGATGGCGTTGTAGAAATCGTTTCGATTGCTCGTGAAGCAGGTGACCGTGCTAAAGTAGCCGTTCGTTCAAACGATGCTAACTTAGACCCTGTTGGAACATGCGTAGGACCTCGTGGACAACGTGTTCATAACATTGTTGAAGAATTAAATGGTGAAAATATGGATATCGTTGAATGG